>CP136571.1:2295277-2611388 GCA_035192965.1 Fuscovulum sp. | reverse complement strand
TCGCAAAAACTGTCGCGCCAGTATGGCGATAGGCGCGGTCAGCGCAATCCGGCGCGGGTGGCAGCGCGGTGGATGGCGTCGATCACCGCCTCCGGGTTCGTGTGATGCGGCATATGCGCGACATCGGGCAACAGCGTCAGCTGCGCATCCGGCAGCAGACGGGACAGGGGGATGGCGTGGATATCGGCCGGCACAGTCGTGTCGGCGGTGCCATGCAGAATCTCGACCGGCAAGTTCAGCTTGGGGTATTCTTCGGCCATCCGCGTGACATAAGGCTTCAACCCCCAAACTTGCCGCCCATTGGCGCGCAGGCTGTGTCGCCGCATGCTCAGCCCCACGCCAACATAGTCGGCATAACCCGCGGGTGCGGGTCCGGGGGCAAAGATGCCATCGACAACAGCCTCTGCCCGTTCCGGCGGAACAAAGGCCGTGATCGCAGGTACAAGTGTCGCCCCACCCAGCCGCGTGCCGGTGACGGCATAGAACGGGCCAAGGCCGCCCGGCCACGGCATCGTTGCCCCGGACACGATCACCAGCGCTGCCACATCGGGCGTATCGGTCAACCCCCAGGCCATTGCGACGGATCCGCCATAGGAGTGGCCCATCACGATGGGCCGCCGCACGCCCAGTTGATCCGCTGCCGCCTGCAACAGCCGCGCCTGTTCCATCGGGCTGATGCCCTGCGTGCCCAGATCATCGGTCCAACCCAGACCCGGCCTGTCAAAGGCGATGACGCGGTAATCCTGTGCCAGCCGATCCACCAGATCAAAGGTGAAATCCCGCGTACTGCCACTTGCCCCGTGGATCAGCACCAGATCCGGCCCGCTGCCCTGCACATGGGCATGAACCGTTTTTCCCTCCACCTTCAACAACTGTCCTGTCGGGGGAAAGGCCGTTTCTGCCGCCTGTTCACGCTCTGTCGCCCGTCGGTCTGTCAACACGGCGCAGCCGCCGATGGCGGTGGCTGCAAGGATCAGACTAAGTGCCAATTTCAGCAATCTCATAGGGCGTGGACTGGTAAATCTCGTTAATCCAGTTGCCATATAGCAGGTGCGCGTGGCTTCTCCAGCGATTGAGCGGTGGCATCGCGGGATCGTCATCGGGATAATAGTTCAGCGGCACATTGATCGCGGTGCCATTGGCAATGTCGCGGTCATATTCCTGCTTCAGCGTTTCGCTGTCATATTCGAAATGGTTGAAGATATAGAGCGCCCGATGCGCCGCATCCTCAACCAGACAGGGGCCCACTTCCTCGGACCCGAGCAGGGTGCGCAGGCCCGGCTTGCTGTCGATCTCGCTTTGGCGCATTTCCGTCCAGCGGCTGACGGGGATGACGAAATCATCGGAAAACCCGCGCAGAAACGGTGATGTGGGCGCAAGGTTGCGGTGGCGAAAGCAGCCAAAGGCCTTTCTCGGCAGCATGTGCTTTTGCACGCCATGAAGATGATTGATCATCGCCATGCCACCCCAGCACACGCCAAAGGTGCTCTGCACATGGGTTTGCGTCCAGTCAAAGACCTCGCACAGCTCATCCCAATAGGTCACCTCCTCGAACGGCAGGTGTTCGATGGGCGCGCCTGTGATGATCAGACCGTCGAACTTTTCTTCTTTCACCTCCTGAAATGGGCGATAGAAGGTTTCCATATGCTCGGCGGCTGTATTGCGCGTCTGATGCTCGGTCATCCGGATCAGCTGCAGGTCGATCTGCAACGGCGTCGCGCCGATCAGACGGGCGAACTGGTTCTCCGTCTGGATTTTCTTCGGCATAAGGTTCAACAGCCCGATCCGCAGCGGGCGGATGTCCTGCCGTGCCGCCCGTTCGGGCGACATAACCATGACGCCTTCATTGCGAAGCACGTCATAGGCCGGCAGGGTTTCGGGCAAGGTGATGGGCATCGGGTAAACTCTTCGGTTCGGACAGGCGGCGTATCTATGCCGCCGCCGCGCGGCGATCAAGCGCCCGGGAAATCAGATCGTGGAAATCGCCGGGATTGCGCACCTGCGCCACTTCTTCGGCGGTGACCGTCACGCCCCATTCCGCCATCGCGGCATAGCGTGGCTGCCGATGGTTCAGGATGCGCGCATAGCCAAAGCGCAAGAAGGCATCGGGATCTACCTGATCCTCGGGCTTTCCTTCCTGTGCCAGGTATTCGGCCCAGAGCGTGGCAAGGAAATCCGGCTGGTAATAGATCGGCTTCGGCGCCCGGTCGAAACGGCGGATCAGTTCATCGCGATGCGCCTCGGATCCCTTGATCCAGACGAGCAGCAGGTTATCCGCCAGCGCCCGCATCACCGGATCGCCCGGATCGGCGGCATCCACCACTTCGCAGATCGACCCCCCGCTGTCACAGACGAAATTTGCGTACCCATAAATCTCGCGCGCCCGTTCGATGAATCGCGGCGTGTCCAGCAGTGCTGCAATTTCGGCTTCGCGGTGCTGATCTTGCCGCTTGCAATACTCGCCAAAGGCCACGCCGCCGCGTGCCGGATCGCCGGGCTTGCCCAGATAGGTGGACAGGGGGGCAAGATTGTTGAAGGTGATGTTGGAGGCGATAAAGACGCTATCCGTCATCAGCAGTTCCCGCAGCAGCGGAACCTTCATCGCCTCACGCTTGAAATTGTCGGCGATATACTCGCCCATGTAGCGCGTACCGATGCGGTAATCGACCGAGTAATGGAACCACCCGCCGCCTTGTTGTTCGGGCGCATCGCGCAGCATGTTGGCCAGATGCGTTTTGCCAAGGCCGGACATGCCAAACAGCAAAACCCGCTTGTCCCGCGCCGCGCGAAACTCTGCGCCGCTTGCATAGATCATGTTCTGCTCCCCAACCGCCCAACTGCCTGATAGCGCCCAAGGCCCCGGATTTCACGCGGAAAATGACAAAGGCCCCGCTGTGGGCGGGGCCTTCTACGTACGATTGTACGGGATCAGAACGAGTAGCCGACCCGCACGCCGATGCCGATAAAGTTGTTGTCGGTAAACCGGCCGCCGATGCCCGATGTCGTTGCATCACCAACCCAGCCATAGCTTGCGCCGACAGTCACCTTCATGCCGGTCGGGGCGGTGTAGATACCAGCCAGCGTCAGACTTCTGTACCCATCGGTCGGGCCCAGGTTGCCAACTTCACCACCACCGGCAGGTTCATACCCGACAGAAGCAAGGCCGGAGAAGGTATCGCTGAATTTGCGGCCTACGCCGAGCGAGTAGGACACCGTATCTTTGTTGTTGGTGCTCAGAGCGATCGTCCCACGCGGTGCGATCGTGAATTCGGACCAGTCACGCCAGCGGATAGAGCCGAAAACCAGCGTATCTGCGGCAACCCCAGTTTGAAAATCGAGGTTTACACCCTGCGGGATGGTCGTCGCAAATCCGGCACCTGCACCGAAGCTGTCGGTCGCAGTGAAGTCATGTGTTACTTCGGAAATGTATGATAGCGCCACACGAAGTGCGATGTCAGGCCGCTCGTAGGCGACGCCAACGACATACCCGTAGTCTACCTCGGTGGAAGTGGTCATATCATAGGTTGGCAGGCCTCCCGTCGGAATGCCCAAGTTTACGTTGTCAACTATGCCGTCCGTCCGCACGGCCCGCACACCTGCATAGGCGCTGACGTTCGGCGAAAAGCGATAGTGACCCAGCACGCTGAGTTGCAGGGAATTGACCGTCGCGCTGGAGGTGTTGAAGAAATACCCCGTGCCGCCCGGATAGGCCACGTCCACGCCGACCGGCTGGTCAACGACCACACCGATCGCGAATTCGTCGGTAAGTTGGTACTTCACCGACCCTGAAATCGTGTTGTAGCTGGACGCCATATCGCCCGAGCTTACCCCAAAGGCAACGCCGGAAACGCTTGGCGAAACCGATCCGAAGGCCACTTCAAAGTAGTTGCCGTTTTCGAACAGAAACGCCGGATTGAAACCTGTCCGTTCGATCCCGCCTGCCTGTGCCGACAGCGTTCCCACCACAAGTGCGGTGGTCGCCCCGAGTATTCTTTTCATGACTGCCATTCCCGTTACTCCTCCCGCGCACGTCCCCACGGGCGCATATGTCTTAACGCTATGTCCGGGCGTAATTGCGGTCAATTCATGACGCGACGTCACGGATTTGTGACCACCCCGACTGTTGCAGGCTTGCGCGTTTCGGCCCGGATATTGGCCCAGTTCCCAATAAAAATGACCACCGCCCCCAGAATGACCAGCGGATCCAGCGGTTCGGCATAAAGCATCACCCCCACCAGCGCGATGACGGGCAGGCGGGCAAAGTCGATGGGGATCACATAACTCGCCGGGGCCAGCGACAGCGCGGTGGTGATGCACAGATGTGCCAGAAGCCCGCAGAACCCAATCACCGCCAACCAGGGCAGGGTGGCCGCCGTCGGCAACTGGATCACCCCGTCATACCCCGCCAACACCAGCCCAAATATCCCCTGCATCAGCGTCAGCCAGAACAGGATCGACACGATGCTTTCGCCCCGAGTCAGTTTCTTGGTCATCAGGCTTGTCGCGGCAAAACAGATCGCGCTCGCCGCCGCCGCCAACACACCGGGGTTCAGCGCCGAGAAGTCGGGGCGCGCGACCAGCAAGATGCCGATGAACCCCATGCCCGCCGCGAACAAACGCACCCGCGTCAGTTTCTCACCCAAAACCAGCGGCGACAGCAGGATCACCCAGATGGGTGAGGTAAATTCGAGCGCAAAGACCTGCGCCAGCGGGATCATCGTCAGCGCCCAGAACCACAGGTTCTGCCCGGTGAAGTGAAACAGGTTGCGCACCAGATGCTGGCCCATCCGGTCACGCCGCACCTCGCGCAGGCGGCGCAGCGCAGCACCCACCATAAGCACGAGGGCAAAGCCAAGAACTGACCGCCACAACATGATTTCGAATGTGTCATGCACCCCCGAAATCGCCCGCCCGGCGATGGCCATGGCGGTGAAGGAAAAAACCGATCCGGTCATCCAGATGGCGGCGGCAAGGGGGCGGTGAACGGCTGTCATGGCCTGACACTCACCCCGCGATGCGGAATTGTCCAGCAGCAGCCTTCCGTCCCGCTTGCCCGGTTTTGCGCGTCCGCTTAGGCTTTGCGGGGCTATCTGGCGGGGCAGGGGGCAACAATGGCAGCGGAAACCGGGGCAGTGCCCATTATCCGGGGCAGCGAGGCGCGGGTCGGTTTTGCCGAACTGTTCTTCGATCTGATCTTCGTCTTTGCTATCACCCAGGTCAGCCACGCGCTTTTGTATCACTACGATATCAAGGGCGCGGCCGAGACGGCGCTGCTGCTTTTGGCGGTCTGGTGGGTCTGGATCTATTCGACCTGGGCGCTGAACCGGTTGAATCCCGATCATGTGGCCGTGCGGGGCCTGCTCTTCGGGTTGATGGCCGCTGGTCTGTTCCTGTCCATGGCGATTCCCGATGCCTTCGGGGGGCGCGGCTGGGTCTTTGGGCTTGCCTTTGCCGCCATGCAGGTCGGGCGTACGGTGTTCATCTGGGTCGCGCTGGGGCAAGGTAATCCGTTGCGGGGTACCTATACGCGCATCCTGATCTGGGTCAGCGGGGCAGGGGTGCTCTGGGTGATTGGCGGTCTTGCGCCGCCCGAATGGCGCTTCACGCTCTGGTCGCTCGCGCTGGTCGTCGAGATTGCGGGTCCGGTCCTCGCCTATCCCCTGCCCGGACGGGGCCGTGACCAGACCACAAACTGGACAATCCATGGCGGCCATATTGCGGAACGCTGCGGATTGTTCATCATCATCTGTCTTGGTGAAACGCTGCTCGTGTCCGGCGCGACCTTTGCCGACATGGACTGGACAGCCGCAGGCATCGCCACTTTCCTCGGCTCGCTTGTGGTGACAGTGGGCATGTGGTGGGTCTATTTCCACATCGGCCACCGCCGGGGCACCCATCAGATCGAACATGCCGCCGATCCGGGCCGCATCGCGCGCAACGGCTTTACCTATCTGCATATTCCCATCGTTGCGGGGATCGTGCTGGCGGCCGTCGGATCGGAACGCGCCATCGCCCATCCCGAAGATGCCGCTGTTCTGGCCGAAGGGGCGACAATCCTTGGCGGGCCGCTTTTGTTCCTGCTCGGTAACGGGCTGTTCAAGCGCAGCTCCGCCCAATGGTTCCCGCTGTCACATATCGCGGGGATCGCGGCGTTGGCAGGGCTGATGCTGATTGGCGGCTGGATGCCCTTGATGTGGGCGATGATCCTTTCCGCCGTGGTCATGGTCGCGGTGTCGGTCTGGGAACACCTGTCCCTTGGAGGTGAGGCCTAAGCGGTGCCATTGGGCAGAACGATCGCCCGGATTTCCCCCGCCCGCGCCGGTTGGATGATCGACTCCGCCGCCTCGGCCAGCGGCAATGTCCGCGAAATCAGCGGGTCCAGCTTGATGCGCCCTGCCGCGATCATCGCCGCCGCCCGTTCCTGCGTGAACGGGTTGATGAAGGACGACAGCAACTGCACCTCGCGAAACAGTAGATCAAAAGGTTCGATCCGCACGGTTTCGCCCGCGCCCAGCACGCCCAAAATCACCACCCGACCGCCGTCCCGTGTCAGCCGCGGGGCCATTTCCACCGTTTCGGCCACTCCGGCGCATTCCACCACCAGATCGGCCCCCTTTGCCCAGATCGCCTTTGCCGCTGCCTCTGTCGCTGCGGTCTCATGCGCGCCCAAGGATCGGCCCAGCGCCTGTTTCGATGCCTGCCGGGTGACCAGCATCACCTCGGCCCCGGCCTGCACGCAAAGCTGCAGCGCCAGCATCCCGATGACACCACCGCCCAGGATCATCACCCGTTCCCCGGCCTTGGGCGCGCCAATATCGATGCCATGGATTGTGCAAGCCAGCGGCTCACAGAACGCGCCATGCAGCGGGTCCAGATCGCCGGGCAGGACATGCGCCTTATGCGCAGGAAAGGCGCAAAACTCGGCAAAGCCGCCATCGCGGCCAAGGCCTGTCGCCACATTGTTCAGGCACAGGTTCACCCGCCCGCGCAGGCAATTCTCGCACCGCCCGCACCATGTGTTCGGATCGCAGGTCACCCGCGTGCCTTCCGCCAGCGCCACCCCTGCGCCGACACCCACGACGATGCCGGAAAATTCATGCCCCAGCGTCAGTGGCGGCTTAGATGGAAAGGTGCCATGCAGCAGATGCCGGTCCGTGCCGCAAATTCCACAGGACTCCACCCGGATCAGCACTTCACCGGGGGCCGGGGTGGGTATGGCCACCTCTGCCGTGCGGATATCACCAATATCGAAAAGTCGTGTGGCCTGCATGATCCCGTCCTCCCTGCGCCATTGGCACAAGGGCGGGGCGGCGCGTCAATCCCTCAGCTCTTCGACCCTGAAATCACGAAGGATCCCTTTGGTGGCCGAAAACCAGACCGACTCCCGCGTCCGCGCCTGATGCGCATCAAAGGCCGCGCGGTCGCGAAAGCTTTCCCGAACATCGAACACCATCGGATCATCCGTGTCGTCGATGGTAAAGGACAAACAGCCCGGCTCAGCCAGCGTCGCCGCCACATGGCCGGGACGATGGGCCAGAACGGTTTCCCGTTCCCCTTCCGTCATGCAAACAAGGCGTCCTGACAGCCGGATCATTCCAGTTCAATCGTCCCGGGGGGTTTGGAGGTGCAGTCATAGAACACGCGGTTCACGCCCTTCACCTCATTGATGATGCGGGTGGCGGTTTCGCCAAGGAATTCATGGGTGAACGGATAGTAATCCGCCGTCATCCCATCCACGCTCGTCACTGCCCGCAGCGCCAGCGCGTAATCATAGGTCCGCCCGTCGCCCATCACGCCCACAGTCTTCATCGGCAGGATGGCAGCAAATGCCTGCCAGATTTCGTCATACAGTCCATGTTTGCGGATCTGGTCGATATAAACCGCATCCGCCTGGCGCAGGATATCCAGCTTTTCGCGCGTGATCTCGCCCGGGCAGCGAATGGCAAGGCCGGGGCCGGGAAAGGGGTGACGGCCGATGAAACTGGCGGGCAGGCCCAACTCACGGCCCAAAGCGCGCACTTCATCCTTGAACAGCTCGCGCAGCGGCTCGACCAGCTTCATGCCCATCTTTTCAGGCAAACCGCCCACATTGTGGTGCGATTTGATCGTCACCGACGGCCCGCCACTGAAAGACACGCTCTCGATCACATCCGGGTACAGTGTCCCTTGCGCAAGGAAGGTCGCCCCGCCCACGGCGGTTGCATGTTTCTGGAACACGTCGATGAACAGCCGCCCGATGGTCTTGCGCTTGACCTCGGGGTCGGACACGCCTTCCAACGCGCCGAGGAACAGGTCGGACTCGTCGGCATGGATCAGCGGGATGTTATAGGTGTCGCGGAACATCGACACGACCTGCTCCGCCTCACCCAGCCGCAGCAGGCCGTGGTCCACGAAAACGCAAGTGAGCTGATCGCCGATCGCTTCATGGATCAGCACCGCCGCGACCGAGGAATCGACACCCCCCGACAGGCCGCAGATCACCTTCTGATCGCCCACCTGTTCCCGTATCTTGCGGATCGCCTCTTCGCGATAGGCGCCCATCGTCCAGTCGCCCTTGAACCCCGCAAGGCGGACAAAGTTCTCATACAGCTTGGCCCCCTTGGGCGTGTGGTGCACCTCCGGGTGGAACTGCACCGCATAGAAATGCCGCTCGGGGTTCGCCGTGATCGCAAAAGGCGCATTGGGCGAGGTGCCAAGCACCTGAAAGCCGGGCGCGATCTCCGACACATGATCGCCGTGGCTCATCCAGACCTGTTCCCGACCGCCGACGCCGTCATCGGTGTCGAACCAGCCCGACAGGATCGGATGCGTCACAGGGGTGGGCGTCACATAGGCGCGGCCAAACTCGGCGGTGCCATGCCCGCGCTCCACCTTGCCGCCCAGACAGTGCATCATCACTTGCTGGCCATAGCAGATACCAAGGATCGGCACCCCCATATCGAACACGCCCGCTGGCGGCATCGGCGCACCGTCGTTGAAGACCGAAGCCGGGCCACCCGAAAAGATCACCGCCTTGGGGGCAAAGCTCTTCAGAAAGGCCGCATCCACCTTGTTGAAAGGATGGATCTCGCAATAGACGTTCAACTCACGCAGGCGGCGCGCGATCAGCTGCGTCACCTGACTGCCAAAGTCGATGATCAGAAGGCGGTCATGCGCAAGGGCGGGGGCGGATTGGGGGGCGATCTGGGTCATGCGCCCGCGTAGCCGTTGTGCCCGATTTTCGCAAGAGGGCGCTTATGGCTTACGCCGGGGGCCGTGCCCGCGGACCCCCTCCAGAACCCACGATCCATTTTTCCCAAGTTGAAGCGGCATCACGTCGCTTCTGTTCTGCCGCGATGTCGTTTTTGCGCGCCAAGCGCCGCATTCGGGGGCGGGGCAAGGGCGGTTTGGGCGCATAAGCGGGCAAAATACACGCCCTTCGCGGGCGGTGACAGCGATGGAGAAAGCGATGAGCGACGCAGATCTTGCAGTGGCCGGGGCAGGGCGCAGGGCACGGGGCGGCGGCGGGTCGGCACGGCGCGCGGAACGCACGGCGGTCAGCCTGGAAAGCGCCAAGTTCATTCAGCGCAACATCCCGAACTTCGAGATCCTGAACGAAGAAGCGCTTCAGATCATCGAATGGAACGCCGAAACCGTGCTGGAAGAGATCGGCGTCAATTTCGTCGAAAACCCCGAAGCGCTGGTGCGCTGGAAGAATGCCGGGGCCGATGTGCAGGGCGAACGCGTCCGCATCCCGCGCGGCCTTGCCCGCAAGCTGTGCGCCACAGCGCCGCGCGAATTCACGCAGCACGCCCGCAACCCCGAACGCAATGTCGAGGTGGGCGGTCGCAATCTGGTGCTGGCCCCGGTCTACGGCCCGCCCTTCGTGCGCGACATGGAAGGTGGCCGCCGCTACGCCACGATCCACGATTTCCAGAACTTCGTGAAACTGGGCTACATGTCCAAATGGCTGCACCATTCCGGCGGCACGGTCTGTGAACCCACCGACGTCGCCGTGAACAAGCGCCACCTCGATATGCTGCACGCGCATATGGTGCTGTCGGACAAACCCTACATGGGCTCGGTGACCGAACCCAGCCGGGCCGAGGATTCCGTGGCGATGTCCAAGATCCTGTTCGGGTCGGATTTCGTTGATCAGAACACGGTGATGACCTCGCTCATCAACATCAACAGCCCGCTCACCTTTGACGGCATCATGATGGGCGCGCTTGAGGTCTATGCCCGCGCCAATCAGGCCGCGATCATCTCGCCCTTCATCGTGGGCGGTGCGATGGCACCCGTCACCGTGGCCGGCACCCTGACGCAGGTTCTGGCCGAGGTGTTGGCCGGTGTCGCCTATAGCCAGTTGATCCGCGCCGGTGCGCCGGTGATCTTTGGCGCCTTCGTGACGTCGATCGACATGAACTCCGGCGCGCCCACCTTTGGCACGCCCGAAGCCGCGCATATCACCTATGGCGCTGGCCAGCTTGCCCGCCGCCTTGGCCTTCCGTACCGCTCCGGCGGGTCGTTCTGCGGATCAAAGCTGCCCGACGCGCAGGCCGCTTATGAAACCGCCAACAGCCTGAATATGGCGCTTCTGGCCGGCGTCAACTTCATGCTGCATGCCTGCGGCTGGCTGGAAGGCGGGCTGGTATCGTCCTACGAGAAATACGTGATGGATGCCGATCAGTTGGGCACGCTGCACCACCTTGCACAGGGCATCTTCATGGATGCCAATGGGCAGGGCATGGATGCCATCCGCGAGGTTGGCCCCGGCGGCCATTACCTTGGCTGCGAACACACTCAGGCCAATTTCAAATCGGCGTTCTGGCGGTCTGACCTGTTCGACTACAAACCGTTTGAGACATGGGCCGAAGAAGGGTCACGCGACACCATGCAACTGGCCAACGAACGGGTGAAGAAACAGCTGAACGATTATCAGCAGCCCGCGCTGGACGAAGGCATCCGAGAGGCACTGGATGAGTTTGTCGCCAAGAAAAAGGCCTCCATGCCCGACGCCTTTATCTAAAGCCTGCGGCCCGTGCCATCGGCGCGGGCCTTCCTTACCCGCCCGCCAGCGCGCGTTCGGCCAAGAGCGCGATCAGCACCTCCACATGCCGCGTGCAAGACCATGCCGGGCTGCCCGCACGCCGGGCGGCCTCGGCCTCGGCTTCCATCCGCGTCAGATCCTCCACCGCCAGTGCCGCGTTGGGGCAATAGCCCAGCAGGCGCAGCAGATCCCGCGCGCGCCGATACTCCCCCAACCCATGCCGCGCAGCTGACATCAAAAGGCGCGGGCGGCGCAGCCCTGCACCGGTTTCAACCTCGCCGCCCTTGGGCAGGATGCGTTCGGGTTCGTGGATGGCAAGGGCAGGAATCGGGCACATGGCAATCTCCTCAACAGCATGGCGCCACCCTAGGCCCCGTCAGGGTGGCGTTGCGTGTTGACAGGAAACAGCGCGCGGAGGTGTACAGTTTTGTTGACACTTTGTGGACAATGCTTGGTTCTGCGCCGCTTTGTTAACGATCCGCTAACCAAAACAAGTTTGGGTTGTACTAACAGATCGTAAACATCCAGGGGGCGTTCCACAGGACTGACATGCAGAACACGACGATCCCCAACCCCTGCCAGCACTTGCCACATTGGCTGCCTGATCCGGTGCGCCACTACCTCGATCACACGGCAAGCGGCCTGCCATTGCGCGAACTTGCACGGCGCAATGGCATCGCGGCCTCGACGGTGCTGCGGCAGGTGCGTCAGTGCGAAACCCGGCGGGATGATCCGCTGGTCGATGCGGCGCTCGATTCCCTGCGCCGTGTCGCGCAACTGGCGCAGGACGGGTCGTCCGCAATCGATGAGGATGCCATGACCGCCCATTCCCGCCCCGAACCCATGCCGCAGGATGCCGCCACCCTTGCCGCCGAGGCACGGCGTGTGCTGCGACGCCTGGCCGAACCCGATTCCGTCCTTGCCGTGTCGGCCGATCTGGACCGCGCCGTCGTGCTGCGCGAACAGCCCGGAGGTGCCCAAACGCGCCTCTGCACCCTGGACCGCGCCGTGGCGCAGGCCTTTGCGCTCAAGGACTGGATCGCCTGCGCCGCGCCGGGCCGCGTGTCGGCCTATCGCATCACCGCCATAGGCCGTGCCGCCCTGCGCCGCCTTTTGGCGGAAGAGGAGATGCGCGCAGGCGGCGTGCGTGAGGCGCAGTTCATCTACGCCGCCCAGCACCGCGACATGGCCGAGCGTGAAACCGAAACCCCCGATGGCCGCCGCCGCGTCCGCTATAATGCCGCCGAAAGCCCGGTCAGCGCGCTGGGGCGCAAACTGGATCGGGATGGCAAACCCTATCTGGAACCGGAATTGGTGCGCGTCGCAGAACGCCTGCGCGAAGATTTCGAACTGGCGCAGATGGGCCCGCGCGTTGCCCAGAACTGGGATCGCTTCCTCACAGGATCAGACCGGGGCGGCTTTGCATCCTCTGGCCCGGGCGAAGGCCCCCCTGGCGCGCGCGACCGCGTGGCCGAGGCGCTGCGGGATCTTGGTCCCGGTCTGGGGGATGTGGTGCTGCGGGTGTGCTGTTTCCTCGAAGGGATCGAAACCACCGAACGCCGCATGGGATGGGCCGCACGGTCCGGCAAGATCGTGCTGCGCATCGCGCTGCAACGGCTCCAGCGGCATTACGAAGAAAGGGCAGGGCGGCCGATGATCGGCTGACGCCTGCCGAGTACTAAGCCCCGATACCCCCGGCCACGATCATCACGGAAAGCCCGGCCAGCCAGACCGCCGCCACCCGTCGCCACAGCGCCGGGATGGCGGCCCCGTCCCCGGCCCCCGGCATGCGCGCGCCCAACCCGGACCAGAAGGCCGCCACGACAATGATCGCCAGCACCAGCACGCCAAAGGCCGCCTCCGTCGCCCCGGCGGCAGGCAGCAACACAAGCCCCATGATCAACCCCTTGGGATTGAGCAGCGTCGTCAGCGCCATCCGCTGCGCCGTCACCGTTATTCCTTGCCCGGCCACCGGCTCTGTCCGCCACATCCGGACGGCCAGATACAGCACCCACAGTCCCGCCAACCCCGCCACAATCGGGCGCAGCACCCCCATCTGTGCCGCCAAACCCTGCGCCAACAGCGCCAACGGCACGATCACGGCCAGATAGGCTGCCAGTTCCACCCCGATCAACCAAAGCGACCGCGTCCAGCCCCGCTCTACCCCCGCCATCAGCATCAGCGTGTTGGTTGGCCCCGGTGTCAGCAACAACACCATCAGGGCAAGGCTCAGTTCTGCAATAGTCATCCGGTGATTCCCCGCATCGGTCACGGCCACTTTGCGATATGGCCGGCCCGGCCCACATGACATAGCGCAAACCCGCGACCCTTGCACCGGGTGCAAGCCCCCGCGTCACCACGCAGCGTTGCCTACAGCGGCACAAGGGCTTATGTCTGCACCACGCCCCGAGGGAGGATCACCCGTTGCGCGACCTGAAACTGCCCGATCAGCGCCACCCCGAAAAGGCGCATCGCCCCGACAATGACCAGCCCAAAAAACCGTCCTGGATTCGGGTAAAGGCTCCAACGTCAGATGGTTACAAGAGAACGCGCGACATCCTGCGCGAAAAGAAACTTGTGACCGTCTGCGAAGAGGCGGGCTGTCCCAATGTTGGGGAATGCTGGTCTCAGGGCCATGCCACCATGATGATCATGGGCGAGATTTGTACCCGTGGTTGCACCTTCTGCAACGTGGCGACAGGCAAGCCGCAGGCGCTTGATGCGTTCGAGCCGGGCCGTGTGGCCCATGCGGTAGAACAGCTTGGCCTGAAACATGTCGTCATCACCTCGGTGGACCGGGATGATCTGGCCGATGGCGGGGCCGATCACTTCGCCCAGACCATCCGCGCTATCCGCCACCGCGCCCCCGGCACGACCATCGAAATTCTGACGCCGGATTTTCTGAAATGCCCGCCCTCGGCCCTCGAAGCCGTGGTCGAGGCGCGGCCTGACGTGTTCAACCACAACCTTGAAACCGTCCCCGGCCTGTACCCAGAGGTGCGCCCCGGCGCGCGATACTTCCATTCGCTGCGCCTTTTGCAAAAGGTCAAAGAGCTTGATCCCGGCATGTTTACCAAATCCGGCATTATGGTGGGTCTTGGCGAGGATCGTCAGGCCGTGTTGCAAGTGATGGATGACATGCGCGCGGCGGATGTCGATTTCCTGACCATCGGCCAATACCTGCAACCGACGCCCAAACACCACCGCATCGCCAGTTTCGTCACCCCGGATGAGTTCAAGGCCTATGAGACCGCCGCTTATGGCAAGGGCTTCCTGATGGTGTCGGCAACGCCCTTAACCCGGTCCAGCTATCACGCGGGCGATGATTTCGACCGCCTGCGCACAGCGCGCAACGCGAAACTCGGCCGCGCCTGATCGCGGGGTCACGCTGGTGCGATAAAAGGCTGGGCGATGGTCTGAAATACAGCCATCGCCTCCATCGCCCGCGCCCTTTTCCGCAGCTTTGGAAAAGTCTGGGCATCAAACAGGCCCGGATGCGCCTCGTCGATAAAGCGCAACGCGCAGGTCAGGGCGATATCCGCATGACCCATCTCAGCCTCCCAATAGGGGGCATCCGTCGCCTCGGCCTCAAGCGCCTCCAGCACTGACCCGATCTGCAACCGGCATCGTGCCTCCCACTGGGCCGAGGTGACAGTGTGCAGACGCTGTTCATAAAACAGGCTTACCGCTTTCTCCGCCGCCCCACATGCCAGCGTCGCACGGCGCAGCGCAACGGCCCGCGCCCGGCCCGCGCGCGGAAACAGAGGCTGGTCCACCTGCCCATCCAGATAATCAAGGATCATGTGACTGTCCGTCAGCGACAGCCCGTCATCCAGCACAAGCACAGGCACCCGCATCAACGGGTTTACCGCGCGGACGCGCTCTGCATCACCGAACACCGACCAAGGCCGGTGCTCGAAAGCAAAATCATAGATAGACAGTGCTATGCCCACCCGGCGGACAAAGGGGCTGTCATACTGTCCGATCAGGATCATCTGTGACCTGTCACTCATAACCGTTCAAAATCAGGGCCTTGCTTGGCATACCTCACTCAGAACTTGAAGCCGATCGAGGCGTCCAGAACCATGCTCGTGGTATTGCCATCCGCTGCGCCAAACTGTGCATAGGCCCCATTGGAAAAGCCATACTCCGCCTCGACCCCCAGCGTGTTGCCGTTGACCGTACCATCCTCGGCCCGCAAATGCCCGCGCACTGTCAGCGACGGGGTCACCGCATAGCCCACATAGGCCAGCGCCGATTCAGAATCGCCGATGATCCGCTGGCTGGTCAGGTAGACCCCCATGTCGAACTGGCCAGCCTGGTGATTGGCCCCAACGGTCACGCCCAGGTTGCCATCCTCGCCCTCGACCACACCCTCGATCTGGGTGCCTGACTGCGCCTCGTATTCCCCGGCCACCTGCCAGAACGCGCCGCTTTGATGTGTCACCCCATGGATCGACGCGCCATAGCGCAGCGACCCGGTCTCAGCCGTCAGCCTTGCGCCATAAATCTGTTCGCCCAGCGATTTGGCAAAGCCCGTCACAACCGACGTCGTGCGCTGATCGATGCCCAACTGCAACTCGCGGATGCCCGCGAAATCGGGAATGTCGATCAACTGATCCGCCACCGGCTGCGGCGCACCCAGCGCCACCTCACCGGGGCCGAACCCGAAGGTCACGGCCAGAAAGGGAACGGTATTGTCATCCCCATTATCCAGATTTTGGTCGATATCCGCGCCCAGCTCAAACCCGATCGGCCCTTCATAGCGCAGGAAAAACTCCCCCCCCGCCATCGTGCCCGACGCGCCATTGCGCCGCGTATGTTCGAATTCCAGATCGCCGGAAAAGCTCAGCGCCTCCATCCCCTGTGACAGGGCCGGAAGCGGCGACGCCAGTAGAAGCAGCGCCAGCGCGCCGCCCATTTGCCTGTTCATTGGATACACCATGCTGCTCTGTTTTTTTTAACAGCTACCATGGATGGGGATTCCCTGCAATCACAAGCAGATGAGCAGGAAGCGTCCGCGAAATCCTGTCATTCCACCGCTGGAACCGCCTTCAGATAGGCCGCCACGGCCTGCCGGTCGCTTTCGGGCAGCTTGGCCATGTTCTCCACCACATGCACCATATGCCCGCCGACACTGTCATATTCTGGGGTGAAACCGCTGGTCAGGTAGCTCACAATCTCACCTTCCGACCATGTCAGTTTTCCGGGTGTGATGTTCGGAATGTTCCCCTCGCCCGAAGGATTGGGTGCCCCCGCCATCCAGCGTGCGGTGTCCATCCCGCCCAGCGCGTTGCGCGGGGTGTGGCATTCGGCACAATGCGCCAAGGCCTCCACGATCTCGCGCCCACGGGTCTGTCCCGGCGTCAAGTCGCCGTTCAGCACCCAATCTTCGTTCAGGAACAACAGCTTCCACACACCGACGCTACGGCGAATGTTGAACGGAAAGCCAAGGTCATGCGGCTGGCTTGCCACGTCCGAAGGCGGCAATCCCTGCATATAGGCGTGAATATCGGCCACATCCTGCGGCTGCATCTTGGCATAAGACGAATAGGGAAGGGCAGGGTAGTAATGCGCCCCGTCAGGCGACACGCCCCGCATCAGCGCATTGCCCAGTTCCGCCACCGTCCACCCGCCGATCCCCTGATCCGAGGGCGAGATGTTGGGGGCCTTGAACGTCCCGAAATCCGACGGAAAGCTCTGCCCGCCCGCCAGCACCAATTCCGCCTCACCCTCTGCGCCCGGCGCCATATGGCACGATGCGCACCCGGCAGCGGTGAACACCAACTCCCCCCGTACCGGATCACCCGTAATCCCGTCAAACGTGGCCGAGGGCAGGGGCGAAGGCCCGGTCAGCCACCAGGCGAAGGTCGCGCCGCCAAGGGCAAGAATGGCAAGGGTGGGCAGAATGCGCATGAAAATGGCCTCATGTGGCGGATGAATGGGCAAAGCCTAGCCCAGCCCGCACCATGCCCGCCAGTGACGAAGTCGCGAACAGGCGAAACGGCGTTCAATCTGCTCAGGGCCGAATCTTCTGCGGCACCAGCCATTCAGGCCAGCCGAACAGCCATTCATACCCAAAAATCAGCAAACACAGCGCGATCACGGCAAAGACCAGCTTCACCCGTTCGGGCGAGGGCGGATTGCGCGCCCATCGTGCCATCCGCACCAACCACATCGGATTCATCCGCTCACCCCGTAAACCGCACCTTGCCGATATAAGGAAGGTTGCGGTTGCGCTGAGCGAAATCAATGCCGTAGCCCACCACAAATTCATCGGGGATTTCGAATCCCGTCCAGGTGGCCTTGATCTCCACCTCGCGCCGAGACGGCTTGTCCAGTAGCGCACAAACCTCAAGCCGCTTGGGTTCCCGGCTCAGCAGCAGGTTCTTCACATGATGCAGGGTAAAGCCCGTATCGACGATATCCTCCACCACCAGCACATCCCGCCCCGCAATCTCGCCGCGCAGATCCTTCAGGATGCGCACCTCGCGGCTCGAATGCATCGCATCGCCATAGGAAGAGGCCTCAAGGAAATCCACCTCCACGGGCAGGTCAATCTCGCGCACCAGATCGGCGATGAACACGAAAGACCCGCGCAGCAGGCCCACCACCACCAGCTTATCCGTGCCTGCGTAATGCGCCGTGATCTCGGCCGCCAACGCCTCCACCCGCGCGGCAATCGCCTTGGCGCTGATCATCTGGTCTATGACATATGGCCGCTCAGTCATCCCACACCCCTTGATTTCCCGCCCCGGTCTAACCATTACACGGTGCCAAGTCACGCGAAGTCAGGCGCCCGAATGCCCACCCATCACGAAATAAAGCGCCTGCCTTACACCGCCCAGCAGATGTATGATCTGGTGGCCGATGTCGGGTCTTACCCGAAGTTTCTGCCCTGGAACTCTGCCGCCCGCATCCGCTCGCGTCGTCCCATCCCGGGGGGCGAAGTGATGGAGGCCGATCTGGTGATCAGCTTCAAGGTGTTCCGCGAACGCTTTGGCAGCCGCGTCACCCTGTGGCCGGACGCCCGCAAGATCGATACGGAGTATCTGGACGGCCCCTTCAAGCACATGAAATCCACCTGGTCCTTCCGCGATGTCGAAGGCGGCTGCGAGGTGGATTTTTTCGTCGATTTCGAATTTCGCAACGCCATCCTGCAAGGCATCATCGGCGTGGTGTTCAATGACGCGATGCAGCGCGTCGTGCGCGCCTTCGAACGCCGCGCGGCAGAATTGCACGGCCCAAAGGTCTGATCCGCCCAAAATCCGCGACGGAACCTGCGATCAGACGCGTATCACACTGCATCACACCTGATCAGGGGATGCCGATGCTTCGTTTTTTTGTCCTGCTGCTTGCCCTCGCCACTGCCCCCGCCGCGGCCGAAACCGTCCGTCTTGGCGACCGCAGCTATCGCATCGACCTTCCCGCCAACGCTCAGGGAGCGCCCGTCATCATCGGGCTACATGGCGGCGGCGGAAGTGCAGATCAATTCGCCCGCTCTTCCGGCCTCTCGCGCCCCGCAAACCGGCAGGGTTACGCGGTGATCTATCCCGAGGGCACCGGTCGCGCCGCCACCTGGAATGGCGGCTATTGTTGCGGATCAGCCCAGCGGAATCGGGTGGATGATATGGCCTTCCTTGATGCCGTCATCGCAGACGCTACCCGCCGTTTCTGCCTCAATCCCGAACGGCTGTACCTCACCGGCATGTCGAATGGGGCGATCATGGCGGAAACCTACGCCGCCCGTCACCCCGGTCGTGTCCGCGCGGTCGCTGGCGTCGCCGGCACGATGGACACCGGCCGCATCCGCGTGAAAGGGCCGGTTCCCTTGCTGCACATCCACGGCACTGCCGATGCCATGGTTCCCTATGCAGGCGGGCAGGGCGACAGCAGCCTCACCCGCACCAATTTCGCCTCTGTCGCCTCGGTCGAGGCGGCTTTCCTTGCCCCATTCCCCATGCTCGCCCGCACCGAACACGTCATCGACCCCGCCGCGGATGGAATGCGTGTGGTCGAACGCAATTATGCCGACGGGCGGGGCAGGGTGCAGGTGCGCATCCAGACGATCGAAGGCGGCGGTCATGCCTGGCCGGGAAGCCGCCGCGCCGCGCGTCAGGGAGCCACGCAGGACATCAGCGCCACGACCGAGGTGCTGCGCTTTTTCGCAGACCATCCCTGAACCACCGGCTTCATCTTGGCTGAAATACCCTGGGGTCCGGGGCAAAGCCCCGGGGCTGGCCACAGGCACCGCCCTTAGACAAGCGCCCGCGCCATCATCCCCAGCGCATGTTCCACTGTAGCTTGCCGCACGCCCGCCCGGCCCAGCGCGCCGAACTCTACCGTTTCCACCACCGTCTCGCGCCCGCGCAGGGCCAGCCCGAAACAGACCCGCCCTTCCGGCTTGAACTCCGATCCACCCGGTCCGGCAATTCCGGTGACAGATACCGCCATCTCCGCCGCCGAATGGGTCAGCGCGCCTTCGGCCATTTCGCGCGCGACCTGTTCGGACACGGCACCAAAGGCATCAAGCGTTTCTGCCCGAACCCCAAGCATCTCGCGCTTGGCGGCATTGGAATAGGTCACAAAACCCCGCTCGAACACATCCGACGATCCCGCCACATCAGTCAGCGCGCCGGCGATCAGCCCTCCGGTGCAGCTTTCGGCGGTAGCGATCTTCACGCCCCAATAGCGCGCCGCCTGCAACAGCGCAGGCACCGATACCGTCTCTGCCACCGCGTCTCTCACCGCCTTGCGCGCCATCGCCTCATCCCATCAACAGCCCATGCGCCACACCCGCTGCAATCACTACGCCAATTCCGGCAAACACCCCAGCGATGATGTCATCCCACATCACCCCCGCCGCATCCCCGCGCCGGTCGGCCCAACCCACCGGTCCGGGCTTCCAGATGTCGAACAGTCGGAACAGCAGGAAGGCCGCCAACCAACCGGGATAGGGCATCCAGCCGTCAAAATCCCGCATCCAAAAGGCGAATGACGGAAACAGCAGCGCGATCCACTGCCCTGCCACTTCGTCGATTACCACCTCTGATGGGTCCTCTCCCGGCCCGCAGACCGCCGCGCAGGCCCAGAATCCCACCGCCGCCGCCGCCAACGTGGCCACGGCCAAGCCCGGAAAGCCAAGAAAGCGGTCAATCACCACCCCCACACCCACCGCGACCAATGATCCCCACGTCCCCGGCGCCGGGCGCAGCAGCCCAACTCCAAAGACAGTCGCCACAGCCCGCATCATGCCCGCACCAGACAGGCCGTCGCCAAGGCGGCGATGCCTTCCTCGCGGCCCGTGAACCCCAAACGCTCGGACGTGGTGGCCTTCACGCTGACGCGGTCCACCTCCACCCCCATGATCGCGGCCAGCGCCGCCTGCATTGCCGCCGCATGCGGCCCGATCTTGGGCCGCTCACAAACCAGCGTCACATCACAATTGCCCAGCGCATAGCCGCGCGCGCGCATCAGTTCCGCCGCATGGCGCAGGAAGATATGGCTTTCGGCCCCTTTCCACTGCGGATCGCTGGGCGGGAAATGGCGGCCGATATCGCCCTCGGCCAGCGCGCCATAGATCGCATCGGTCAGGGCATGCATCCCCACATCGGCATCGGAATGGCCCAAAAGCGCCTTGTCATGCGCCACTTTCACCCCGCACAGCCAGACGTGATCGCCCGCCGTAAAGGCATGCACGTCATATCCATTGCCCAGCCGCACATCCATGCTGCGTCCCTTCAGGATCGCCTCAGCCCGCGCGAAATCGCCGGGAAAGGTCAGTTTCAGATTGGCCTCATTGCCCTCGACGATAGCCACGTCAAGCCCGGCCGCCCGCGCCACCTCGACATCATCTGCCGCTTGGCCCGGATGCGCACGATGCGCGGCCAGGATCGCGTTAAACCGGAACCCCTGCGGCGTCTGCGCCCGCCATAACCCGGCCCGGTCCTGCGTCCCGTCGACCAGACCGTCCCTGCCGCGCCACAACGCATCTGTCACAGTCAGGGCCGGTGCAGCGCCCGGATAATCCTCCAGCGCGGCCAGCACGCGTCCGATCACGCCCGCCTCGACCAAAGGCCGCGCCCCGTCATGGATCAGCACGCGCACAACCCCGGTTCCCTCCAGCGCCTCAAGCGCCGCGCGGACCGATGCATCCCGCGTCGCGCCTCCCGGCACCAGCAATGCATCGCCCGCCACGGCGGCCGCGCGGTCACGATCATCCGGATGGATCACCAGCACCAGCCGGTCCACATGGCCCCGAAAAGCCGCAAGTGTATGGGCCAGAACCGGCGCCCCGGCCAGCATCTGCCATTGCTTTGGTACCTCGCCTCCGGCGCGGCTTCCGCGTCCTGCGGCGACGATGACGGCGGCCGTGGTCATTCCGGCGCGACTCCCTTGCCCTTTCACCCTTCCTAGGCCACACCGCCGCGCCTGACAATCTGGCGCTGCTCTGGGCAAACATGCCTAAAAAATGTGCAACGCCAGTTTTTAAGACATACTCACGTCATCCACCCTTGGCTTTGCATCGGTACAGCCGCAAACACGATCCTATCTGCACAAGGAACAGGCAATTGGCCCTCTGCCTCGGATCACAGACGATCCATCCTCCCGTTCTCCTCGCACCTTTGGCGGGGATTACCGATCTTCCCTTCCGCCGTCTTGTGGCGCGGTTCGGGGCTGGCCTTGTCGTGTCCGAAATGGTGGCAAGCCAAGAGGTCGTTCAAGCCCAGCCCGAAGCGCGGGCCCGCGCCGAACTGGGGCTGGGCGATCAGGCCACTTCCGTGCAACTCGCCGGTCGTGATCCCTACTGGATGGCCGAAGCTGCCCGATTGATGGAATCGAACGGCGCCCGGATCATTGACATCAACATGGGCTGTCCTTCCAAACGGGTCACCACGGGCCTCTGCGGCTCGGCCCTGCTGCGCGACCTCGACCTTGCGCTGGAACTCATAGACTCGGTTGTGCAGGCCGTTTCTGTTCCCGTCACCCTGAAAACCCGCCTCGGCTGGGATGACGCGCTTCTCAACGCGCCCGACCTCGCCAAGCGCGCCGAAGGGGCGGGGGTGCAGATGATCACCATTCATGGCCGCACCCGCTGCCAGTTCTACAAGGGGGCCGCCGATTGGGCGGCCATCGCGCGGGTCAAGCAGGCCGTCTCCATTCCCGTCATCGCCAATGGCGACATCACCGATGCGGCCACCGCAACACAGGCGCTGCGCCTGTCCGGGGCGGATGGCGTCATGATCGGGCGCGGCGCGCAGGGTGCGCCCTGGCGCCTGGCCCAAATCGCCCATGCCCTTTACGCCACGCCTGCACCCGTCATCCCGCAGGGCGCGTCCTTGGCTGACATGGTCGCCGGGCATTACGAAGACATGCTTTCCTTCTACGGTCCCTCCCTTGGCCTGCGCTGTGCGCGCAAGCACCTCGGCTGGTATCTCGATACGGCCGGGGCCGGGGCAGGGGCCCGCAACGCCATTCTGACCGCCGATGATCCCGCCATCGTTCTGCGGCTCATCCGGTCGGTCTTTTCCGACACGGGGCAGGTGGCCGCATGACGCCCTACCGCACGCCATACCCGGTTCCCGGTGTCGTTTGGGCCTCGCTGCCGCTGCCGGCACTGTTGATCGGCCCCGACAACCGCATCGCCGAGGTGAACCCCGCGGGCGAAACCTTCCTCAACGCCTCATCGCGCAGCCTCATGGGCCAACCCGCCTTTGACCGGCTCGCCATCGACGCCCCCATGGATGAGGCGCTGGTCCGTGCCCGCCTGAACCAATCGCCGCTCTTCATCAATGATGTG
Organism: Fuscovulum sp.; assembly: GCA_035192965.1. Classification (NCBI taxonomy): domain Bacteria; kingdom Pseudomonadati; phylum Pseudomonadota; class Alphaproteobacteria; order Rhodobacterales; family Paracoccaceae; genus Fuscovulum; species Fuscovulum sp. The sequence continues at coordinate 2,588,559 of CP136571.1, read as the reverse complement.
GACGTCACCACCGGCGAACGCGCGCCCGTGCAGTGCAACATCCAGGTCGCACCGATGCACGACAACCCCGAGGTGATCCTGTTGATCATCTCGCCGCGCGACATCGCCGACCGGCTCGGTCGCGCCATGCAGGTAAAATCCGCCGCCAAATCCGCCATCGGCATGGCCGAGATGCTGGCGCATGAAATCAAGAACCCGCTCGCCGGGATTTCCGGCGCGGCGCAGCTTATCGGGATGAACCTGCCGCCCGAAGATCGCGAACTTGCCGATCTGATCGTCGAAGAAACCCGCCGCATCGTCAAACTGCTGGAACAGGTGGAACAGTTCGGCAATCTCCGCCCACCCGAACGCCGCCCTGTGAACATCCATGACGCGCTGGATCGCGCCCGCAAATCCGCCATGGTCGGCTTCGCCGCCCATATGCAGATCACCGAAGATTACGATCCCTCGCTCCCCCCCACCTATGCCGATCCGGACCAACTGCTTCAGGTCTTTCTCAACCTGATCAAGAACGCAGCCGAGGCTTGCCAACGGTCGGGCGAGGGGCGGACGATCCGCCTGCACACCTTCTATGACCTGTCGCTGCGCCTGCGTGGCAAGGATGGGCGCCCGGCGGCGCTGCCTCTGCAAATTGAAATCATCGATGACGGCCCCGGCATCCCGCCCGAGATTGCCGCCGATATTTTTGAACCCTTCGTTTCGGGCCGTGAAAACGGCACCGGGCTGGGGCTCGCCCTCGTTTCCAAGATCATTTCCGACCATGAAGGATGGATTTCCGTGGATTCGGTGCCAGGACGCACCGTGTTTCGGGTCTCTCTCCCCATGGTGCCTAAGGACAAGAAGGAGAAAGCCTGATGGATGGCACCGTCCTCGTTGCCGACGACGATCGCACGATCCGCACCGTTCTGACGCAGGCACTGACGCGGGCGGGGTGCAAGGTTCACGCAACCTCCAGCCTGATGACGCTGATGCGCTGGGTCGAAGAAGGGAAGGGCGATCTGGTGATCTCTGATGTCATCATGCCCGATGGCAACGGGCTGGATGCGCTGCCCCGCATCTCCAAGATGCGCCCCGGCCTTCCGGTCATCGTGATTTCCGCCCAGAACACCATCATGACCGCCATTCAGGCCGCTGAGGCCGAGGCATTCGATTACCTGCCCAAACCCTTTGACCTGCCCGATCTGATGAAGCGGTCCGCCCGCGCGTTGGAACAGAAACGCCGTGCCCCGGCCCGCGTCGTAACCCCGCGCGAGGCAGGCGATGATCTGCCGCTGGTTGGTCGTACCACCGCCATGCAGGCGCTTTACCGGCTTGTGGCCCGGGTGATGAACACCGATCTCGCCGTGCTGATCACCGGCGAATCGGGCACCGGCAAAAGCCTCATCGCCAAGGCGATCCATGATTTCTCGGACCGCCGTTCCCAACCCTTTGTCGTGGCGCAGGCTGCCGATCTTGCCGGCATGGATGGCCCCTCGGCCCTGATGGCGCGCGCCCGTGGCGGTAGCCTCGTCTTCGATGAGGTCGCCGATTACGACGATGACATGCAGGCTCGCATTGTGCGGATGCTGGATCTGGCGGGCGACAACGCGCCCCGCATCATGGCCACCTCGCAAACCGACCTGTCCGCCCGGATGGAGGGGGGGCAGTTCCGGCAGGACCTGTTCTATCGCCTGTCCGGCGTCACCCTTCACGTTCCTGCCCTGCGCGAACGGGTGGATGACATCCCGCTTCTGGCCGAACACTTCCTTGCGCGCGGTGAACGCGATTCCAGCGCCTTGCGCCGCCTGTCCAACGATGCGCGCGAACTCGTCCGGGCCTATTCTTGGCCCGGCAATGTGCGGCAATTGGAAAATACCCTGCGCCGCCTGATGGTCACCTCGTCCGAGGCTGAAATCACCAAGGCCGAAGTTGAAACCGTGCTGGGCAGCCAGCCCACGATGGAACCGCTGAAAGGTGGGGGGGAAGGCGAAAAACTCTCCGCCTCGGTCGCGCGCCATCTGAAGCGCTACTTCGATCTGCATGGCGGCCAACTGCCCCCCGCAGGCGTCTATCAGCGGATATTGCGCGAGGTCGAAACACCGCTCATCGAAATCGCGCTGGATGCCACAGCCGGAAATCAGGCCAAATGCGCCGATCTTCTCGGCATCAATCGCAATACTTTGCGCAAGAAGATCACTGATCTCGATATCCGCGTGACTCGCCGCCGCAAGCTGATGTAAAACCGCAACATCAAGCGTGTCCCCCCTGCCGCAAGGCATTTTGGGCCACAACATATGGGCGGCGGGGGAATCGGTCCCTCGTGATGAAGGGATCGGTCGGCGTGCATCGCAGCGTTGGCAGCAACACCTGGGCGCGGCTTTCGCGCCTGCGCAGGCAGCGCCAGTTCCAGAACGCCATGACCTTCGGTCTGGTGTTTCTTGGCCCGCTGCTGGCGGTTGCCACTTTCCTTGCGCTTGGCCCACTCAATCAGGGTGGCAATTCGCCCGCCTTGCGGCTGATCCTGCTGGCCGACCTTGTCTATATCCTCGTCGTCGCAACCCTCGTCATGGCGCGGGTCGTGCGCATGATTGCCGATCGGCGCAGTAAATCCGCTGGGTCCCGCCTCCACTTGCGGCTGACATTCGTTTTTGCGGGTGTGGCGCTTGTCCCCACCATCCTCGTCGCTGTCTTTGCCGTGGTCACGGTGAATTTCGGCCTCGAAGGCTGGTTCTCCGAACGTGTCCGCTCTGTTGTCGGTTCTTCGCTTTCCGCGGCCGAGGCTTATGAACAGGAACACCGCCAAGACCTGATCGAAGACGCCGAGGCGCTGGCCCGCGATCTGAACCTGTTCAAACAGTCGATGTTCTTCCTCGAAGACAACCAGATGCGCCCGGTGCTGACGCAGGCACAGGCCACGATCCAGCGTGGGCTGAAAGAGGCCTATCTCATCAACGGCGCCGGCGAGTTGATGACGCGCGGCGAACGCAGCTATCTGTTCGATTTCGAACAGCCCACGACCGAGGAAATTCAGCGCGCCCGTGCAGGGGAAACCGTGCTGATTCAGGATTGGGGCAACAACGAATTCCGCGCCCTCGTGCATCTGGATGCCTTTGCAGACCGCTATCTCTATATCTCCCGCACGGTCGACGGCTCTATCCTGTCGCTTCTGGATGGCACACGCGAAACCGTGGCACTTTATCACCAGCTTGAATCCGAACGCGGGCGCTTGCTGTTCGAGTTTGGCCTGCTCTATCTGGGCTTCGCCCTCATCCTCATCCTCGCCGCTGTCTGGATCGGTTTGTGGTTCGCCGAACGCCTGTCGCGCCCCGTGGGCCGTCTGGCCGAAGCGGCCGAAAGCGTCGGCCAAGGCAATCTCGACGTGCAGGTGCGCGAAGAAGAGGGCGATGACGAAATCGCCTCGCTCGGCCGGTCCTTCAACCGCATGACGCGCCAGCTGAAAGGTCAGCGCGACGCGCTGGTCGAAAGCCATAGCCAGACCGAACGCCGCCGCCGCCTGTTCGACTCGGTCCTCTCTAACGTCACCGCGGGCGTCATCGGCCTCGATTCCGATGGAAAGATCGACTTTGCCAACCGCGCCGCCGAACGCCTGCTCGACATGGGCGTGGGCCTGTCCGCCGATGTCGAACTGGCCGTCGCCGTTCCGGAATTCGGCCCGCTCTTTGAACGGCTGTTGGAAAGCGGCCTGTCTGCCGCACAGGAAGAGGTTCGCCTAACCCGCCGGGGCAAGCTGGAAAGCCTGCTTGTGCGCATGTCCGAACGCAGCAATGATGCGGGCGGTCTGGAAGGCTACGTCGTGGCCTTCGATGATGTGACCGATCTCGTCTCCGCCCAGCGCATGGCCGCGTGGGGCGATGTCGCCCGCCGCATCGCGCATGAGATCAAGAACCCGCTCACCCCCATCGCGCTCTCTGCCGAACGCATCAAGCGCAAATTCCGCCCGCAGGTGAACGAACCCGAAGATCTTGACCAATACACCGATGTCATCGTTCGCCAGACCAACGATCTGCGCCGCATCGTGGACGAATTTTCCAAATTCGCCCGCATGCCCGAACCCGACCGGCGCGAGAACGACCTGACGGCGCTCTTGCGCGATGCAATCTTGTTGCAGGAAAGCGGTCAGCCCGGCGTCACCTTTGTTCGTGATCTGCCCGATGCGCCCCTGATGCTGGACCTCGATTCCACTATGATCAGCCAGGCCCTGACCAACCTCATCAAAAACGCGGGTGAGGCCATCGAAACCCTGCAAGAAAAAGGCGCGCCCGCCGGCCATCGGCCCGAAATTCGCGTCAGCCTGACCAGCGAACCCGAGATGGCCATCATCCGCATCATGGACAATGGCACCGGCCTGCCGCCGGACCGCGCGCGGCTTTTTGAACCCTACGTCACCACCCGCGAAAAGGGCACCGGCCTTGGCCTGCCCATCGTCAAGAAGATCATCGAGGAACATGGCGGCACGCTCGCCCTTCTCGATGCACCTGTTTTCCAAGGCAACAGCCACCACGGGGCCATGGCAGAGATCAGGCTGCCGCGCGCCCCGCGAAGCCGCAGCCGCAAACCCGCAGCACTCGCCGCCCAGGGGGTATGAAGATGAGCAGCATTCTTATTGTAGACGACGAAAAAGACATCCGCGAATTGATCGGGGATATTCTCAAGGACGAAGGTTTCCTCGTTCGCCTCGCCGGGAACTCCGACGATTGCATGACCGAGATTAACGCCGAACCTCCTGCGCTGATGATCCTTGATATCTGGCTGAAAGACAGCCGGATGGACGGGATCGACATTCTGAAAACGGTCAAGCGTGACAACCCCGATGTCCCGGTTGTCATCATCTCTGGTCACGGCAACATCGAAATCGCGGTCGCCGCGATCAAGCAAGGCGCCTATGACTTCATCGAAAAGCCTTTCAACATCGACCAGTTGATGGTCGTTGTCTCCCGCGCGATGGAAACCTCGCGCCTGCGCCGCGAAAACTCGGAACTGCGCCGCAAGGATGTGACCTCATCCGAAATGCTGGGCAACAGCCCGGCCTTCAAAGCCCTGAAATCGCAGCTTGAAAAGGTCACCAAATCCAATGGCCGCGTCATGCTCACCGGCCCCGCCGGATCGGGCAAGGAAATGGCCGCCCGCTTCATCCATTCCAATTCCAACCGCGCCAGCGCGCCCTTCGTGTCGGTTTCCTCTGCGACGATCGAACCGGAACGGATGGAAGAGGTTCTGTTCGGCCGCGAAACCAGCGAACGCGGGGTGGAAAAGGGCCTTCTGGAACAGGCCCACGGCGGCGTCGTCTATTTCGACGAGGTGGCCGATATGCCGCTGGGCACGCAGTCAAAAATCCTACGCGTGTTGGTGGAACAGCAATTCACCCGTGCCGGCGGCACCGACAAGGTCCGCGTCGATCTGCGCGTGATCTCGTCCACCACCCGCGACCTGCGCAACGAAATCGCCTCCGGCCGCTTCCGGCAGGAACTTTATGACCGGCTCAATGTTGTGCCGATCCCGGTTCCCAGCCTGGAAGACCGGCGCGAAGATATCCCCGAGCTGACCCGCCATTTCATCGACATGTTCCACCGCAGCCAGGGCCTGCCGCTCCGCACCCTGTCGACCGAGGCTGAGGCGATGCTGCAAACAATGCCTTGGCCCGGCAACGTACGCCAATTGCGCAACGTGATTGAACGCGTCCTTATCCTCGGCGATGGCTCCGGCCCCATCGACGCCCGCGAATTGCCGGGGCAGGACGCGCCCGAAGGCGAAACCGGCCGCCTTGTCCTTGGCGGTGCCATGGCCACGCTGCCCTTGCGCGAAGCACGCGAGGTGTTCGAACGCGAATACCTCCTCACCCAGATCAACCGCTTCGGCGGCAATATCAGCCGCACCGCCAGCTTTGTCGGCATGGAACGCTCGGCGCTCCACCGCAAACTGAAATCCTTGGGCGTCGTCACCACCTCCAAAAGCGGCGGCCGCATGGCCCGGCTGGATGAGGACATGGATGAGGACGAGGGCGAAGAGGTGTGATCCCTTACCGCCGCCCCACCATTGACCACCGCCCCCCCATCTGCCACTCAGGGGGCGCGATGAACCGGAGGCAGGCATGAAGGTGATCATCTGCGGGGCAGGGCAGGTGGGTTGGCAGATCGCCCGCCAACTGTCCGGCGAAAAGAACGACGTGACGCTGGTCGATGTGAACGCCGATCTTGTCCGCCGTGCCACCGATACGCTGGATGTGCAGGGGGTTGTGGGCTTTGCCTCCTACCCGGATGTGCTGGAACGGGCAGGGGCCCGCGATGCCGACATGATCATCGCCGCCACCCATTCCGATGAGGTGAACATGGTCGCCTGCGAAGTGGCCCATGCCATCTTTTCCGTCCCGCGCAAAATCGCCCGCCTGCGCGCGCAATCCTATCTGGACGCGATCTATTCCGATCTCTACCGCCGCGATCACCTGCCCATCGATGTGGTGATCAGCCCGGAACGTGAGGTGGCCGAGGCCGCGCTGCAACGCCTGGCCGCACCTGCCACCTTTGACACCGAAAGTTTCATGCTGGGCCGGGCGCAGCTTCTGGGCATCCAGCTTGATGAGGATTGCCCCGTCGTTAACACGCCCCTGCGCCAGCTTAGCGATCTGTTTTCCACCCTGCGCGCCATCGTTGTTGGCGTGCGCCGCGAAGGGCGGCTCTTTGCTCCCGATCCGGGGGACCAGCTGTTCCCTGACGATCAGATCTACGTCTTCACCCATTCCGAAGACGTCAACCGCACGCTGGAAATCTTTGGCAAGCAGACCAAGAAACAGGAACGCATCGTCATCATCGGTGGCGGCAATGTTGGCCTTGGCGTGGCCCGTGCCTTGGAACGGCGGACCGACCGGGTCCGCTGCAAGATCATCGAAAAGAACCGCGCCTGTGCCGAACGCGCCGCCGACAGCCTGGAACGCACCATCGTCTTGAACGGCGACGGCATGGATATGGACATCCTGCTGGAAGCTTCGATTGATCGCGCCGATGCCGTGCTGGCCGTCACGGATGATGACAAGACCAACCTCCTCGTCTCGGTCCGCGCCAAACAGGCGGGCTGTCCCATGTCCATTGCCTTGGTCAACGATCCAACGCTCGCCCCCCTGATGGGCCCCTTGGACATCGACGCATATATCAACCCGCGCGCCACCACCGTCTCGTCCATCCTGCGCCACATCCGCCACGGCAAGGTGCGCGCGATCTACTCCCTTGGCGACGCCGAGGCCGAAATGATCGAAGCGCAGGTCCTGTCCACCTCGCCCCTCGCCGGGCGGCAGATTCGCGATATCGAATTTCCCGAAGGCGTCCTCGTGGGCGGCCTGATGAAGGGGGACAAAGTGCTTAAACCCACCGGCGATACCCGGATCGAAGCTGGCGACGTGATTGCCCTTTTCACCATGGCCAAGGACGTGCGCGAGGTGGAACGCCTGCTGCAAGTCTCCATCGACTTCTTCTGATCATGTGGCGCCGCCTGTCGGAACTGCCGCTTCTGGTCCTGCTCATGGGGATCACGGCGCTGTCGATGTGGCTGCCTGCCGCCCATGCGGTGATCCTGCGCGACCACGATACCGCACGCGCCTTCTTCTATTCAGGCGTCATCCTGCTGATCCTGACCGGGATGATCGGCATTGCCACCGTCAACCAACGCGCGCGCAACCCCGCCCGCGCCAACCTGACGGCACTTGTTGCCGCTTATGGCGTGCTGCCGGTGATGATGGCGCTTCCCTTCGTGCAGGCGCTGCCCGATACAAGCTGGTCCAACGCCTGGCTTGAGATGATCTCCTCCTTCACCACCACCGGGGCCACGCTCTATGCCCCCGACCGCCTGCCGCTTTCCATCCATCTCTGGCGCGCGCAGGTGGGCTGGATGGGGGGCTTCTTCATCCTTGTCGCTGCTGTGGCCATCCTCGCCCCCATGACACTGGGCGGGATCGAGGTGATGTCGGGCCGCGTTCCCGGGCGCGGGGCCGAAGGCCTGTCACAGATCACCGCAACCGCCGATCCTGCCCGCCGTGTGGCCAAACAGGCCGCGGCGATCCTGCCGGTCTATGCCGGGGTTACCATCGCGCTCTGGGTGGCGCTGCTGATGGCCGGGCAGCCGAACCTTCCGGCGCTCATCCATGCCATGTCGACCATCTCCACCTCGGGGATAAGCCCGACGGGCGGGCTGCCGGTGGAAGGCTCCACCTTCCTGGCCGAAGTGGCGATCTTCGCCGCACTCTTCCTCGCCGTTACGCGCAGGCTCTGGCCGGGCTCTTTCTCATATGACCCCGACACCCGCATCACCGGTGACGCCGAATTGCGCATGTCGCTTTTCCTGCTGGCGGTCATCCCGCTGCTCCTGTTTCTGCGGCACTGGCTTGCCGCGACCGAAGGCGCGGATATGGTCGGGGGCGACGTCCTCTCCGGCCTGCGCGCACTCTGGGGGGCGCTGTTTACCACGCTCTCCTTCCTCACCACCACGGGCTTCACCTCGGCCGATTGGGTCACCGCGCGCAACTGGTCGGGGCTGGAAACGCCGGGCCTTGTGCTCGCAGGCCTTGCCATCTTTGGCGGCGGCATCGCCACCACGGCGGGTGGGGTGAAACTTTTGCGCGTCTATGCCCTGTTCCGCCATGGCGAACGTGAATTGGAACGCCTGATTCACCCGAATTCCGTCGGCGGCTCAGGCCAATCCGCCCGCCGCCTGCGGCGTGAAGGGGCCTATCTCGCCTGGATCTTTTTCATGCTCTTCGCGCTGTCCATCGCGATCCTTGTGGCAGCCCTCGCCCTTGCCGGGATCGAGTTTGAAACCGCCCTGATCCTCACCCTTGGCGCGCTGACCACCACCGGGCCGCTCACCAGTGTCGCTGCCACCGATCCCATCGCCCTTGCCCTTCTTCCCGCCGCCGCCAAGGCCATTCTGGGCGTCGCCATGGTCATCGGGCGGCTAGAGCTTCTGGCGATTCTTGTTCTGCTTGCCCCCGACAGCTGGCGCAACTGAGAGGCAGCCCTGTAACAGGCATCTAAAACTCTGTTTTTGGGCTGGAAACTGTCTGCAAGGCATTACATACTTTGTTCCGTTGGACGGCAGCCCGGGCTGAGGGAACGGGTGTCCAACCTGCGCGACAAGACCAATAACAAAGGCAAAGACAAAAATGGCCGGCGATAAACAGAATTTGCAGGACGCCTTTCTCAATCACGTCCGAAAAGCCAAGGTTCCGGTGACGATTTTCCTGATCAACGGGGTCAAGCTTCAGGGTGTAATCACTTGGTTTGACAATTTTTGCGTTCTTCTGCGCCGCGATGGGCAGTCGCAGCTTGTCTACAAGCATGCGATTTCCACCATCATGCCCGGCGCGCCGATCAACCTCTATGAAGGCGAAGACTGATTTCAGACCGCCCCGAAGACGAGGATGACGATCTCCCGCTCTTGACCGAGCGGGTTGAACGTGACCGCTCTACTGCGGCCCGCGCCACGCGGGCCTTTGTCCTGCATCCCGACATCCGCTCTGCCAAATCGCGCCGTCTGCCCGAACATGGGCTGGCCGAGGCGATCAGCCTCGCCAATGCCCTGCCGGAACTGGATGTCGTGGGGGGCGAGGTGATCCGCCTGCCGCGCCTGCATCCCGGCATGCTGTTTGGCTCTGGCAAGGTCGATGATCTCAAGGCCCGCTTCAAGGCCGAAGACATCGCCCTCGTGCTGGTCGACGGGCCTGTTTCCCCCGTGCAGCAACGCAATCTGGAAAAGGAATGGGGCGTCAAACTGCTCGACCGGACTGGCCTGATCCTTGAGATTTTCGCCGACCGTGCCCGCACCCGCGAAGGCGTGTTGCAAGTCGAACTCGCCGCGCTCAGCTATCAACGCACCCGTCTTGTCCGCGCCTGGACCCACCTCGAACGTCAGCGCGGCGGTTTCGGCTTTGTCGGCGGCCCCGGCGAGACGCAGATCGAAGCAGACCGCCGCGCCATCGACGATCAGGTGATCCGCCTGAAGCGCCAGTTGGACAAGGTGGTGAAAACCCGCGAGCTTCACCGCGCCGCCCGCCGCAAGGTGCCGTTCCCCATCGTGGCGCTTGTTGGCTACACCAACGCTGGAAAAAGCACGCTCTTCAACCGCGCCACAGGGGCCGAGGTGCTGGCCAAGGACATGCTCTTCGCCACGCTCGATCCCACCATGCGCGGCGTCACCCTGCCATCCGGGCGCAAAGTGATCCTGTCCGATACCGTGGGCTTCATCTCCGACCTGCCGACCCAGCTTGTCGCCGCCTTCCGCGCCACGCTGGAAGAGGTGCTGGAGGCCGATCTCATCCTCCACGTCCGCGACATCGCGCATCCGGAAACCAACGAACAGGCCGCCGATGTGGCCGAAATCCTGCAATCCTTGGGCGTTGGCCCCGCCACGCCGCAGTTCGAAATCTGGAACAAGCTCGATCTGGTCGACGCCGCGCAGCGCGAGGCGCTCACCCAGCAGGCAGCCACCCGCGACCGCGTCTTTCCCGTATCCGCGCTTACCGGCGAAGGCATCGACCGCCTGCTTGACGCCGTCTCTGCCGCCTTTGATGAAGAAAAGACCGACCGCACCTTCGCCGTACCCTTCACCGATGGCCGCCGCCGCGCGTGGCTCTATGCCGAAGGTGTCGTGCTGTCGGAAACCCCTACTGACACCGGCTTTGCCGTCGCCGTCCGCTGGACCGCCCGGCAAGAGAAACGCTACCGCGATCTCGGCTGATCCTGGCCACTTGGCACTTCCCCCATCTTCTCTGCCCAAGTATCCGGGGGGTCCGGGGGCTGGCCCCCGGTCACACCCTCAACATGCGCCACGCCGTGCCAGAATCTCCGGCAATCGCCGCTCCACCCATTGCGCAAGCCCCGTCACCAGACCCGCCGCTTCCTCGCCGATCTCGGTCAGCGAATAATCCACATGCGGCGGCACCACGTCATGGGCCACCCGCCGCACCATGCCATCTGCCTCCAACCCTTGCAGGGTCTGGGCCAGCATCCGCTCGCTCACATCCCCCAACGCGCGGCGCAACGCCGAAAAGCGCAGGGTCTTGCCCGCCAGCGCCACAAGGATCAAAGCCCCCCAACGGCTGGTCAGATGCCCCAGCACCTGCCGCGACGGGCAGGCCGGATGCAGCACATTTGGCGTGTGCGCGGATGGCGGAATGCTTGTCGGCAACGGAAAGTCCTTCATCACAGGCCCTGTGCGCAGAAAGTGGATACTTACCTAAATGTACGTACTTCCTTTTCGTAAGTAAACCCGCCATCTCCTGCCCATAGTCAATGAACGGAGAGTCCCATGACCATCGCCATCACCGGTGCCACCGGCCAACTTGGCCGCCTTGCCATCGGCGCCCTCAAGGCCCGCGGCCAATCCCCCATCGCCCTTGTCCGCGATCCGGCCAAAGCTGCCGATCTCGGCGTCGAAGCCCGCGCTTTCGATTACAAGGCAATTGAAACGCTCGCCCCGGCGCTCAAGGGCGTCACCACGCTGGTCCTGATCTCGTCCAACGATTTCGACGACCGCGCAGGCCAGCACCGCAATGTCATCGCCGCCGCCAAGGCCGCAGGCGTGGGCCGCATCCTCTATACCAGCCTGCTGAACGCCACGAAGTCGACCATGCTGCTCGCTGCCGATCACAAGGCCACCGAAGAAGCCATCCTCGCTTCGGGCCTGACCTATACGATCCTGCGCAACGGCTGGTACACCGAAAACCACACCGGCAGTCTGGGTGGAGCCATCGCCGCCGGCGCGATGATCGGCTCTGCCGGGGCAGGGCGCTTCTCCTCGGCCGCCCGCGCCGATTACGCCGATGCGATTGCTGCCACTGCTGCGACCTCCGGCCATGACAATGCCATCTACGAACTGGCAGGCGACGCCACCTATTCCTATGCCGACATGGCAGCCGAAGTGTCGCGCCTCACCGGCAAGACCATTCCGTATAACGACCTGCCGCCCGACACCTATGCCGGCATCCTGGAATCCTTCGGCCTTCCGGCGGGCTTTGCCTATGTGCTGGCCGACAGCGACGTTCAGGCAGGCAAGGGCGCGCTGTTTGATGACAGCCGCACCCTGTCGCGCCTGATCGGGCGGCCCACCACACCGATGGCCGTGACGGTCGCGGCTGCGCTGGTCTGACAGTCGGGCAGGGGATCAGGCCGCGCGCACCGCCGGTCTGGTCCCCTGCGCCACCACGCCTGCATCCATCAACTTGCCGATCTGCCCCGCCCCAAGCCCCAGCAGATCACCCAATATCTCTTCGGTATGCTCCCCCAGCACGGGGGCCGCGACAGGCCCCATGCGGGCAAAGGCAGAAAACGCCACCGGCGATCCCGGCACCGGCAACCGCCCGATCCCCGGCTGATCCAGCATCGCGAACATCGGATTGTCGGACGACAGGTCCGGGTCCTCGGCCACCGCCCCCGCAAAGCTGCGAAAGACTGACCAGGTCAGCCCCGCCCCGTCAAACAGTGCCGCCAACTCTGCCAGTTGCCGCGCGGCAAACCACGGTTCCAGAACCGCCGTGATCTCCTTTCGCGCCAGCCAGCGGTTGCCTTCCTGCCGCAGGTCCATCCCCAATCGCTGCGAAAGCGCTGCTATCGCGGCCTCGTTCTCGGTCACTTTGACCAGCCCACGCCATTGCCTGTCGGTCAGGCCCACCACCATCACCCGCGTCCCGCAGGCCAACACAAAATCCTGCCCATAGGCGCCGTAAAGCGCATTGCCCGCCTTGGCCCGGTCCACCCCATTGGCCACCACCTCACCCACGATCCCAAGGTTTGCCATCATCGCCGCCGCCACGTCCTTCAGCGACAGTTCCGCCAACTGCCCCTTGCCCGTGCGCAAACGATGCCGCTCTGCCGCCAGCAGCGCGTTCACCACCATGCCTCCTGCGATGCAATCCCAGGCGGGCAGCACATGCGCCACAGGCTCCGTCGATCCTTCCGCCCCGGTGGCCATGGGAAAGCCCAGCGACGGGTTCACCGTGTAATCCACGGCAGGCTCGCCCCGGCGCGTGCCAGTCAACGACACCATAATCAGGTCCTCCCGCCGCGCCTGCAACGCGGGGTAATCCATCCAGCCCCGCGCGCGCAGATTGGTCAGGAACATCCCCGCATCCGGCCCCGGCGCGCAGATCAATTCGGCCACGATCTCCTGCCCCTCGGGCCGTGACATATCCACCGCCAGTGACCGCTTGCCCTTGTTCATTCCCGCCCAGAACAGGCTCGCCCCGTCTTTCGTCACGGGCCAGCGATGCGCGTCCAGCCCCCCCTGCGGGCGGTCAAAGCGGATCACATCCGCCCCCATCTGCGCCAGTGTCATCCCCGCCAGCGGCACCGCCACAAAGGCCGATCCCTCCACCACCCGCATTCCCGCCAGCACGCCCGCCATCAATCAGCCCTCCCAGGCCAGTTCGGCCTGCATGCAGACCAGACCATCGCCATTCACCGTCGCCACCGCATCGCCCGTGCCTTGCAGGGTCAGCGCATCGAAATGGAACAGCGGCCGAACCCCCCGGAACCTGTATCCTGCCGGCACCGCCCCGCCACGCCGCGCGCGTGCCGCCTCCATCAACAGCATCGCCTGCATCGGCCCATGCACCACCAGACCGGGGTATTTCTCCACCCCCGTCGCATAGGGCAGGTCGAAATGGATGCGATGCGCGTTGAAGGTCAGCGCCGAATAGCGAAACAGGCGCACCTCATCCATCACCACCGACTCTGACCACTCCGACGCAGGCGCGCTGACGGGCGGCGGCGGGGTAAACCGCTCCGGCATGGCGATGAAAACGATGTCCTGTTCTTCCTCCACCGCCAACCCGGCCGCGCCATGCACATCGTGGCGCACAGTGACGAACACCATCCGCCCCGTCGTACCGGTCTTTTCCGAAACCTTCAGGATTTCTGACCGCCGATAAAGCGGCTCTCCGATCCGCAGCGGGGCCAGAAACCGCAGCCGCCCGCCTGCCCACATTCGCCGCTCCAGCGGCACCGGCGGCAAAAACCCGCCCCGCGCCGGATGCCCGTCTGTGCCCAGTTCGGCCATCGCCGCTTCGGGCGTCCATCCCATCCAATGCCACAGCGGCGGCAGCGCCGCGCCTGGGGCAAAATCGCCGGAAACCCCCAGCGTGGCCGCCATCTGCCGCGCTTGCCGCGCCGTGATCTCGTCACGGGCCTCTTCGACCCGGCCCACCCATGCGCCGAATGCTTCGGTCATCTTTTTTCCTTGATCCCCGCCGTCACGCAATAATGTTGCGCGGCGGCGAAAGGTCAAGCGTCAGGCCGGAACAGTTTGGGGCAGGGGGGACTATTCCGCCGCAGGTGTCAGTACGGTCACGCCGACCGCCGCCGCCCGTGCAAGCTCGGGGTCCAGCGACATGGGCACATATTCGCCCCGCCGCCACAACTCGCCCAGATCATCATAGAACCGGCTCAGCGGGTGGCCCGATTGCCCGGTCGAGGTGATAAAGACCGATGAGTCCGGGTCGGCAAAATCATACACCCCGCGGAACCCCGCGCCATGCACGTTCAGGAAGGGCTCCGGTCCTTCGCCCTTGGTCTTGCCGCGCATCAGCGTGTGGTCATCGCCGCTGGTGGATTGGCGGATGTTCACGAAATACCTGAAAACCGGCAGGTTCCCCAGAACTGGATGGTCATGCGTCGCCTGATGCGCGTCGCCCCAGCGCCAGCTTTCCGGGTTCGGCCCATAGGTTTCCTGCAAGGTCAGCAGCGCCTCATCCAGCGCGATCCGAGCCAGATCGGCGCAGCTTTCCACCACCGCCGATTGCACCACGTCACACCAGATGCTGGCCCCGTCCACGTTGCGATAGACACGCTCGATCAGCAGCGGTTCGATATGCGTGAAAGTATCCGCCAGCGGCCCCAGATCATCGCGGATCAGCCGGTCCTGCAACGCCCGCACCCACGCCTGATAGATCAGCGGCTCCGGCAGATGCTCGCTCATCTCGCCATTCCACGCCGCCAGTATCTCCAGCGCCCGCTGGCGCAGGCGCTCCGGAGTGCCTTCCGGCGCCGCCTCGCCCGTGAACCACAGATCCGCTCCGATCAGCGGCAACAGCGACCGCGCCGTAAAGCTCACCGTGTCCAACTGCGCCTCGATAAAGCTTTCGCGTGTATGCACCTCGCGCGCCTGCATCAGCGTCAGCCAGCGCTGGATGCGCTGCGTATCGCCCCAGTCATAGGACACGTGCAACGGAAATGGCCGGTCCACCGTCTTGTTGTTGGTATTGCCCAACAAGCCCGAGGTCGGGTTCATCACCCGCGGATTGTCTTCATAGGGCAGAATGCCCTGCCAGCGGTTCTCGGCGATCCAGCCGGGCACCGGCATCCGCCCTTTGCTCTGGTGGGCAGGGTCGCGCGCGGGCATCGCACCCATCAGCTGCATGGAAATCCCGCGCTGATCGGCCAGCATCACATTCTGCGCTGGTGCCACGACCAAACGGCCCGTCTCCATGGCCTCGGTCACGGAACCCGCCCCCATCATCCGGATCACCGCCGTCATCGACGTGTCTTCACCCGTCAATGCCGTCCATGACAGCGCCGCGACATGCCCGCCCGGCGTGACCGAGGCGATGTCGTAGTGCGTCCCCGGCAGGACCGGCCCGTTATCCGTCCAACGCAGGGTAATGGTAACCGGGGCCTCATCCTTGACGGTGATGATCGACCGGCGGGTGACGAAATCTTTCCACCCGTCCGGGGTGCGATACTGTTCCGGATTGTTGGGATTCACCTCTTCAATGAACAGGTCCTGATCATCCAGATAGCTCGATGTCAGCCCCCAGCCCAGCGCCTCGGACCGCCCCACCAGCACCGCCGGAATACCGGGGATCGTGCCGCCGATCACGCCGCCTGCCGCCAGTTCAAGCCGCGCCAGATACCACACGGTCGGCGCGGTGAACCCCAGATGCGGGTCATTGGCCAGCAGCGATCCACCCGCCGCCGACCGGGCCGGCACCGCCGCCCAAGCGTTCGACGCCCCGGCCAGTTCCCGCGTGGGAAAAGGCGACAGCACATCATTCGATGCGCGCCGGATCGGCTCAAGGCTGGGGGAAACCCCCGGTACAAGGCTGGAAAACTCGGGCAGGGCGGTCACGCCGCTGCCGGGCGCATCGGGCAGGATATCCAGCACCCGCGCCTCGGGCAGTACAAGCGAGACGCGCGCCCGCAACACCTCATTCTCCAACTGCCCCGACAGTTGCAGCGCCATCAGCTTCAGGATGGCAATGGAATCCGCCGGTTGCCAGGCTGCGATCTCGTTGGAAAACAGAAACAGTTCCGGCGCACCGCGCCCCCGCGCCTCGCGGTTCACTTCCCCGATCCAGGCATTCACGCCCCGCGCATAGGCCTCCAGCGCCGCCTGCGTCGGCCCGTCCTGCACCGCGACCGAACTTTGCGCCAGACCGTAAAGGTCATAACGCCGCATCAGCTCATCAATCCGCAGCGTGCGGTTGCCGAACACCTCGGACAGCCGCCCCTGCACCGTGCGGCGCAGCATCGTCATCTGCCAAAGCCGGTCCTGCGCATGGGCAAAGCCCAGCGCAAAGAACACATCCGCATCCGTCGCGCCAAAGATATGAGGCACATTGTCATTGTTGCGCACGATCTCGACCGGGGCGGCAATGCCCGCAATCGCGAAATCCTCGTCATAATCCGGCAAGGACCGCGACAGGAAATAGTACAGGATCACCCCCGCCAGCAGCGACAGGACGATCATCCCTGTAAACAGGCGCAACATCCAGCGAAAGACAAGGAACATCAGGGGCCTGTTCTTGACGACGGTTACCGTATGGCTTCCTAGTCCATCGCAGATCGAAGGGCAATCCAACGGGGGTAAACGATGGCGCGACTGGCATTTCTGGGTCTTGGCGTGATGGGCGGGCCGATGGCACGGCATCTGGCGTCAAAGGGGCATCAAGTGACGGTCTACAACCGCACCACCGCCAAGGCAGAGGCCTGGGTCACGGCCCATGGCGGCAAATTTGGCCGCACCCCGGCCGAGGCCGTGGCCGGCGCGGAATTCGTGATGGCCTGTGTCGGCAATGATCATGACCTTGATCACATCTGCACCGGCCCCGATGGGGCCTTTGCCGCCATGGCCCCGGGCACGGTCTTTGTGGATCACACCACCGTCTCGGCCCAGATCACTCGTCACCTTGCGGGCATCGCTGCCGCGCAAGGCATCGGCTTTGTCGATGCGCCCGTCTCGGGCGGGCAAGCGGGGGCCGAAAACGGCGCACTCTCCGTGATGTGCGGCGGTAGCATCGAAGATTATGACCGCGCCGAACCCATCATCGCCGCCTATGCCCGCATCTGCCGCCGTCTGGGCGACAGCGGGGCCGGGCAACTGGCCAAGATGATGAACCAGATCTGCATCGCAGGACTGATGCAGGGCCTGTCCGAGGCGCTCGCCTTCGGCCAGAAGGCCGGGCTGGACGGCGAGGCTGTGGTCGAAGTCATTTCACAGGGTGCTGCGGGCAGCTGGCAAATGGTCAACCGCCACAAGACGATGCTGAAGGGTGAATTTGATTTCGGCTTCGCAATTGACTGGATGCGCAAGGATCTGGGCATCTGCCTGAAAACAGCTGATGAAATTGGCGCGTCCTTGCCCGTCACCGCGCTGGTGGATCAGTTCTACAAGGATGTGCAGAACATGGGCGGCGGCCGAAACGACACCTCAAGCCTGATCCGCCGCCTGAGCTGATGCCTCGGTCGGGGCAGGGGGGCATCAGCCCCCCCCGCACCCCCTGCATCACGGAATGATGCGCGTATACTTCACCCCGGCCAGCGTCGCCCCGGCGATCAGGCCTTGTTGGCCAAAGACCAGCGCGATTACCGGGTCGATCTCGGTGGTTTCCTTGCCGATGCTGGCCCCTTGCTCGGGTGTCGCATATTTCAGATCGGCACTTGCCGCCCAGCCGGTCGATGACCGGAACTCGGCCAGAGCTTCGGGCGTCATGAAGAACAGCGCATGGGCATATTGCTGCGCGCCGATCTGCAACCCATAGCTCGCCTTGGTCGAGGAATAGTAATCCACCGTCACATCGCGGATCTGCAACGCGCCGCGCCCATAGGCCCCGCCAATGAAGAACCCGGCCTCCGTGATCAGCGGCATGTAGAGAACCCCCGCCGCCCGCCCGGCCAGATCCTGTGTTCCGGGATAGCGGGAAAACAGGAAATTCCGTGTCGCACTCACCCGCGCGTCGATCTGCTGCGCGCCACTACCGCCCACGCCATTGCCGCAAGCCGCCGTGAGCGCCAATGATGCCCCGGCCCCGCCCAAAAGCGCCCGTCTTGAAATCCGTTCCATGAAACCCGCCCTCTCTTGCCTCGTCGGGGGTCTCTGCCCCCGCTCAGGCGCCACAATAGCTATATTCCGCCGCCCTGTCATGCCCCGCCTGCACCCCCGGCAAGGCCCCGCCAACCGGGCTTTGCGTGAACAGGGAAAAGGGGGCCTTCTGCCCCCTCTTGGCGCTCTGCGCCAATTCACCCCCGAGGATATTTGACCAGAGAAGAATGGGCAGGGGTGCCTTGATCAGCCCCAACTCCAGCCCGCGCGCAGTTTGCGGGCGGCTTCGGGCGCGAAATAGGTCAGAATCCCGTCGCAGCCTGCGCGCTTGAACCCCATCAGGCTTTCCATCATCGCCTTTTCGCCATCGATCCAGCCGCGATCCGCCGCGCCCCGGATCATCGCGTATTCGCCCGACACCTGATAGGCATAGGTCGGCGCGCCAAAGGCATCCTTCACCCGGCGGCAGATGTCGAGATACGGCATGCCCGGCTTGACCATTACCATATCCGCCCCCTCGCGCAGGTCACGCTCGACCAGACGCAGCGCCTCGTCGCTATTGGCGGGGTTCATCTGATAGGTCTTCTTGTCACCCTTCAACGCACCCGAAGCCCCCACCGCATCGCGGAACGGGCCGTAAAAGGCGCTGGCATATTTCGCGGCATAGGACAGGATTGCCACGTCCTTGTATCCCGCCGCCTCCAGCGCGCCCCGCATCGCGCCGATGCGGCCGTCCATCATATCCGAAGGACCAAGGATATCGGCCCCCGACTCGGCTTGCGCCAGCGCCATCTTCAACAGCGCCTCGACGGTTTCATCGTTCAGGATAACGCCATCAACCACCAGCCCGTCATGGCCATTGGCGTTGTAAGGGTCCAGCGCCACATCCGTCATCACCGCGATCTCTGGCACCGCCGCCTTTATCGCCCGGATCGCGCGATTGGCCAGATTGTCGGGGTTCCACGCCTCTTCGCAGGCCTCGGTCTTCAGCGCGGGGTCGGTATAGGGGAACAGACAGATCGCCGGAATGCCCAAGGCCGCCGCCTCTTCCGCAGCCTTCACGATCAGATCCACGCTCAGCCGTTCCACCCCCGGCATCGAGGCGATGGGTTCGCGCACCCCCACGCCATCGCGCACGAAAACCGGCCAGATCAGATCACCCACCCCCAGCAAGGTTTCCTGCGACAGCGCCCGCAGCGCGGCAGTCCGGCGCAGGCGGCGAAAGCGGGTGGCCGGGGTCGGGGCGGAAATCGGTCTCATCAGGCGGGCCTCGGGGTTGGGAAAAACCATCGGGGGCTTGCGCCCACCTCCCTTGCCTGCCAGAGAAAGAGCCGCGCCTCAAGCCGTCACGACGCAGCAGGGGCGCACTGGCAGACAGGGACGCGCGGGTTGGACTGGTACAAGACGATCTTCGAAGTGATCGACCTGCGATCCTTCTCCAACCTCTGGTTCTGGCTGGCTCTGGCCGTGATGTGGTCCACCGTCAGCCATTTCGTCATCGGCGTGCCGCATGATCTGATCCGCCGCGCCGAACGCGATGGCGATCAGGCGATGGCAGACGTCGAGGCGCTGGCCCATATCTACACCCGGCGCTTCCTGTTCCTGATGCGCAGCGGCGGTCTGATCCTGATCTGGTTCGTGTTTTTTCTGGTGACGGGATTGCTCATGCTGGCCATTCTTTACCGGGTGGAATTTGCCCAGGCGGTGCTGTTTCTTCTGATCCCGATGCTGGGCGTGGGGACATTGACGCTGCGCACCTGCCTCAGGATCGAAGGCGCTGATCTGCGCGGCGATGACCTGCTTCGGGCCCTGCGCCGCCACCGCATCACGGTGCAAAGCGTGGGGATGTTCGCGCTGTTCTTCACCGGCATGTTCGGGATGTATCAGAACCTGACCCGCGGCGTCTTTGGCTGACCTGTCCGCGCGCCACCTGCGCAGACTTCACGCAGACACCCGCAATAGGCGTTGACGTCGCCGCCCCGGCGGTTAAGTCAGTCGCCATGCAAACCGGCACACGCATCCTCCTTGGTGGCGCACCCGAAGGGTACGACGCCCGCCTCCTTTCCCGTGAACTGGAAAAGGGCGCGCCGATCATCCACATCGCCCGCGATGACAAACGGGCCGAGGCGATGGCCGCCGCGCTTGCCGTTATGGCCCCCGGTGCCTTGGTGCTGGATTTCCCGTCCTGGGATTGCCTGCCTTATGACCGGGTCTCTCCGAACCCCGCCATTTCCGCCCGCCGCATGGCAACGCTGGCGGCCTTGGCCGATGGGATCAAAGGCCCCTTCATCCTGCTCACCACACTGACCGCCGCCACCCAGCGCCTTCCGGCCAAGGATGTGATCCGCGGCGCGTCTTTTTCCGCCCGCGTGGGGGACCGCGTGGATGAGGGACGGCTGAAGGGCTTTCTCACCCGCATGGGCTTTTCCCCGGCCTCTACGGTGGCCGAACCGGGTGATTTCGCCCTGCGCGGCGGTATCGTCGATATCTGGCCTCCGGGCAGCCGGTCCCCCATCCGGCTGGATTTCTTTGGCGATGTGCTGGATGGCGCGCGCCGCTTTGATCCCGACACCCAGCGCACCACGGAAAAGCTCACCTCTGTCGATTTCGCCCCCATGTCCGAAGTGATCATGGATGAGGCCGCGATCACCCGCTTCCGCCAATCCTACCGGCTCGAATTCGGGGCAGGGGGATCGGACGACCCGCTTTATGAAGCGGTCAGCGCAGGCCGCAAGCATCAGGGCATGGAACACTGGCTGCCCTTCTTCCACGATCGGCTGGAAACGATCTTCGACTATCTGCCCGATGCCACGGTGATGCTGGATGACCAGATCACCCCGTCGCGCCTGTCGCGTTGGGAAGGGATCGAAGATCAATATGACGCAAGGCGTGAGGCGATGTCGGCCAAGGGCCGGCTCGACAGTGTCTACAAACCCGTCGCCCCCGGACTGCTCTATCTGGACGATGCGGCGTGGGAACAGGCCACCGCCCCCCATCGCCTGATCCAACTGTCGCCCAATCCGCAATCCCCCGGTCCCGGTGTGCTGGATGCGGGCGGTCGCATGGGCCGAAATTTCGCCCCCGAACGCCAGCAGGAAAACATCAGCCTGTTCGGGGCCTTGGCCGCCCATGTCAAGGAACTGCTGCAAGACCGTCAGGTCATCATCGCCTCATGGTCCGATGGCGCGCGCGAACGGCTCGAAGGTCTGCTCACCGATCAGGGCGTCAGCGGTGCGCAGCGCATCCGCGACCTGCGCGATGTGCCCGATGGCAAGGGTGGCCTTTTCCTCATGGTCTGGGCGCTTGAGGCGGGCTTCACCGCCCCCGGCCTTGCCGTGATCTCGGAACAGGATGTGCTGGGTGATCGCCTCGTCGGCAAACCCAAACGCAAACGCAAAGCCGAGAATTTCCTGCGTGAGGTCGACACCCTCACTCCCGGCGATCTGGTGGTCCATGTCGAACATGGCGTGGGCCGTTACCTTGGCATTGAAACCATCACCGCCTTAGGCGCGCCCCATGCCTGCGTGGCGCTGGAATATGCCGAAAACGCCAAGCTGTATCTGCCTGTCGAAAACATCGAACTCCTCTCCCGCTACGGCCATGAAGAGGGGCTTCTGGATCGTCTCGGTGGCGGCGCCTGGCAGGCCAAGAAGGCGAAACTCAAGGAACGCATCCGCGAAATCGCGGATCGCCTCATGCGCATCGCGGCCGAACGCGCCCTGCGCCACGCCCCCATCCTAGAGGCACCGCATAGCCTGTGGGAGGCCTTCGCCGCCCGCTTCCCTTGGCAGGAAACCGACGATCAGCTTACCGCCATCGCCGATGTGGTAGCCGATCTTGAATCCGGCCGCCCGATGGACCGTCTCGTTGTGGGCGATGTGGGCTTCGGCAAGACAGAGGTTGCCATGCGCGCGGCTTTCGTCGCGGCGCTGGCAGGGATGCAGGTCGCCGTGATCTGCCCCACCACGCTGCTTGCGCGCCAGCATTACCGCAGCTTCGCCGAACGCTTCCGGGGCTTTCCCATCACCGTCAAACCCCTGTCGCGCTTCGTGTCGGTCAAGGATGCAAAGGCCACCCGTCAGGGCCTTGCCGATGGCACCGTCGATATCTGCGTCGGTACCCATGCGCTCTTGGCCAAGGACATCCGTTTCAAAACCCTCGGCCTTCTGGTGATCGATGAGGAACAGCATTTCGGCGTCTCTCACAAAGAACGTCTGAAAGAGATGCGGTCGGAAATCCACGTCCTCACCCTCACCGCCACGCCCATCCCGCGCACGCTGCAACTCTCGCTCGCCGGGGTGCGCGATCTGTCGATCATCGCCACGCCCCCTGTCGACCGTCTGGCGATCCGCACCTATGTCAGCGAATTCGATCCCGTCACGCTGCGCGAGGCGCTTTTGCGCGAACGCTATCGCGGCGGGCAATCCTTCATCGTCGTCCCGCGTATCGCGGACCTGCCAGAGATCGAAGATTTCCTCAAAACCCACGTGCCCGAGGCCACCTACATCATTGCCCATGGCCAGCTTGCGGCGGGCGACCTCGATGAACGGATGAACGAATTCTACGACGGCAAATATGACGTGCTCCTCTCCACCACCATCGTGGAATCCGGGCTCGACATTCCCACTGCCAACACGATGATCATCCACCGCGCCGATATGTTCGGCCTGTCCCAGCTTTATCAGATCCGGGGCAGGGTGGGCCGCGCCAAGACCCGCGCCTATTGCTTCCTCACCACCAAACCCCGCGCGCCGCTGACGCCGCAGGCGATGAAACGCCTCCGCCTGCTTGGCAGCCTCGACAGCCTCGGCGCAGGCTTCAACCTCGCCTCGCATGACCTCGATCTGCGCGGCGCGGGCAATCTTCTGGGCGAAGAACAGTCCGGCCATATCAAGGAAGTGGGATATGAGCTGTACCAGCAGATGCTGGAAGACACGATCGCCAAGCTGAAATCCGGGGAACTCTCCGGCCTTGCGCCCCTCGATGACCAATGGGCGCCGCAGATCAATCTCGGCGTCCCTGTCCTGATCCCCGAAGATTACATCCCCGATCTCGACATCCGCCTCGGCCTTTACCGCCGCCTGTCATCGCTGACCACCAAGGTCGAGCTTGAAGGTTTCGCCGCCGAACTGATCGACCGTTTCGGTCCCCTCCCGCGTGAGGTGAACACCCTCATGCTCGTCATGCGGATCAAATCGATGTGCAAACGCGCCGGGATCAGCCGTCTGGATGCCGGGCCAAAAGGGGCCACGGTGCAATTCCACAACGACAAATTCGCCAATCCGGCGGGGTTGGTGGATTTCATCAAATCCGATCCCGCCAACCGCGTGCAAGGCAACAAGATCGTGCTGATGCGCGACTGGAAGACGGAAGCAGACCGCATCAAGGGCGCCTTCGCCATTGCCCGCGATCTGGCCGAAAAGGTGGTCAAACCGGAAAAGACGCCGGCCAAAGCGGTCCGGGCCTAAGGCGGGGTTACCCCCCGCCACACCCTTACTGCGGGATCAACCGCATCAATCCCGAGCCCGCCGCGGCAAACAGCGCCACCCCCGCCATCAGCGGATAGGGCGTCCCGTTGAACATCAACCCCACCGGGGCCGCCAGCACCACGGATGCCACCGTCGCAATAGCCCCCATCACGCTTGCCGCCATTCCGGCGATATGGCCTACCGGTTCCAACCCCAGCGCGTTCAGATTGCCGATGGTCAGCCCGGTCATGAAGAACACCCCGATGGTCCAAACCAGATGCGCCGGAAAGGCCAGTGCGCCAGGCCACATCCCCAGCGATTTCGTCACCAGCATCGCGCAGGAAAACACCACCTGCGCCGCCAGCGTCACGGTGATCATCCGCCGCATCCCCAACCGGCCCACCAGTTTCGCGTTGATCAGGCTCGATGTCCCCGACACCACCGCAATCACCGCAAACCACATCGCAAAGCGATCCCCCTCGCCATAGACCTGATCAAAGATCGGTTGTGTCGCCGACAGCGTGGCAAACAGACAGGCAAAGCCCAGCGTCTGCACCGCAATCGATACCACCACCACCCGATGCGACAGCACCTCGACAAAGGCCGCGCGCAGCGTTGCCACCCGCAAGGGCCGCCGCTGATCTGCGGTCAACGTCTCGGGCTGGCGCAGCCAGAACCACAGCATCGACAGGCCGGAAAACACCAAGAAAGCCAGGAAAATCCCCCGCCAGCCCGTCACCCACATGATCCCTTCGCCGATAAACGGCGCAATCGCGGGGACCAGCGTAAAGATCATCATGGCGAAACTCACCACCCGCGCCATGTCGCGCCCCTTGTACAGGTCACGCACCAGCGCCAGCGACACCACCCGCGGCCCGGCTGAGCCCAAGCCCTGCAACAGCCGCGCGATCAGCACGCCCTCCAGCGTGGGCGAAAAATACGCCACCAACGCCGCCGCACAGTAAAGCGCCGCCCCGGCAAGGATCACAGGCCGCCGCCCAAAAGCATCCGACAAGGGCCCTGCAAACAGCGTCCCGATCCCCATGCCCAACACGAAAGATGTCAAGATCAGCTGCGCCGCATTCGGCGCATCGGGCGACAACTCCGCCGCAATCTCGGGGAGGGCGGGCAGCATCGCATCAATGGAAAAGGCGATAGTGGCAAACAGCATCGCGATCATCGCGATGAATTCACGCGGCCCCATGATGGCGGCGGGTCGGGTGTCCGGGGGGGCGTTCTGTGTCATAACGCCTGCTAACACGCAGCCCCGCCTTGCGGAACTGCCCAAAGCGCACATTGCTCTGTGCGCCGCCCGATACGCAGCAGGGGACTGATTTTTCGCAGAAAAATCGTTGTCCCCTGTGCTGCAGCCCTTATCCTTGCGCGATCTTCTCGGCCAATTCGTCGATCACCTGCTGCCACATCTCCACGGGCTGCGCGCCCGACACCACGTATTGCTGCGCGATCAGGAATGTCGGCACCGCCGTCACCCCCTTCTGCCGCGCATCCATGTCGCGCGCCCGGATGTCATCAGCATCGGCATCGGTCGCCAAAAGCCGCGCCACCGCTGCCGCATCCATCCCAACCTCACCCGCCAGCCGCGCCAAAGTCGCCGCCTCGCCAATATCCGCGCCCTCGCGCCAATGCGCCTTGAACAGCCGTGCCACCATGGCCGTCTGCCGCCCCTCGATCCCCGCCCAATGGATCAACCGATGCGCATTCAGCGTATTGGGCAGGCGCGTTACCTTTTCCATGTCGATCTCGGCCCCGGCCTTCTTGGCGTGCTCGGCCACCTGCAACATCGCCTGAATGGCCTTCTCCCGGCTGCCGAACTTGGCCGCCAGATAGTCCACATGCCCAACACCCTCTTTCGGCATGTCCGGGTTCAACTGGAACGGATGCCACTGCACCTGAAACACATGGTTCGGGCGGCTTTCCATGGCCCGGTCCAGATTGGCCTTCCCAATCAGGCACCAAGGGCAAACAGGGTCAGAAAAGATATCCAGACGGATCATGCACGGCCCTCCTCGGGCGTTGATTGGGGCGGCAACAGCGCGGCCAGCGCGCGGCGGTTCAGCTTGTTGTTGGCCGAACGCGGCAGGGCGTCAAGCCGATGGAACAGACGCGGCTGCTTCCACCGCGCCAATTGCACCGCCGCATGGGCCTCCAGCGCCCCCACCTCTGCGCTGCCTACAAAGAAGCAACCGATCACCCGCACGCCCGGCCTGACCTCCACCTCGGTCACCGCCACATCCTCGACGCCCGGGCAAATTGCCATCGCCGCCTCCACCTCCAACGGTGACACGCGAAAGCCCCCCGCGTTCATCAAATCATCCGCCCGCCCCGCAAAGCGGATCGCCCCTTCCGGCCCCATCACCGCCAGATCGCCGGTCACGAACCAATCACCCTGAAATCGCGCCGCCGTCGCGGCCTCATCCCCAAGATAGCCCAGCATCACCCCCGGATCGCCCCGATGCACCGCCAGAACCCCAACCTCGCCCCGCATCACAGGCACCCCGTCCGGGCTCAGAACGGCCACGCGTCGCCCGGCTTGCACCCATCCCGCCGTGCCGGTCAGGGCAGGGCGCGCGGGGCTGCCTGACAGATAGGTCGACACTTCCGTCATCCCCAACGCCTCATGCACCGCGCAGCCGGTCGCCGCCTGCCATTCCGCGCGCAGCGCCTCCGGCAGCGCCTCACCCGCGCTCAACCCATGCCGCAGCATCGGCAACGCGGGCAGTCCCGCGCGCAGCATCTGCCGGTACACACCCGGCGCGGCTGCAAAGACCGTCACATCGAACCGCTGTAATAACAGCCCCAACTCCCTCGCCTCCACACTCGCCGCAGGGATCAGCGCCGTCGCGCCCAGCGTCCATGGGTCCATCAACCCGGTACCCAGCGTATAGGTCCAGTTGAACGCCCCCGCGTGCAGCACCCGATCCGTCTGGTAAATCCCTTCCCAGCCTTGATGCATCATCCCGCGCGCCCAGATGGCCCGATGCGCATGCCCCACAGCCTGCGCCCGCCCCGATGTGCCCGAGGTGAACACCGCATAGGCCAACCGCTCGGGGTCGCCCATATCCCACGCACAAGGCGGCAACTGCTCCCACGCCACCAATTCGTCGGCTGTAACGATCGGGCAGAGCAGCGGATCCGGCAACGCCACCCCATCTCCCGCCACGATCAGCGCAGGCCCCACCACCGCCGCCATCCGCGTGATCTCAGGCCCCGTCAGCGCGGCAGAGGTCGGCACTGGCACCAGCCCCGCTGCAATCGCCCCCAGAAACAGAACCGGAAACTCCACCACATTGCCCAACCGCATCAACACCCGGTCACCCGGCACCAATCCCCGCGCGAGCAACACGGTCCCACAGCCCCGGACCGCGGACATCAGCCGGGCATAGGTCCAACTCTCCGCCCCATCCGGGCTGACGATCTGCAACGCCACCTGTTCCGGCACCTGCGCGCAGGATGCCTCCAGCACATGACGCGCCAGATTGAACGGGGCAGGGCAGGGCGGCCAGGGGCCAAGGTCAATCTCGGACAGCATCCCGCCTTTCTAAGCGCCCACAGCGCCGTTGCAAGCAGGCCCCGCCTCGCGTAATGGCGAAGCCATGGCTGGATCAGACCCGAAAACCCTTATCCGCATCGCCCGCGAAAACGGGACGGAACCGCCCGTCGCGCCGCTCGATCTGGGCCAACGCGTGCGCGATCTGCGCAAAGCAAAGGGCTGGACGCTGGAACAGGCCGCCACACAGGCAGGCCTTGCGCGGTCTACCCTGTCAAAGATCGAAAACGGCCAGATGTCGCCCACCTATGAGGCGCTGAAAAAGCTCGCCGAAGGCCTCGCCATCACCGTCCCGCAGCTTTTCACCCCGCCCTCAAAGGCACAGGTTTCGGGTCGCATGGCCGTGACAAAAGCCAATGAAGGGCTTGGCCACGCCACGGCGACCTATGAACACGAACTCCTTGCAGGGCCGCTGACACGCAAACAGATGCTGCCCTACCGCGCCCGCATCCGGGCCCGCGATTTCGATGAATTCGACGGCTGGGTCCGCCATGACGGCGAGGAATTCCTCTACGTCCTCACCGGAGTGGTGCGGCTCTATACCGAATTCTACGAACCCGTCGATCTGCGCCGCGGCGACAGCGCCTATTACGACGCCTCCATGGGCCATAACGTGATCAGCCTGTCGGATGAGGATGCCACCATCCTCTGGGTCACATCCCTGACCTGACCAAAGAGGCGTTTTCTGACGCAGAAAACGCGTCGAATTCTGACACAGAATTCGGGGCCGCTGGGCGCGGCCCCTTCCCGGAAAGACCCGGAATTTGCGTCAAATTCCGCCGCGAATTCTGCGTCAGAATTCGCCCACGGAATGCGACCACATCAGAATGTGTTCTGCACCGTCCGCGCGCCCGAGGAAATGTCCTCACCCACACCCGCAATCGTGGCGCAACCCGCCAAAGCCATCAGAACCACCACCAGACCCAGACATGCCTTCATCTTTTCCGTCCTCATTCCTGATACCACCAGACTTCGGGCTGAAAGCCCGGCCAGTCGCCATAAAGCGGCAGACGTTCGGGATATTTCAACTCCTTGCGATGCGCCAGCCGTGACACATCCGAATACCAGATCGGAATCACATAGCGTCCCGTCGTCAACACCCGGTCCAACGCCTGCACCGCCGCCACGAACTCCGCCTCATCTGCTGCCGCCACCATGGTGGCGATCATCGCCTCGGCCGCGGGCGAATTCATCCCCATCCAGTTGCGCGTGCCGGGTTCCGTCACCCCCGCCGATCCCCAGTACAGCGTCTGCTCATTCCCCGGCGACAGCGACAAAGACCGGATGTAATGCGTCATGTCGAAATCGTAATTTGTGGTCCGCTCCTTGTACTGCGCGGAATCCACGGTTGTGACCCGCGCCTCGATCCCCAGCCGTTTCAACCCTTCGACATAGATCGTCGCTGCGTTGATGATGTCATCCGCGCCGTTTGTGATCAGAATCTCAAACGCAAACGGCTCCCCGGCGGCATTCTTCAACACCCCGTCCTGCACCGTCCATCCGGCCTCTTCCAGCAAAGCTGTCGCCGCCCGGATCGCGCCCCGGTTGGCCTCGCTCCCATCGCCCACCGGCAGGGCATAACCCTCCAGCGCGCCTGGCACCAATTCCGCCTTGAACGGCTCCAGCAATTCCGCCACCCGCCCCTCTGCAGGCACACCGGGCACCATCGCAAGCGGCGAGTTTGAGAAGTAAGACTGTATCCGCGGCTGTGCCCCACCATTCAGCGTCTTGTTCACCAGTTCAAAGTTGAACGCCGTGATCAGCGCCTCGCGCACCCGCCAGTCGGCAAACATCCCGCGCCGCGTGTTGAACACAAACCCCTCAATCCCCGAAGGCCGGCTATGCGGGATCACCGATTTCACCACATCGCCCGATGTGACGGCGGGGAAATCGTACTGTTGTTCCCATTTCACCGGGTTTGTTTCGCGCCAGCTGGTGATCTCGCCCGCCTTGAACGCCTCGAACACCACCCCGCCATCGCCGAAATAGTCATAGCGGATCTCATCCAGATTATGCTGCCCCCGGTTGAAGGGCAGGTCCGCCCCCCACCAGTCGGGGTTCTTGCGATAGCTGATGAACTTGCCCGGCTCGAACTCG
Source organism: Fuscovulum sp. (assembly GCA_035192965.1). NCBI lineage: Bacteria > Pseudomonadati > Pseudomonadota > Alphaproteobacteria > Rhodobacterales > Paracoccaceae > Fuscovulum > Fuscovulum sp. The sequence goes on along the minus strand of CP136571.1, from coordinate 2,559,129 downwards.
GCCACCACATAGGGCCCCGATCCAATGGGGGCCTCCAGCGTGGAGAGGGTGAAATCCTTCCCCTCCCACTGCGCCTTCTTCAGGATCGGGCGCAGCCCCAGGATCAGCGGCAATTCCCGGTCTTCGGTGTTGAAGGTGAACTTCACGCTCCGCTCGCCCGTCTGTTCCACCTTGCCGATCTTGTTCCATGCTGCGGCATAGCGCGGCTGCCCCTTGGTCCCCAGCGTCTCAAAGGACCAGATCACATCCTCCACCGTCACCGGGCTGCCATCAGAGAATCGCGCCCCTTCACGCAGGGTAAATTCTACGAAGGTCCGCGCCTCATCGGTATTAACCGATTCGGCCAAAAGTCCGTACAGCGTGAAGGGTTCGTCGAAAGACCGGCCCAACAGCGTCTCCACCGTATGCGCCGTCAGCCCGGCCGGGGCGATGCCGTTCACGATGTATGGGTTAAGCGAATCGAACCCCCCGCTTTCGCCGAAAACGATTCGTCCGCCTTTGGGGGCATCCGGGTTTGCATAGGGCAAAGACACAAAATCCGGGGGGAGGGCAGGCTCTCCATACATAGCTATGCCATGCGACTGCGCCCCTGCCAGACCGGGTGTCACCACCAAGGCCAGGGCCGCAGCCACCCCCTTCAAACCACCAAGAAATCCTGAACGCATGGCCGTAACTCTCCCACAGGGGTCAATATTCTCGCAGATGACCCTAAGGCCGCTTGCCTTCCATTTCAAACTTTTAGCTTGGATACCGGCGACAGGCCGCGTATAAGATAGGCACTGCTCGATAGGTTTCTTGCCTGTATGAAACCTGCCTCAATAACTAGACGCCGGCTTCGTGCCGGCGTTTTTTTTATGCATCACACCCCCGCGACGGGCCGCAGTCGGGGGTAGCATTCGCCCCCGCAGCATGCCTAACTTTGCACGTGCAGCAAAAAGGGGGCCATGATGGACCTGAAAGGCAAGACCGCGATCATCACCGGATCAAACTCCGGCATCGGCCTCGGCGTGGCCGAAGAACTGGCGCGCGCCGGGATCAATGTGGTGATCAACAGCTTCACCGACCGGGAAGAGGATCACGCTCTCGCCGCGCGCATAGCCGCCGATCACGGTGTCACCGCCCGCTACATCGCTGCCGACATGTCAAAGGGCGAGGATTGCCGCGCCCTGGTCGAAAAGGCGGGGGGCTGCGATATCCTCGTGAACAATGCAGGCATCCAATTCGTCGCCCCGGTCGAGGAATTCCCGACTGACAAATGGAACCAGATCATCGCGATCAACCTGTCCTCTGCCTTCCACACCACGGCCGCCGCCCTGCCGGGCATGCGCGCAAAAGGCTGGGGCCGGATCGTCAACATCGCCTCTGCGCATGGCCTGACGGCCAGCCCGTTCAAATCGGCCTATGTCGCGGCAAAACACGGCGTGGTGGGCCTGTCCAAGACGGTGGCGCTGGAAACGGCGGGGCAGGGGATCACCTGCAACGCCATCTGCCCCGGCTATGTCCTCACCCCGCTGGTCGAGGCGCAGATCCCCGATCAGATGAAGGTCCACAACATGGACCGCGAGACGGTGATCCGCGAGGTGATGCTGCAACGCCAGCCCTCGCGCGAATTCGCCACCACGGCCCAGATCGGCGGCACGGTCCTTTATCTCTGCTCGCCCTATGCCGATCAGGTCACCGGAACCACCATCAGCGTCGATGGCGGCTGGACGGCGCTGTGACCCAAAATTCTTCAAAGAATTTTGCAATTTTCTTCCAAGAAAATTGTCGCGCGCAGGCTGATCGCAAGGACTCCAGATGACCCTCCGCCTCTCTCTCGCCCTGCAAGGTGGTGGCGCCCATGGCGCCTTCACTTGGGGCGTGCTGGATCGCCTGCTCGAAGACGACGGCATCGAAATCGCCGCCATCTCCGGCACCTCGGCGGGGGCGCTTAATGGCGCGGCGCTCAAGGCCGGGATGCTGGCAGGCGGGCGGGCAGGGGCCAAAGCCAGCCTCGCCACGCTCTGGGCGCAGGTTGCCAATGTGGGCGACTTCCGCATGTCCTCATGGATGCAGCCCTTCTACGCCGCCTCCCGCGCGATGTCAGACGCGGTGGAAACCGCCTTTCCCGTCTCGCCGCAGGGCATCGCGGCACAGCTCTGGTCGCCCTATGGCTGGGGTCCGTTCTGGGAAAACCCGCTCGAACCGGTCGTCCGCCGGCTCGATTTCAGCCAAGTCTGCCATGCCGATGGCCCGCGCCTGTTCGTGGGGGCCACCAATGTCCGCACCGGGCGCATCCGCATCTTCACCGGCAACGCGCTCACACCCGAGGTGCTGCTCGCCTCCGCCTGCCTGCCCACGGTGTTTCAGGCCGTCACCATCGGTGAGGAAAGCTATTGGGACGGCGGATATTCCGGCAACCCCGCCCTTTTCCCGCTTTACGAACCCGACCTTCCCGATGACATCGCCATCGTGTCCATCAATCCGTGGCTGCGGGATGAGGTGCCGAAAACCCCGCTCGATATCCAGAACCGGGTAAATGAAATCAGCTTCCACGCCGCCCTGCTGGGCGAATTGCGGGCGGTGAACTTCGTCAAACGGCTGATCGCTGCAGGGCGCATGGAAAAGGGCCAGATGAAGGATGTCCTCGTTCATCTCATCGCCGATGATGCCGTGATGACCGACCTGTCCGCCTCCAGCAAACTGTCGCCCAATCCCGGCCTGATCACGCTGCTCTACACTGCGGGGCGGGCAGCCTGCGACGGATTCCTCAGCCGCCACCGCGCCGATCTGGGACAACGCGCGACGCTTGATCTGCCCGCGCTCTTTGCCTGATCATTTGCTGATCAGTGGTTCCTTCTGCGCCGGATAAACCAATCCGCCCGACACCACCAGCTTGGCCGCCTCATCGGGTTTCATGTCCAGGAATATCACCTCGCGCTTGGGCACATAGATCAGCACCCCTGATGTCAGCGGGGTCAGCGCGACAAAGACCGCGATCATCTCTTCCGCCCCCGGCAGCTTGGTCGCGATCTCGCCCTTGGGGCTCGATGCCACCAACCCCACCGCCCAGGCCCCGGCGCGTGGAAACTCTACCAGACAGGTCCGGTCAAAGGTCTTTTCCTTCTGCGCGAAAACCGTCTCGGTGATCTGCTTCAACCCGCCATAGATCGACCGCACCACCGGCACGCGTTCAACCAGCTGCTCGGCCTGTCCCATCAGAGTGCGGCCCAGAAATCCGCGCGCCATCCAGCCGATCAGAACGGTAAAGACCAGAAACACCGCCACGCCCACACCGCGCAGTGGAAAGTTCACCTCCGGCCCGAAAATCCGATGGACAATCGCTTCGGGCTGATAGGCCGCCGGGATCAGCGGCAAAATCCATCCGTCCAGCCACCCCACCACCGACCAGATCAGCCACAGCGTCAGCCCCGTGGGCAACACCACGACCAAGCCGGTCAAAAAGCTGGCCCGCAGCGCCCCCAACAGGCTGCGCTTCGGCGGATGGTTCTCTGTCATTGTCCCCGTTCCCTTGTTCCCGCCAATTTAGGAACGCCACTTACACCATACAACCGTTGCATCACGCCCCGCGCGCCAGCGCCACGGCAATTGCCGCCCCCAGCCGCGCATTGTTCAGAACAAGGGCAATGTTGGCTGCCAACGACCGCCCCTCGGTCAGTTCAAAGATGCGCTGCAACAGGAAGGGCGTCACCGCCTTTGCCGCAATCCCCTGCGCCTGCGCCTCGGCCAGCGCCGCCTCGATCACCGGGCCGATCACGTCACGCGCAATCTCGGCCTCTGCCGGGATCGGGTTCGCCACCAACTGCCCCCCGGGCAACCCAAGCGCCGCCCGCATGCGCGCTGCCGCCGCAATCTCACCTGCGCTGTCCATCCGCAGCGGTGCCTTCAGCCCGCTGTCGCGCGACCAGAACGCCGGAAAGGCATCTTGCCCATAGGCAATCACAGGCACCCCCGCCGTTTCCAGATATTCCAGCGTCTTGGGCAGGTCCAGGATCGCCTTGGCGCCCGCCGCCACCACTGTCACCGCCGTCTGCGCCAGTTCCGGCAGATCGGCCGAAATATCAAACGACGTCTCCGCCCCGCGATGTACGCCCCCGATCCCCCCCGTGGCAAAGACCGCAATCCCCGCCAGCCGCGCACAGATCATCGTGGCCGCCACCGTCGTCGCCCCAACGCCCCCCGTCGCCAGACAGGCGGCAAGGTCCGCCCGGCTCAGCTTGGCCACGCCCTTCGCCTGTCCCAGCGCGTCTAGCTCCGCCTCGGTCAACCCCACATGGATGCGCCCGCCCATCACGGCAATCGTCGCGGGCACCGCGCCATGCGCGCGGATCTCGGCCTCAACCGCCCGCGCGGCCTCTACATTCTGCGGAAACGGCATCCCATGGGTGATGATGGTCGATTCCAACGCCACCACTGGCGCGCCATCGCGCAGCGCGACTTCCACCTCTGGCGAAAAGGTCAACAAATACATCTCAATGCCCTTCATGCAATGCGCGCGGGATCGCAGGCCCGCAGCGATAATCCGAAAACGTCACCCGGAACCGCGCCCGTTCCGGCGAACAGGCCATGATCCCCACCTTGGCGGGCAACCCCGCCGGCAGATATCCCAGCCGCGCCAGGATCCAGCCCCCCGCCGGGTTCGCCACATCCACCCGCACCGCCTCGGCATGGCGGGTCAGCCGCAGACGCAGCTTGCTGGCATCAAAGGGCAGGGGCATCGTTGCCCAGTCCGAATGCAGGTTGGTGATCACCGTGGAAAACACCGGCTGGCCGTCATTCACCTCGACCCCGCATTTGATCCAGTGCTGATCCGACAGCAGCATCATCAACCCCGCCTGATCATAAAGCGCGCGGTAGCTTCCCGATATCGTCACTTCGGCGGTGAAATCACCCTGCGCCGGTTCCCACAGGAAATGGCCGTTGTGGCGCACGAAACCATAGAATGTCTCACGCCAGAAATCGGTGTTCTCACCCGTCACCACTTCCAAACCGGCCGGGCCTTCGCTCTGTTCAACCGGCGGGTTCAACCATGTCATCCGTGAAAATCGGCTCATTCCGGCATCTCTCCGCTCACATAAGTTGCCGCCGCACGGATCGCCGCCGCCAGCGCCTCTTCCCGGCCCGCGCCGCGCCGTTCCGCCACGATATGAGCGGCCATGAACGTATCCCCCGCACCTGTCACCCGCGTGACCATCACCTTGGGCGGGGCATCCACCATCACACCCAAACCCCGCGCGCCTTCCGCGCAAGACCGCCCGCCATCGGTCACCAGAACCCGCGCGGCACCGCGCGCCAAAAGCCCTTCCGCCGCCGTCGCCGCGCTGTCGAACGTGTCATGTGCAATCAGCCCGGCCTCTTCCAGATTTACATACAGCGTCGCCCGCGGATGCCCCATCAGCGGCTGCAACCGCTCGGCCTTGCCGGGCGATGCCGGGGCCACGCGCAAATCTGCCGCCGCAAACAGGGGTGACGCCGCGATATCGGCCAGCAGATGCACAGTCAGGTTCCCGTCCAGCGCAATCATCCCCGCCCAAGGCGCACCCGCCGACCCCAGAGTCCCATCCGCCAAGGGCCGCAGAATCTTGTCCCCCGCCGCCTCCAGCGAATGCGCATCCGCAATCGCCGCGATCAACCCGTTCGCACCCTCGATCGCCATATACTGATCCGTAGGCAGGTCGTCCGACCGATAGGCGAACCCCGTCTCCACCCCCAGCCGCGCGCAATTGCTGACCAGTTCATCCCCCGCCGCATCGCGCCCGATGGATGTCAGCACCGCAGGCCGCAGCCCCAACCGCGCCAGCGTCATGGCGATGTTCATCGCCACCCCGCCAGGCAGTCGCGTGATCCGCCCCGGCACATCCGACCCCTGCCGCATCACGATGGACGACCGCCCGATGATGTCCCACAGGACAGAACCGATGCACAGGATGTCGGGCGCGGAAGGGGGGGGATGCTGCGTCATGCGCCCATCTAGGCGGGAAGGGCAGGGGCTTTCAAGCCGCGCCGCGACATGCCACCTTGCCATGATGGACCGCCAGCTTCGCCCCGCAACCCCGGATGACGCCGCCGCCATCGTGGCGCTGATGGATATGGCCAGCCATGGCATGGCCCGCGCGCTTTGGGCCGCGCTCACCCCACCGGGCGCCGACCCTGACGCCTTTGCCGTCGCCCGCGCACAGCGCGAACAGGGCGGGTTCAGCTACCGCAATACCCGCATCCTGATGGCGAACGGCCAAACCGCCGGAATGCTCATGTCCTGGCCCATCCCGCCGGAGCCCTTGCCCACCAACGACCTCCCCGCCACCGCCATCCCCCTGCAGGAACTGGAAAACCTCGCCCCGCGTGGCGCGCTCTACATTAACGGCCTCGCCATATTCCCCGCCTTCCGCCGACAGGGCCTCGCCCGTTGGATGCTGGGACAAGCAGGGCAGGGGCCGCAGGCGCTCATCACCGGGTCAACCAACACCTCCGCCATCACGCTCTACCACGCCACAGGCTTCACCGAACGCGCCCGCCGCACTGCCGTGGGCGATGCCATCTGGCAGCCAGATTTTCCCGATTGGGTGCTCCTAACCCGCGCTTGACCAAATTTCTTCGAAGAAATTTGCAAAAATCTTCGAAGATTTTTGTCCGAACCCGCACCCGCCAACCCTTCAATCCCCAACCCCACTTGCACATCTTGCCGAAACCCACTAAGGCACCCGCACTTCACAGGCACCGCTTGGGCTTTACGGGGAGAAATCCCGAAAAGTCCGCCGGTTGGGGGGCAACCCCTGAGACAGCGGTGCCAAGGGATAAACCGGAAAGGAACACGACCATGGCTCTCCCAGAGTTTTCCATGCGTCAGCTGCTTGAAGCTGGCGTTCACTACGGCCACCAGACCGCACGCTGGAACCCGAAGATGGGTCAGTACATCTACGGCGACCGCAACGGCATCCATATCCTCGACCTGACGCAGACCGTTCCGATGCTGGAACAGGCGCTCAAAGTCGTGCGCGACACCGTCGCCAAGAACGGCCGCATCCTGTTTGTCGGCACCAAGCGTCAGGCCCAGAAGCCGATCGCCGAAGCCGCCGAAAAATGCGCACAGTTCTACATGAACCACCGTTGGCTGGGCGGCACGCTCACCAACTGGAAAACCGTCTCGCAGTCGATCAACCGTCTGAAGCAGATCGACGAAATGATGGCTCACGGCGCCGAAGGCCTGACCAAGAAAGAACGCCTGAACATCGAGCGTGAGCAGAACAAACTGCAGGCCTCGCTGGGCGGCATTCGCGAAATGGGCGGCACCCCGGACCTGATCTTCATCATCGACGTGGGCAAGGAAGACCTCGCCATCCTCGAAGCGCAGAAGCTGGGCATCCCGGTCGTGGCCGTGGTCGACACCAACTGCTCGCCCAAAGGCGTGGATTACGTGATCCCCGGCAATGACGACGCCGCCCGCGCCATCGCGCTCTATTGCGATCTGGTCGCCCGTGCCGCGCTTGATGGCATGTCGGCCCAGCTTGGCGCCGCAGGCATCGACGTCGGCGCGCTGGAAACCGCGCCCGAAGAAGAAGCCGTCGCCGAAGCCTGATTGCGCCTGACATACCGCCTGTCACAGGGCGTTTACCCGGGGGGGATACCTCCCGGGTCACACACGAATTTCAGGAGTCTGACATGACAATCACCGCAGCAATGGTGAAAGAACTGCGCGAATCCACCGGCGCAGGGATGATGGATGTAAAGAAGGCACTCACCGAAACCAATGGTGACATGCAGGCCGCTGTTGACTGGCTGCGCACCAAGGGCCTCGCCAAGGCCGCCAAGAAGGCCGACCGCGTCGCTGCCGAAGGTCTCGTTGGCGTCGCCGTTTCGGGCGGCAAGGGCGTCGCGGTCGAGGTGAACTCGGAAACCGATTTCGTCGGCAAGAACGCAGATTTCCAGAACCTCGTCCGGGGCATCACCCATGCCGCGCTGACCGTGTCCGATCTGGCTGCGCTCAAGACCGCCGACATGGGCGGCAAGCCGGTTGAACTGGTGCTTCAGGAAACCATCGCCACCATCGGCGAAAACATGAACCTGCGCCGCATGGCCTCGGTCGAAGGTGACAGCGTCGCTTCCTACATCCACACCTCCGCCGCCGATGGCCTTGGCCGCATCGGCGTTCTGGTGGCGATCAAGGGCACCGATAACGGAATCGGCAAGCAGGTTGCGATGCACATCGCCGCCACCTCGCCGGTCTCGCTCTCCGAGGCTGACATGGATGCCGACACCATCGCCCGCGAACTGGCCGTGCAAACCGCCAAGGCGCTGGAAGAAAACGCAGCCTCGGCCAAGCCGAAGCCCGAAGCCGTGATCCAGAACAACATCATCCCGGGCCGGATGAAGAAGTTCTTCGAAGAATCGACCCTGCTGAACCAGAAATTCGTCATCAACCCCGACGTCACGGTGGCTCAGGCTGCCAAGGATGCGGGCGTGGAAATTCTGGGCTTCGTCCGCATGGCCGTGGGTGAAGGCATCGAAAAGGAAAAAGAAGATTTCGCCGCCGAAGTGGCCAAGGCCCTGAACGGCTGATCTTCTGTCAACCTGCATCGAAAGGCCCGTCCCGCAAGGAGCGGGCCTTTTGCTTTCCCGCAGGGCAGGGGGAGCACGACGCTGGGCCCCAAAAAAGAAAAACGGTGCAGCCTTTCGACTGCACCGTATCTCCATGCGTCCTGCCTTGGGGATGAGGCATCGCGCACAAGCACTGCGCCGGTCCAGCGGCGGGAAATTCCGCCTTCCCGACAAAAAACCACTTCCCAGGGGAAGGGGAAGGGTGTGTCGCCAACAGGATGCGGTGAAATAATGCCGCTCACCCCGCCAGCCGTCCCAGGCCGAAGCCACCACTCATCGGAACGTACCTGCAGTTGATCCCTTAACGCAGCGTTAAGATAGTCAGGGATTCCCTACCTTGCTGCAGTTGCAGCACGGGCAGGGGCCGGACCCGCGCCGTCATCCTTTTGGAAGATCATGTTCAACAACGCGGCCTTGGCCACGGCCTGTGCCGTTGTCTCCACATCCAGCGCCTCGCGCGCCAAGCGCAGATGCTTTTCCACCATCGCCGGCGACACCTGCATCAACAGCGCCACATCCTGCGTTGTCTTGCCATCCGCCACCCATTCCAGCGCCTCACGCTGCCGCTGGGTCAGCGGGCGGCGGCGGTTCGCCCCCGGCATGTTCACGATCTTCAGATGCATCATGTTGGCCACGGCCAGAATTTCCTGCCGCCGCTCGGCCCAGATGCCTTCCACCGCGTCATGGTCCAACTGTGGATCAGCGATCATCCCCAGCGCGCCCTTGGCCCGGCTGGAGGTTTCGGGAAAGCTCACCGTGATCCCGGCCTTCACCCCCATCGCCACATTCTGCCGCACCGCCGCCGCCTCTGCCTCGCTCAGGGTGCCCGCCTCAAAGGCCTCTTTCACCCATTTCCACGTGCAGGCCCCGGTGTTTTCCTGCGCCCAGCGAAAGGCAGGCGTGCGCGAAAACAACCCGCCCGAAAAATAGCGCCGCGCATATTCATCATCCCCGGTCGTCAGAAAAACCGCATCCTCCGGATTGCCGATCGACCGTTCGGAAGCAAAGCGCGTGAACCCATAATTCACCCGGCCAAAGCCAATACTGGAAAAATAGCCCGTCGCCGCCTCCCAGACCGGGCGCACAGCAACAGCTTCGGCAATCCGCGCCAAAAGCGGAAGAACCTCGCTCACGATCCCCATCCCCGTTTCGCCCCGCCAGACCCCACCCCGGCGCGGCTTGTCCTAGACACGTTATCTGTCTAACCACGCCTCCATGGGCTGTCGAGGAAAACAGCCGTCCTGCAAGGAGAGCGCGCGATGAAAGCGGATGTCGTGGTGATCGGTGGCGCAGTGATGGGCGCATCCGTGGCCTTCTGGCTCAAACGGATGCAGCCCACACTTGATGTCCTTGTCGTCGAACGCGATCCCAGCTTCGCCCGTGCCTCCACCGCGCTGTCCGCCGCCGGAATCCGCCAGCAATTCACCACCCCGGTGAATGTTGAAATCTCGCGATTCGGCATCGGCTTCATCCGCAATTTTCAGGAAAGCCTTGGCCTCGATGTGGGCATCCCCACGCTCGGCCTGCGGGAAAACGGCTATCTCTTCCTCGCCCGCAGCGAGACCGCCCTCGCCACCCTGACCGAGGTCGCCGCAATGCAGCACGCCCATGGCGCCGCGACCGAGATTTGGACCCCCGATCAGACCGCCGCGCGCCTCCCATGGCTCAACACCGAAGATCTTGCCGGGGCGAGTTTCGGCCCCCGGGATGAGGGCTTCTTCGACAACATGGGTCTGCTTGCAGGCTTCCGCACTGCCGCAAAAACGCTCGGCGCGCGTTTCATCACCGACACGGTCACGGGCATCTCTACCGAAGCTGGCCGCGTCACCGGGGTCACGCTGGGGCAGGGGGGGCATGTCGCCTGCGGGGCGGCCGTCAATGCCGCCGGTCCCCGCGCGGCGCACGTCATGGCCATGGCCGGCCTGCCGCTGGCAGTGGAACCCCGGAAACGGACCGTCTTCGTGATCGACGCCCCGAATGCACGGCTTCCCGGCGCACCGCTGCTGATCGACACGGAATATTGGATCAGGCCCGAACATCAGCAATGGATCACCGCGACCGTGCCCGCAGATGACGGCCCCTGCGACGCGGATGATTTCGAACCCGATCTTCACCTCTGGGAAGAAATCATCTGGCCCGCGCTCTGGCATCGCGCGCCGTGCTTTGACGCGGTCAAGGTCATCCGCCATTGGGTTGGCCACTACGCCTATAACACGCTTGATCAGAACGCGATCCTAGGGCCGCATCCGGCGATGCCGAACCTGTATCTGATCAACGGCTTTTCCGGTCACGGGTTGCAGCAATCGCCCGCCGTGGGCCGGGGTGTGGCCGAACACATCCTGACGGGCAGCTGGCAGACCATCAATCTGTCGGACCTCTCCGTCGAACGCATGATCGAAGGTCGCCCCTTTGCGGAACTGGCAGTCGTCTAGGGCGGGTTAACCCGGGCAAGCTGCTTGAAATTCGGTTAATGCCCGCTCAACGCACCGCTCTTTGCGTGCATACGCCCGTCTGCACAGGCGTCTGCACCGGGTGCTGCACGTTCAGATCGCTGCTTCCGCCGCCTTGCGGATCGCTGCGATATTGGCGCCATACGGGGCAGGGTGGTCCACCGACCCGCCCTTGAACACCGCCGATCCCGCCACCAGAACATCCGCCCCCGCCGCGGCAACCAGCGGCGCGGTCTCAACCGTCACGCCGCCATCAATCTCAATATGGATCGGCCGGTCGCCAATCATGGCACGCAAGGAACGCACCTTATCTATCTGGGAATGAATGAATTTTTGCCCGCCAAAGCCGGGATTCACCGTCATCACGCAGATCAGGTCCACCAGATCCAGCAGATGCGACACCGCGTCGATCCCGGTGCCTGGGTTGATGGCCAGACCTGCTTTTTTTCCCGTATTTCGAATGGCTTGCAGCGTGCGGTGAATGTGCGGCCCAGATTCCAGATGCGCTGAAATCACATCCGCCCCGGCATTGGCATAAGCCTCGATGAACGGATCGACCGGCGCGATCATCAGATGCACATCCATCACGCCTTTGATATGCGGCCGGATCGCCGCACAAGTCGCAGGCCCAAACGTCAGGTTCGGCACAAAATGCCCATCCATAACATCCACATGCACCCAATCCGCGCCCTGCGCCTCAATCGCCCGACACTCGGCACCAAAGTTCGCAAAGTCCGCCGACAGGATCGACGGGGCAATCTTGATCGCACGCGAGAATGTCATGACAGGTCTCCGGAAACCGTGGCAGGGTTGGCTTTCGCGGCTTCTAACGCAATCCATGGCGCATTGCCAGCAGCGCGCTACCATATCCCGTATATTACATAATATTGGTTATCGGATACATGGATAAAGCAAACGAACGCCGCAACTCCCCCCTCATCAAACCAAAAGCAAACGCCCGGCACAAAGCGCCGAACCGTCCAAACTTATTTTGACAAGGAAACTGGCGCACCCAATAGGATTCGAACCTATGACCTCTGCCTTCGGAGGGCAGCACTCTATCCAGCTGAGCTATGGGTGCGCTCTTGCACGGTGGATTACCGAAACCAGGCGGCAGTTGCAACCGCCTATCCACCGCCTGCCCCGGCTATCCGTTGAAAAGTTCGTTCGCCAACTCCAACGCCGATACCAGCGCATCCACCTCGGCCTTGGTGTTGTACAGCCCGAAAGACGCACGGCACGTCGCGCCAACACCCATATGTTCCATCAACGGCATCGCGCAATGCGTTCCGGCCCGCACCGCGACACCGCGCTTGTCGAGGATGGTCGAAATGTCATGCGCATGGGCCGCGCCGGCCATGGTGAAGGAAAAGATCGCCCCCTTGGTTGACGAATTTCCCTGCACATTCAACCAGTTGATCCCGGCCAACCGCGACCGCGCATAGTCGCGCAGATCCCGCTCATGGGCGGCGATGTTCTCCATCCCCAGCCCCATCATATACTCCAACGCCACGCCCAGCCCGATCTGCGCCACGATGGACGGCGTCCCCGCCTCAAACTTCATCGGCGGGTCGTTATAGGTCACCACATCCCGGCCCACATCACGGATCATGTCGCCACCGCCCAGGAACGGCCGCATCTCTTCCATCCGCTCACGCCGGATATAGATCGCCCCAGAACCGCTTGGACCGTAAAGCTTATGCCCCGTCACGGCATAGAAATCGCAGCCAATCGCCTGCACATCCACCGGCATATGCACGGCCGCCTGGCTGCCATCCACCAGCACCGGCACGCCCTTTTCGCGCGCGCCCCGGCAGATCGCCGCAACATCCACCACGGTGCCCAGCACGTTAGACATATGCGTCACCGCCACCAGCTTCGTGCGCGGCCCGATGGCATCAATCACCGCCTGCGGGTCCAGATCGCCATTGGCGTCGCACTCCACCCATTTCAGCACCACCCCCTGCCGTTCGCGCAGGAAATGCCACGGCACGATATTGGCGTGATGCTCCATGATGGACAGGACGATCTCATCCCCCGCCTGCAACCGCGGCGCGGCCCAACCATAAGAGATCAGGTTGATCCCTTCCGTCGTACCGGAATTGAACACGATTTCATCCGCATCCCCGGCGTTCAGGAACCGCGCGATGATGCCGCGCACCGCCTCATACTTTTCGGTCGCAAGGTTCGAAAGGTAGTGCAAGCCACGGTGAACATTGGCGTATTCCATCGAATAGGCCTGCGTGATCGCATCGATCACCACCTGCGGCTTCTGCGCGCTGGCGCCATTGTCCAGATAGACCAGCGGCTTGCCGTTCACCTGCCGCGACAGGATCGGAAAGTCGCCCCGGATCTGTTCAACGTCATACATCGTCAGAGCCCAACCCCCAGCATCATCAGCAGCAGGCTCATCGCGAACACCGCCACAACGAAGGTCACGACAACCCCCAGAAACACCAGCCCCAGCGACCGGAAGCCGTGCATCTCGGCCACGAAATTCACCAACAGCCACAGGAACAGCAGCACCGCCCCGATCTCGACCACCGGCGTCAGCAATGGCACAGTCACCAGCAGCACCAGTTGCAGCACCACCATCAGAAGTTGGATGAACTGCAACCACGCGATCAGGATCACGGCATCCGCCAGCTCCCCCTTCCCGCCGCGCCAGCGCCCCACGGCAAAGGCGAGGCTCGCCGTCAACACCATCCCGATGGCAATCATCCCGGCCCAGAAGAACGGGCCAACCGGTTGCAAAACCTCACCATTCGGCCCCACGGCAGGCGGCAGCAACGCCGCCATTGCCTGCATCAAAAAAGCCGACAGCACCGCCATCAACGCAACCGCAGCCCAGCGGTCCTGCAACGCCAATGGCATCCGCATCACCACCTGCGCCGCCTCCCGGGGCTTCGCAAAGGTCAACCGCACCAGCCCGGCAATATGCGCCATCGTCATTTCCATGGCTTTTCCGCCTCGATCAGCATGTTGATCCAGAGATAGAGGAAACCGCCAAAGACCCCAAGCCCCACCACTGTCGCAGCCGTGCCGTCGCCAATGAACCCCGTAACCAACCCGTTGAACAGCATCACCGGCGTGGTGCACAAAAGCGCCCAGAACAAAGCCAGCCGCGCGCCGTAACCCGTGCCCTTTCCCCCGAACAGCCGCGCCACCAGATGGCTGATCGCTGCCAGCACATAAAACACCAATGGCGCAATGAAGATCAGAGCGAACAGCCGCGATCCCATCAACGCCTGCAAGCTCGGCACCTGATCCAGCGGTGTTCCCGCCGCCTCGGCCGCGATCTGCGTCAGATGCGCCTCGCGCGCCAGCCCCGGCCATTGCGACACGAAGATCAGGGCACATGCCCCCATCACCGTGGCAATCGCCCGGTCCTCGCGCGGCCCTTCGGCCAGCTTGCGCGCGATCACCGCCCTTGGGCGGCGCCAGGACGCCAGAATATCCGGAACGACCGGCATCTATTTCTCGTGCCGGGCAAGCCAGCCTTCCAGACGCAGGCGGATATCCTCGGCAATCTCCTCATCCGCAATCTCGCCAATCGCCTCGGCAAGGAATGCCAACACCAAAAGCGATTGCGCCGCCCGCATCGGCACGCCGCGCGACCGCAAATAGAACAGCGCCACCTCGTCAATCGCGCCGCTGGTCGACCCGTGGCTGCATTTCACGTCATCGGCATAGATTTCCAGTTCCGGCTTGGCCAGAAACTGGCTGTCGCCGTCCAAAAGCAGCGCCTGGCTGATCTGATAGCCGTCGGTCTTTTGCGCGCCCTGCTTCACCAGGATCTTGCCCTGAAACACGCCCACCGCGCCGTTCTTCAGCACCTTCTTGAACACCTGCCGGCTTTCGCAGCGCTGGCCCTGATGCGTGACAAACACCGTGTCGTCATGGTGGAAATCGCCGTCGCCCACGGCCGCCCCGGCAATATGCGCCTGCGCGTCATCGCCCACCAGCTCCAGCACAGCCTCATTGCGCGTCATCACGCCATTGGCCGTCAGGGTGAAAGACTTGAACAAAGCCCCTGCCCCAAGCCGCGCGAACAGATGCGTCACGGCCCGGCGCTGGTGATCGCGGCCTTGCGACCGGATATGGTGGAACTGCGCACCGGCGCCCACCTCTACCTCCATCACCCCGGAGAACCGCGCCGCTGCCGGGCCGCTTTCCAGAATGGTCAGTTCCGCGCCTTCCTCCAGCTTCACAATGTGATGCAGGATCACGTCGGAACTATCTGAACTATGGATGTAATTCAGCGCAATCGGCTTGGCCGCCCTGCCCGTCACCCGGATCAGCAACCCATCCGTGGCAAAGGCCGAATTCAACGCCGCAAGCGGCCGCTCCACGGGTTTCTGGCCCCGGGCTTCCAGCACGCCATAGGTGTCACGCGCCCAATGGATATCCGCGCCCCCGGCCAGTGCCAGCCGCTCAATCTCCACCCCGGCCAGCCGCAGGTCATCCGACGCGGCCGCATCAAACACGCCGTCCACGAACACCACCTTCACGCGGTCGATCGCATCAAAGACCGGTGCCTCGTCGCTGTCGTCGAACACGGCTGCCTTGGGGGCGTCCACCGCTGTCAGGCTGGTCGGGTCGGTATAGCGCCAGTATTCATCGCGTTTGGCGGGCATCCCCATCGCGCTCAGCCGCGCCAAAGCCTCGGCCCGCGCCGCGCCCAGCCAGCCTTCCCGCGCAAAGGACAGCCCCGCAATCCGCGCGGACAACTGGTCCTGCTTGGCCTGCACCAATGCCATCACTGCGCCTCCGCCAACAGATCGGCATAGCCGTTCTGCTCCACTTCCAGCGCCAGTTCCGGCCCGCCCGTCTTGATGATCCGGCCCGCCGCCATGATGTGCACCACGTCCGGGTGGATATGGTCCAACAGGCGCTGGTAATGGGTGATCACAAGGAAAGCCCGCCCCGCATCGCGCAGCGCATTCACGCCTTCCGACACCAGCTTCATCGCATCCACATCCAGCCCGGAATCGGTTTCATCCAGAATGCACATCTTGGGTTCCAGCATCGCCATTTGCAGGATCTCGTTGCGCTTCTTCTCACCGCCCGAAAAGCCCACGTTCACCGGCCGCTTCAGCATCTCGGCGTCGATCTTCAAGGTCTTGGCCTTGGCCCGCACGACCTTCAGGAAATCGCCCGCGCTCATCTCTTCCTCGCCGCGCGCCTTGCGCTGTGCGTTCACCGCCGTGCGCAGGAACGTCATGTTCCCCACGCCCGGAATTTCCACCGGGTACTGGAACGCCAGGAACAGCCCCGCCGCGGCCCGCTCTTCCGGTTCCATGTCCAGCAGCTCCTCGCCTTCCAGCGTGGCGCTGCCCTCGGTCACCTCATAGCCTTCACGGCCCGCAAGCACATAGGACAGGGTCGATTTCCCCGATCCGTTCGGCCCCATGATCGCGTGCACTTCACCGGCCTTCACCGTCAGGTCCACACCCTTGAGGATCTGCTTATCCTCTTCCTCAAGTTTCACGTGCAGGTTCTTGATCTGAAGCATGTTTTGCCCCTGGTCCTTCAATGCCAAAGGGGGGCTGCCGTCCCACGGCGCCCCCGGTTTCCGTCACGCCGCCGCAGCGGCCGATATGCGATCTCGGGCGCGCGGCCCGTCAGTAGAAATTGGTCTGCGTGATCGTGGTTCCGATGGCCAAAGCCGATCCCGCAAGCAGCGTCAAAAACAACGGCAAGGCCCTGCCCCGCTTCTTGCGCCTGCGCAAGAATGTTCCGGGCGGCAGATGCAGCGCATCTTCCGTGCCCACGAACAGCGTCCGGTTGGTATTGATCCCGCCGGCCTCGATCCGGACCAGACGGTTGGCGAATTCCTGCTTCGGATCGAAGCCCGGGACACATGACATAGAGGGCACCACTTACAGACAACACTGCAAGCGATGGTGCCGCGCAACCATGACGTGACTGCGTAAACTTCAAGGCAATTTCCTGCATGATCCGCGCCGCCGGCTTCAGCCCAGACGCACGGCAGTGCCGCTCGCCGATACCATCAACATCTGGCCGATCACCTCATAGTCGAGGTCAACCCCCACCACCGCATTCGCCCCACGCGACCGCGCCAGTTCCTGCATCTCGCTCAACGCCGTTTCGCGCGCATCGGCCAGCTTCGCCTCATAGGCGCCCGACCGCCCCCCGATGATATCGGTGATCCCGGCAAACAGATCGCGCACAATGTTCGCACCCATGATCGCCTCCCCGGTCACGATCCCGAGGTATTCTGCAATCTGGTACCCTTCAACAGAGTTCGTCGTCGTCACGATCATCGGTTTGTTCCCCCAGACCATGGATCAGCCCACCGACCCTTCCAGCGAAATCGCCACAAGGCTCTGCGCCTCCATGGCAAATTCCATCGGCAGCGCCTGCAACACATCGCGGCAGAACCCGTTGACGACCAGCGCCACCGCCTCTTCCTCGTCCATCCCGCGCGACCGGCAATAGAACAGTTGATCCTCATCCACCTTGGACGTGGTCGCCTCATGCTCCACACGGGAGGAGTTATTCTTCACCTCAATGTAAGGCACCGTATGTGCCCCGCATTTGTCACCGATCAGCAGGCTGTCGCATTGCGTGTAGTTGCGCGAATTGGTGGCCTTCGGGTGCATCGTCACCAGCCCGCGATAGGTGTTCTGCGCGCGGCCTGCCGAAATCCCCTTTGAAACGATCCGGCTCTTGGTGTTCTTGCCCAGGTGGATCATTTTCGTGCCCGTATCCGCCTGCTGGGCGTTATTGGCGATGGCGATGGAATAGAACTCGCCCTGTGAATCATCCCCCCGCAGGATGCAGGACGGGTATTTCCACGTGATCGCCGATCCCGTCTCCACCTGCGTCCACATCACCTTGGACCGATGCCCCCGGCAATCCGCGCGCTTGGTCACGAAGTTATAAATCCCGCCCTTGCCGTTCTCATCGCCCGGATACCAGTTCTGCACCGTGGAGTATTTCACCTCGGCATCGTCCAGAATGACGATCTCCACCACCGCCGCATGCAGCTGATGGGTGTCCCGCTTGGGCGCCGTGCAGCCTTCCAGATAGCTCACATAGCTGCCCTTGTCGGCCACGATCAGCGTGCGTTCAAACTGCCCGGTATTCTCGGCATTGATGCGGAAATATGTGCTCAACTCCATCGGGCAGCGCACGCCCTCGGGGATGTAGACAAAGGAACCATCGGAAAACACGGCAGAATTCAGCGTGGCAAAGAAGTTATCCGATTGCGGCACGACCGAGCCGAGATATTTCTTCACCAGTTCCGGATGCTCGCGCACCGCCTCGCTGATCGAACAGAAGATCACGCCCGCCTTGGCCAGTTCCGCCTTGAACGTTGTGCCCAGCGATACGGAATCGAACACCGCATCCACCGCCACCCGCCGCTCGCCTTCGGGTGCTTCCACGCCTGCCAGCAGCGCCTGCTCCTTCAGCGGAATGCCCAGCTTGGCATAGGTCGCAAGCAGCTTGGGGTCCACCTCATCCAGAGATTTCGGCTTCACCGCCATGCTCTTGGGCTTGGCGTAATAATACTGGTCCTGATAATCGATGGCGGGATAGTTCACCATCGCCCAGGTCGGCTCTTCCATCTGCAACCAGCGCCGATAGGCCGCCAGCCGCCATTCCAGCAACCATTCCGGCTCGCCGTTCTTTTCGGAAATCAGCCGGACGATGTCTTCCGACAGGCCCTTCGGCGCGAAATCCATCTCGATCTCGGTTTCCCAGCCGTATTTATATTTCCCGGCCATGGCCTGCACGGTTTCGATCGTCTCACGATCCACACCGTCCCGAATATCGGCACGATTATCGGCATCCTTCAGCGCGGCTTCGGTCATCGGTTCTTCTCCACGGCGCAGGGGGCAGACCCCCGCTCAATTCCAAACTCAAGCAGCCCGGTTCAGGGCCTTGCGATACTGCGCGCACCATGTGTCAGTGAAGCGCAGCACCTCGTCCTTTGTCACACCCGGCCCCAGCGACACGCGGATCGCCTGCGCCGCCGCCACCTCGTCAAATCCCATCGCGGTCAGCACGCGGCTTGCGCGCACCTTGCCGCTGGAACAGGCCGATCCGGCCGAAACGGCAAACCCCGCCAGATCCATCGCCATCACCTGCGTCTCGCCCTTCCAGCCGGGCGCGATCAGGCAAAGCGTGTTGGGCAGCCGGGGCAAACCTTTCCCGACAGAAATAGTATTGTTTGCCGCAGAGGACAATCCGACTTCTAGAATATTTCTAAGTTCCTCGACCTCATCCCAGACGCCGGCCTCCAGATCACGCTGCGCCGCCTCGGCCGCCGCACCCATCCCGGCGATGCCGATGATGTTCTCGGTCCCCGCGCGCCGCCCCATCTCTTGCCCGCCGCCCGTCAGCACGGGCTGCGTCTCTACCCCGTCCTTCACGATCAGCGCGCCAACCCCCTTGGGGCCGCCAAATTTGTGCGCCGATACCACCGCCATCTCCACCCCACTCCAGGCGAATGAAAACGGCACCTTCCCCACCGCCTGCACGATGTCCAACAGCAAGGGCTCCCCTGCATCGCGCGCCGGGGCCTCTGCAACCACTCCGGTCTCGTTATTGGCATAGCCCCAGGCCAGCGCGCGCGCGCCCTGCCCCGCCCGCCGCTGCGACCACAGGCAATCATGCGCCGTCGGGTCCACCTCGACCGTTCCCACCGGCAACCGCGCCAAGACCGCCGCCGCCTCCGTGGCCCCGCTGGTGAACACCACCTCCGCCGGCTTGCAACCAACCGCTGCCGCCACCTGCGCCCGCGCCCGCTCTACCAAAGCCCGCGCCGCCCGCCCCTCGGCATGAACCGAAGACGGGTTTCCCACCACATCCATCGCCGCGATCATCGCCGCCCGCGCCTCAGGCCGCAGCGGCGTTGTGGCGTTCCAGTCCAGATAGACCCGCGGCCTCATGTTTCACCTTGGCCCAAATACCCAAATCCGCCCGCCGCCATCCCGCGCAACGCCCCCGCGCCGGGTGCCCCGATTTTTCGCAGAAAAATCGTTGCCTCACGCATCCTCATCCACCACGCGAAACAGTGCCGGCACGGCCGGGCAAGGCGTCATCTGGTTGCGGATCACGTCCGACAGCCGGGTCTGGTGCAGGAACACATAGACATGCGCGCTCAACCCCTCCCACAGCCGGTTGGTCAGGCTCTGCGCCCGCGTCCCCGACACGCCACCCGAAACCCCTGCCCCGGTATGCAGCGCGTCCACCGTCTCTTCCACCGCCTCCAGCACATCTGAAACGCGGATCGCATCAGGGCTGCGCGCCAGCCGATAGCCGCCCCCCGGCCCCCGCACCGCCTCAACCAACCCGGCCCGGCGCAGCTTGACGAACAACTGTTCCAGATAGGGCAAGCTGATATCCTGTCGCTTGGCCACTTCCGCCAGCGACACCAGATCGTCGCCCCCCGACTTCGCCTCAGCCAGCGCCAGATCAGCCAGCGCCACCATGGCATACCGCCCCTTGGTCGACAGTTTCATGACCGATCCCTTGCAAAAACATTGACGTTGCGAGTGCGGCCCATTACCTGAAACCAACCCGCCCAAACGGCACGCCCGACGCGCCTTTGGAATGGTTCTAAATTGTCCGAGCGAAGTCGTCAACAATTCGCTCCAGTCAAAGACAGGCGCTGACCAATGCCCGAAGTGATTTTCGCCGGTCCCGAAGGCCGGCTGGAAGGCCGCTACCATCCGCAAAAGGACCGTGACGCCCCCATCGCCATCGTGCTGCATCCGCATCCGCAATATGGCGGCACGATGAACAACAAGGTCGTCTACAACCTGCATTACGCCTTCTACAATCTGGGCTTCACCGTCCTGCGCTTCAATTTCCGTGGCGTGGGCCGGTCGCAGGGCGAATATGACATGGGGATTGGCGAACTGTCCGATGCCGCCTCCGCGCTCGACTATCTTCAGTCGATGAACCAGAACGCCAAGCATTGCTGGGTCGCGGGCTTCTCCTTCGGGGCCTGGATCGGGATGCAGCTTCTGATGCGCCGCCCGGAAATCACCGGCTTCATTTCGGTCGCCCCCCCGGCGAACCTGTATGATTTCTCCTTCCTCGCGCCCTGCCCGTCCTCGGGTCTGATCATCAACGGCACCGCCGACCGCGTCGCCCCGCCCAAGGACACGCGCCAACTGGTGTCCAAGCTGCACGAACAAAAGGGCATCACCATCACCCATACCGAGGTTGAGGGCGCAGATCACTTCTTCAAGGATGAAGAGGCGCATATGAAACCCATGATCGACACCGTCGCCCATTACGTCCGCCGCCGCCTGACCGAAGGGTCGCGCTGATGCCCATTCTTCAGGATCTGACCGAACAGCTGGCCAAGGATGTCGTCGACGCGATGGATGAGCTGGGCGATGACAAGCTGCATGATCGCGTGGCGCGCGTCCTGCTTGACGCCTCGCCCACCACGCAAGAGGCCTTCATGACCGCCGTCCGCGTGATCCTTGCCGAACGCAAAGGCCGCAAGTTCCTCGAACAGACGCTCAAGGCCAAACGTGAGGGCGGCGCAGCCCCGCGCGCGCCCCTCGACACGGCCGGTCATTGACGGAACGGCTCGATCAGCAGTTCGCCTTCCTGAATGAGGCGGACCGCCTGAAATCCGTGCTGCGCGCCACCACGCTCTGCGATGGCTCGCGGCGCGAGAATTCGGGCGAACATTCGTGGCACCTCGCGCTTTATGCCCTTACCCTCGCCGATCACGCCCCGCCGGGCGTGTCCATCGACCGGGTGATCCGGATGCTGCTCCTGCATGATCTGGTGGAAATCGACGTGGGCGATGTTCCGATCCATTCCGCCAACGGCACTGCCCATGCCTCGACGGAAACGCAGATCGCCGAATCCCGTGCTGCCGACCGCATCTTCGGCCTTCTGCCCCCCGACCTGCGCGACAGCTTCCGCACCCTGTGGGAAGAGTTCGAGGCGGCTGAAACGCCCGACGCGATCTTCGCCAAAAGCCTTGATCGCGTGCAACCGGTCATGGCCAACCTGCAATCCGGCGGCGGCACCTGGATCACCTATGACGTGACCCTCGAACAACTGGATACCCGCGTCGGGGCCAAGATCGCCCGCGGCGCCCCGCGCCTGTGGGATTGGGTCCGCGCCCAAACCCTGCGCTTCTTCGCCTAATCCTGCCACTCCCCCGGCAGCACCGGTGGCTCCATCTTTGGCCCAAAGGGGCGCAGCGGCACCGGGCGATAGCCATGCAGCCGCCACCGCTCCCGCGCCATCCAGGATACTGCCCTGATCGAAGGTGGCGGTGACCGGTCCACCCCCTTGCCCTTGAACAGCCCCGCCAATGGCCCGCTTTTCGGCGGGTGGTTGTCCAGCGGCGCATCCACCGCCACCGCCCTCTGCGCCGCATCCTTCATTGCGGCGGAAAACTCCAGCCCCGCCTCTTCGGCCCCGCCCATGATCCACAACAGCGCCGCGTTGGATAGGCCCCGGATCGGCCCTCCGCCCCCTACCCCGCCATGCGTGCCCGGAAACCATTCCTGCCGATAGGGCAGATCCCCTTCGCCGATGTTCAACTCGGTCAGGTTCTCCCACAGGGTCGGCGGAAAGGTCCGCCGCCGCTCATCAATCGCCACCGCATGACGGGCCGATTTCACCATGCTCGACAGGCGCAGATCGTGGAACTTGTACTTCCCGTTGGTGATCGCGGCCAATCCCGCGAAATGATCCGGCACCCCCAATGCCCCAACCGTATCCCAGACGCCAAGGTAATCCACCGCCAGCATCTCCACCGCCCCAATCCCCGCCAAATTCGGCCGCACCATCCTGTCCGTCTCGCTGGTGGCAAAGCGCGGCGAAAACGCAGCCCGAAACCGCAGGCTTGCCGGCGCATCAGGATGCGATCCCGGCTCCCGGTTGCGATACAGCGTCATCGCCTCGCCGATCCGCCCCAGCGTCGCAGGCTCCGGCAGCCCGCAATTCCGCAACAGCCCCGCCAGTGACCGCGCCATATAGGCCCCGCGCGAAAAGCCGAACAGGAACAGCCTGTCGCCGGGTTCATAGATGGCGGCAATCTCGCGATAGGCTGCCTCCAGCCGCCCGTCCAACCCCCATCCAAAGGCCCCGCCCGTCAACCGGTCCACCGCCCGCTCGATCGGCCCCGCCGCCTGTTTCCGCGTTCCCACCCCCGGCAGATAGATCGCCCGCTGCTCCTGCCCCGCGGTCGTCACCGGCAGCACATTGCGCGACAGGATCGCCACATTGGTCGGCTCCACCATGTCCAGATGGTTCCACGTTCCGTCACAAAACACCGCTATGTTCTTCATCGCGCACCCCATACACCGCCGCGCGAAGGATCAACTCAAAGGCGAGTTCGGTCAACTCTTACGATAAACGGTATGCCGTTGCATACAATGCTTCCCAAACGGTCCCTTTTGCACTATGGACCGCCGCATCACTTCCATTGCCGAAAGGGCCAAGGGCATGACCAAGATCAAGGTGGCGAACCCCGTCGTCGAACTCGACGGCGATGAAATGACCCGGATCATCTGGGATTTCATCAAGAAGAAACTGATCCTGCCCTATCTCGATATCGACCTGCAGTACTACGATCTGGGCATCGAAGAACGCGACCGCACCAATGATCAGGTCACCGTCGATGCCGCCCATGCCATCCTGAAACACGGCGTCGGCGTCAAATGCGCCACCATCACCCCCGATGAGGGCCGCGTCGAAGAATTCGGCCTGAAACAGATGTGGAAATCGCCCAACGGCACCATCCGCAACATCCTCGGCGGCGTGATCTTCCGCGAACCAATCATCTGCCGTAACGTCCCCCGCCTCGTGCCGGGCTGGACCAAACCCATCGTCGTGGGCCGCCACGCCTTTGGCGACCAATACCGCGCCACCGATTTCCGCTTTCCCGGCAAGGGCAAGGTTACCATCAAATTCGTGGGCGATGATGGCACCGTGATCGAGCGCGACGTGTTTGATGCCCCCGGCGCGGGCGTCACCATGGCGATGTATAACCTTGATGCCTCAATCTACGATTTCGCCCGCTCCTCCTTCAACTACGGGCTGATGAAGGGCTGGCCGGTCTATCTGTCGACCAAGAACACCATCCTCAAGGCCTATGATGGCCGCTTCAAAGACATCTTCGCCGAGGTCTACGCCGCCGAATTTGAAGACCGGTTCAAGGCATTGGGCATCCATTACGAACACCGCCTTATCGACGACATGGTCGCCTCTGCCATGAAATGGTCCGGCGGTTATGTCTGGGCCTGCAAGAACTATGATGGCGACGTGCAGTCCGACACCGTGGCTCAGGGCTTCGGCTCACTTGGTCTGATGACATCCGTCCTGATGACGCCCGATGGCAAAGTGGTAGAGGCCGAGGCCGCGCATGGCACCGTCACCCGCCATTACCGCGAACACCAAAAGGGCAAACAGACCTCGACCAACTCCATCGCGTCCATCATCGCCTGGACCGGCGCGCTCAAGCACCGTGCGAAACTCGATGACAATGACGCGCTGATGCGCTTTGCCACCACGCTGGAACAGGTCACCGTTCAGACGGTCGAAGACGGCTGGATGACCAAAGACCTCGCCCTTCTCGTCGGCCCCGATCAGAAATGGCTCACCACCATCGGCTATCTGGAAAAGGTCGACGAATACCTCAACAAGTCGCTGGGCGGCTGACCACCGGGATACCCGGCCCCGGGCGTGATCCGGGGGCCGCAACCGTTGCGCTGCGGCCAAAACACAGTGCGCTGCGTGCATACGCCCGTCTGCACAGGCATCTGCACCGCGCGCTGCACAGCAAAAAGGGGCCGGATCGCCAGATCCGGCCCCTTTCGCCTTACCACCGCACCGGCAGCATAGGTGCCTCTGGCAGCGGGGAACCGCGCGGTGGCAGACCGATATCCCGCCGCAGATGGTCGCTCAGATGCTCGGTCAGATCGGGCTCTGTCGGGGCCAAAGCCGCCCCCATCAACGCCTTCACCGCCACCAAAAGCACACGCATTGCGCCATGCTCGTGGATCGCCAGATGGATGGAATGGGGCATCGCGCCCCGCAGTTGGGTCATGTCGTTCATGTCATTTCCCGGCGGCTGCACCGCAGCACGGACCGGCTCCTGTCAGGGTTGGATTGGTGCAGAACAGGGCCGAAAGTCGCGGGAAAACCCCCCGGCGAAATTACGGTTTGTTCTGCGATGTCAGAGGGTTGTGCCACGGGCTTCAAGCCCCGTGACAAGCGGCTCAGGGCTTACGCGAAACGGTATCGCGCCGCGTTGCCCAGTCCGGTCTCTCCGCCACGTCGTGACGATCCAGAAATGTTCACCATCACGCCCTCCATGCTTTGCGTTGCGGATGACTGCGCATAAGGCATTTTCCCGCCCGCGGTAAATCCCCTCGCCCCATGCCAAAGTCCCGCTGATGCAGACCCGCCACAGCCTACCCCATAGGTCAATTCCATTGACCCTTTAAAGGTCAAGTGCTATGACCTTTATCATCCAGCGCGAGTCCCCCATGACCGACCCGAAACACCACACCCTGCTCGAAGATGCCCAAGGCATCGCCTTCGGGATCATCATGGCCGCCCTCGGCATCCACATCCTCACCCATATGGGCTTCGCCACAGGGCAGACGACCGGCCTCGCCGTACTGATCGCCTATTCCTATAACCTCCCGTTTTCGCTGGTCTATTTTGGAATCAACCTGCCCTTTCTGCTGCTTGGCTGGTGGCGCATGGGGGGGCGTTTCGCGCTGAAAACCCTGATCACCACCGCCGCGCTTTCCATCCTGACCGATGTCCTGCCGCGCTGGATGACGCTGGGCGAAATCGAACCTGCCTTCGCCGCCATCCTGTTCGGCATCCTCTTCGGCATCGCTGCCCTCGCCGTCGTCCGCCATGGCGGCAGCTTCGGGGGCTTCTCCATCGTCGCCCTGATGATCCAGGATCGCTGGGGCATTCAGGCGGGCTATGTCCAACTGGCTGTAGACGTTGTGATTTTTGCCGCCGCTGCCCTGATCCTCGCCCCTGAAACCTTGTTCTGGTCTTTCCTCGGTGCCGCCACCTACTCGCTCTTCCTCGCCATAAATCACCGCCGCGACCGGTATATCGCGGCCTGACCCTCTGGCGCATTGCCCCGCCACAGGATAATGCCGCGCGCCATGACCGATCCCAAAGCCCATAGCCTGATCGAAGATGCCCAAGGCCTCGCCTTTGGCACAACCATGGCCGCCTTCGGGATTGTGGTGCTGACCCACCTTGGCATGATCACCGGGCAGACCGCCGGGCTGGCGGTTCTGATCTCCTATGTCACCGGCCTGCCCTTCGGCTGGATCTTCTTTGCCATCAACATCCCGTTCTATTGGTTCGGCTATCGCCGCATGGGATTGGCCTTCACGATCAAGACCTTCCTCGCCGTACTGCTCCTGTCCCTGCTGTCTGCCCTGATGCCGCAATGGGTGGATTTCTCCACCCTCCACCCCGCCTTCGGGGCGGTCCTGTTCGGCTTCGTCTCCGGCGCGGCCCTCCTCGCGATCTTCCGTCACGGCGCCAGCCTCGGCGGTATCGGCATCCTCGCCCTCTATCTGCAAGACAGGACCGGTTTCCGCGCCGGCCACACGCAACTGATCTTTGACGCCGCCCTCTTTGCCATCGCCGCCACCTTCCTGCCCTGGCAGACCGTGGCCTGGTCCTTTCTCGGTGCTGCGGTCGTCAACCTTGTCATCGCCATAAATCACAGGCGCGACCGTTATATCGCTACCTGAAACGGGGGACTCGCCAATCCGGCGCAAACCCTGTATGGCCCTCGCAACCGCAGAAAGATTTGAAAGAGACCTCCCCGATGGAGCTTCGCAACATCGCCATCATCGCGCATGTCGACCATGGCAAAACCACACTCGTAGACGAGTTGCTCAAACAGTCCGGTGCCTTCCGCGCCAATGAGGCCGTTTCCGAACGGGCCATGGATTCCAACGACATCGAACGGGAACGCGGCATCACCATTCTTGCCAAGTGCACCTCGGTCGAACACGACGCCACGCGCATCAACATCGTCGATACCCCCGGCCACGCCGATTTCGGCGGCGAGGTGGAACGCATCCTGTCCATGGTCGATGGCGTCTGCCTGCTGGTCGATGCCGCCGAAGGCCCGATGCCGCAAACCAAATTCGTTCTGGCCAAGGCGCTGGCGCTTGGCCTGCGCCCCATCGTGGTGCTGAACAAGGTCGACAAGCCCGATGCCGAACCTGATCGCGCGTTGAACGAGGTATTCGATCTTTTCTCGAACCTCGGCGCCACCGATGAACAGCTTGATTTCCCCTACCTTTACGCTTCGGGCCGTGCCGGCTGGGCCGATGAATCGCTCGATGGCCCGCGCAAGGATCTGAACGCGCTCTTCGATATGATCGTTCGCCATGTCCCCGCGCCCAAGCAACTCGCCGCGCAGGATGAACCCTTCCGCATGCTGGCCACCACGCTTTCGGCCGATCCCTTCATCGGCCGCATCCTGACGGGCCGTGTTGAATCCGGCCGCCTGCGGGTGGGGGAAACGATCAAGGCTCTGTCGCGCACCGGCGACCGGCTGGAACAGTTCCGCGTGACCAAGGTTCTCGCCTTCCGTGGCCTTGGCCAGCAACCGATTGAAGAGGCACTGGCAGGCGACATCGTCACCATCGCCGGCATGTCAAAGGCCACCGTGGCCGACACGCTCTGCGCGCTGGAGATCGACACCGCCCTTCCGGCCCAGCCGATCGACCCGCCGACCATCACCGTCACCTTCGGCATCAATGACAGCCCGCTCGCAGGCCGTGATGGGTCCAAGGTCCAGTCGCGTGTCATCCGCGACCGTCTGATGAAAGAATCCGAGGTCAACGTCGCGATCAAGGTGGCCGACACCCCCGGTGGTGAAGCCTTCGAAGTGTCCGGTCGTGGCGAACTTCAGATGGGCGTGCTGATTGAAAACATGCGCCGCGAAGGGTTCGAGCTGTCGATCTCGCGCCCCCGCGTGATCTTCAAGGATGAAGACGGCACCCGCATGGAGCCGGTGGAAGAGGTCATCGTCGATGTCGATGACGAATATTCCGGCGCCGTGATCGACAAGCTGACCGGCGAACGCAAAGGCGAGCTGGTCGAAATGAAACCCGCAGGCACCGGCAAGACGCGCATCATCGCGCATGTCCCGTCGCGTGGCCTGATCGGCTATCATGGCCAGTTCCTGACAGATACGCGCGGCACAGGCGTGCTCAACCGCATCTTCCACGGCTGGGTTGCCCACAAGGGCCCGATTCAGGGCCGCCGTCAGGGCGTGCTGATCAGCATGGAAAACGGCGTGTCCGTCGCCTATGCGCTGTGGAACCTCGAAGAGCGGGGCCGCATGTTCATCGGCCCGCAGGAAAACGTCTACGAAGGTATGATCATCGGCGAACACAGCCGCGACAATGACCTTGAGGTAAACCCCCTCAAGGGCAAAAAGCTGACCAACGTCCGTGCGTCCGGCACGGATGAAGCCGTCCGCCTGACGCCGCATATCCGCTTCAGCCTCGAAGAGGCGATTGCCTATATCGATGATGACGAACTGGTCGAGGTGACGCCGAAGATCATCCGTCTGCGCAAGCGGATCCTTGACCCGCATGAGCGTAAGCGCCAGTCGCGGGCTTCGTAAGGCGACGGTCGCCTATCCGACGGCCCGCTCCTCACCTCTGGTCGCGCGGAAATGTCCGCGCGCCCATTTCAGAAATCCCGCCACCCGCGGATCGCTGGCCGATTTGGCATCAGCCACGGCCCAGATCTCGCAGGGGGGCGGTTTGGGCCCGTCAATCGGCAAAAGCCGCGAGTCATTGCCCGCAAGATCCAGCGGCAACAGCGCCACCCCAAGCCCTGCGGCGCAGGCCTCGGCCATGGTCGGCACATTGGGCGACAGCATCGTCACATTGCCACCCTGCCGCGCCAGCCAGCGATAGCTTTCCGTATCCGCCAACACTTTTGACGCGCGGATCACGCCTTGTCCTTCCAGCGTGTCCAACCCGGCCCGTATCCGGTTCACCGCCACGTATTGCGGCGCGGCAAACAGGCCCATCTGGTATAGACCCAGCAACTGCCCCGTGCTGCGTTCGGGCGCGGCCGCCATCGGCGCGACCATCACATCGTATGTATCGGGTTCCAGTGCATAGACATCCTCATGCACCTGCAATTCCGCCGCACTGTCCGCCCGCGCTGACCAGACCGGCAAAGCGGGTGCAAGAAAAAGCTTCGACATCATTTCGCAACAGGCCACGCGCAGCGGCGGTCCGGCATCCATCAGCCGCGCTTTGACCCGGTCATAGACCATCGCCATCTCACGCGCCGCCGCCACCAGTTCCTGCCCCCGCGCATTCGGGCTCAATCGTCCCATCTCATCGCGCAGAAACACTGGCTGGCCGTTCGCTTCGATCGCGGCAAGCCGTCGCGACATGGTCGATTGGCTGATCTGAGCAATCCGCGCCGCCCCCGAAAGGCTGCCCGCATTGGTAATCAGCAGAATGTCACGCAAGTCATTCCAGTCCGGGAAAGCTGCCGCCATGCCACGAAACCCCCTTGGCAATAAAATCCTTTTGCACTCGGGAAACACGCAACTCGGGACAACCCAAAATGGGGCAACACGTAGATAAGTGTTAACGACGCCATAGGTGCCGTCAACCAGCCTTGATTGCAAATGCGACTCAAACTCTGCCAGATCCGCCCTGACGCCCGAAAATCCGGGCCGGGCCAGCACTGGGAACCGGGTTACTCCGCCTCTTCTACCACCATCAGGTCACGAACGCTCGCCCCCTTTGCATGGGCAAGCGCCGCCTGATAGGCGGCAGAATGGTAGCACTCCACCGCCTTTTCCAGACTGGGAAAGCGCGCCACCACGTTGCGCGGGCGGTCATTGCCTTCCAACTGGACATAGCGACCGCCACGCGCCAGAAAAACGCCGCCATGCGCCGCAATCGCGGGGCCGGCTTCCTTGGCATAGCGGCCATAGGCCTCTGCATCCGTCACTTGCACATGCGCAATCCAAAGTGCCGTCGGCATCGCCTCAACCCTCCAGCACGGCTTCCGCCGCCTTGATCGCCGCTTCGGCCTGCGCGATATCCGCACCGCCCGCCTGCGCCATGTCAGGCCGGCCACCGCCGCCCTTGCCGCCCATCGCCTCGGCCGCCGCCTTGACCAGCGTCACGGCCGAAAGCGTCGCCGTCAGGTCCGCCGTCACCCCGGCCGCTACGGCAGGCTTTGCCCCGGTATCGGCGATCAGCAACACCGCGCCCGACCCGATCCGCGCCTTCATCTCATCAATCAGCGCGGGCAGATCCTTGCCCGACACGCCCGACAGCACCTGCGCCAGGAACTTCACGCCGCCGATCTCACGCGCCTCCGGCCCGCCTGCCTTGCCGCCCATCGCCAACTCGCGCCGCAACTGGGCCACCTCGTTCTGAAGGGCGCGGCGTTCATCGGCCATCGCCTTCACCCGCTCGACCGCCTCGGCCGGTGAGGCTTTCAGCACCAGCGCCACCTCGGCCAGACGCGCATCCTGCGCGCGCAGATGGTCCAGCGCGGCCTGTCCTGTCAGCGCTTCGAACCGGCGCACCCCGGCAGAAGACGCGCTTTCGCCAAGCGCCACGAAGGCCCCGATATCCCCGGTGCGCCGCACATGCGTGCCGCCACACAGTTCCAGCGAATAGGTCCGTCCGTCCGCCCCTTTGCCCGATCCCTCCTGCACGCCCATCGACACGACGCGCACCTCATCCCCGTACTTCTCGCCAAACAGCGCTTGCGCACCGATCGCGCGGGCATCATCGGGCGTCATGATGCGCGTCTCGACTGGCGCGTTCTGGCGGATATAGGCATTCACCTCTGCCTCGACCTGCGCCAATTCGGCGAGCGACATGCCGGCGGCATGGCTGAAATCGAACCGGAGTCGATCCGGCGCGTTCAAACTGCCCCGCTGCGCGACATGATCGCCAAGCGCATGGCGCAGCGCCTCATGCAACAGGTGCGTGGCCGAATGGTTCGCGCGGATCTGTGCGCGGCGGGTATGGGCCACCTCCAGCTTTGCAGGTTGCCCTTTCAGGACCGACCCTTCCAGAACCTTCGCCACATGGATGAAAATCCCTTGCGACTTGCGGGTGTCGGTCACCTCGGCAAGACCAGTGTCCGTGCGGATATAGCCGGCATCCCCGACCTGCCCGCCGGATTCGCCATAGAACGGCGTCTGGTTCACGATGATCTGCACCGTCTCGCCGGTGGCTGCCGATCCAATGGCCGCCCCGTCGCGCACAAGCGCAAGCACCTCGCCCTCGGCGGTTTCGGTGTCATAGCCCAAGAATTCGGTCGCACCATGCGCCTCGGCCAACTCGAACCAGATCTTTGCATCCGCGGTGCCACCCGCGCCAGACCAGGCCGCGCGTGCCTTGGTCTTCTGTTCCTGCATCGCGGCATCAAACCCGGCAAGATCCACCGCGCGCCCCTTCTCGCGCAGCGCGTCCTGCGTCAGATCCAGCGGAAACCCGTAGGTGTCATACAGCTTGAACGCCGCCGCGCCGGGCAGATCGCCGCCTTCGGGCAGGCGTGCCAGTTCATCATCCAGCAGGCGCAGGCCGCGATCCAGCGTCGTCTTGAACCGGGTCTCCTCCAGCCGCAGCGTCTCTTCGATCAGGCTCTGGGCGCGCTGCAATTCGGGATAGGCCGCGCCCATGCCCCTTACCAGCGCAGGCACCAGACGGTGCATCACCGGGTCTTGCGCGCCCAGCATATGCGCATGGCGCATCGCCCGCCGCATGATCCGGCGCAACACATAGCCGCGCCCTTCGTTCGACGGCATCACGCCATCCGCAATCAGGAAACTGGTCGACCGCAGGTGATCCGCGATCACACGGTGGCTGGTCTTGCCCGGGCCATCGGGATCACTGCTTGTGGCATGGGCCGATGCCTCGATCAGCGACCGCATCAGATCGGTGTCGTAATTGTCGTGCTTGCCTTGCAGCAGCGCGCCGATCCGCTCCAACCCCATACCCGTGTCGATCGACTGCATGTCCAGCGGCCGCATGGTGCCGTCGGCGAACTGTTCGTTCTGCATGAAGACGTTGTTCCAGATCTCGATGAACCGGTCGCCATCCTCATCGGCGCTGCCCGGCGGGCCGCCCCAGATGTGATCGCCGTGGTCATAGAAGATCTCGGTGCAAGGTCCGCAGGGGCCCGTCGGCCCCATGCGCCAGAAATTGTCATCCGTCGGAATGCGGATGATCCGGTGGTCCTCCAGCCCCGCCACCTTCTTCCAGATGCCGGCCGCCTCATCGTCGGTGTGATAGACGGTGACGCACAGCTTCTTTGGGTCGATCCCGAAATCCTTGGTCAGCAATTCCCAGGAAAAGGCGATCGCCTCGGCCTTGAAGTAATCGCCAAAGCTGAAATTCCCCAGCATCTCAAAGAACGTGTGATGCCGCGCGGTGTAACCCACATTGTCCAGGTCATTGTGCTTGCCGCCCGCGCGCACGCATTTCTGTGCCGTTGTCGCGCGCTTGTAGTCCCGCGTCTCTACCCCGGTGAAGCAGTTCTTGAACTGCACCATTCCGGAATTGGCGAACATCAGCGTGGGGTCATTGCGCGGCACAAGCGGCGAGCTGTCGACAACGCGATGCCCGTTGCGCTGGAAGAAATCAAGAAACGTAGACCGGATATCGTTCAGCGACGCCATGCTGCAAAGACCCTTTCAGAAAGGCGGAAAAGCCATGTCGGCCCTCCAATTAGCCCCCCCTGCCGCCCCTGTCCACCGCCACCACAGCGCGCAACGAAAAAAGGCCGGAACCCGCAGGGTCCGGCCTTTCCCGATTACGTCATATGCGCGGATCACATGTCCAGCACATCCGCCTCATCCGGACGGCCCGGCGCGGTGAAATCCAGCCCGTTCGCCGCGCGAATCTTGTCTTCGATGTCGCTGGCCATCGCCGGGTTCTGCCGCAGGAACTGCTTGGCGTTCTCACGACCCTGCCCGATCCGCTCATCACCATAGGAATACCAGGCGCCGGATTTCTCCACGACCCCGGCCTTCACGCCGATGTCGATCAATTCACCCAGCTTCGAAATGCCTTCGCCATACATGATGTCAAATTCCACCTCGCGGAAGGGCGGCGCGACCTTGTTCTTCACCACCTTCACACGGGTCGAGTTGCCAACGACCTCATCCTTGTCCTTGATCGAACCGATGCGGCGGATATCCAGGCGCACGCTGGCATAGAATTTCAGCGCGTTGCCGCCCGTCGTCGTTTCCGGGCTGCCGAACATCACGCCGATCTTCATCCGGATCTGGTTGATAAAGATTACCATGCAGTTGCTGCGCCCGATGCTGGCGGTCAGCTTGCGCATGGCCTGGCTCATCAGGCGGGCCTGGCTGCCCATCTGCATGTCGCCCATGTCCCCCTCGATCTCGGCCTTCGGCGTCAGTGCCGCCACCGAATCGACGACGATCAGGCTCACTGCACCCGACCGCACCAGCGTGTCGACAATCTCCAGCGCCTGTTCGCCCGTGTCGGGCTGGCTGATCAGCAATTCATCCAGATCAACGCCCAGCTTCTTGGCGTATTGCGGGTCCAGCGCATGTTCTGCGTCGACAAAGGCGCAGACGCCGCCCTTCTTCTGTTCCTCAGCCACCACATGCAGCGTCAGCGTCGTCTTGCCCGAAGATTCCGGCCCGAAGATTTCGATGATCCGCCCCTTGGGCAGACCGCCGATCCCCAGCGCGATGTCCAGACCCAGCGATCCTGTCGAGGTCGCCTCGATATCCATCTGCGGGCTGTCTTTGCCCAGCTTCATGATCGAACCTTTGCCGAACTGGCGTTCAATCTGTGCCAGCGCGCTTTCCAGCGCCTTTGCCTTGTCCATTTCGCGCTTCCCGTTCAAATCGAGGAGGTTCGCCACCGCCATGTCCGTCTCCTTATTTCACAGCCGCGACCGGGCGGCAATTGCTGCGCTTGTTCCCCAAGTGTTCTCATTCTTATGAGCACAAAAGTAGAACATTTCAACCAAATTCGAACATCCCCACTCTGGCAGCCAAAGGTTAAGGTCCGGTTACCAGGATGCGCAGGGGTCTCGCCTCCGGGCGCGGCCTTGTGTAGAAGGCCGGAACCAAGGTCAGGGGTGTTTCATGCTGGTTTTCTGGGAACAACGTTTAGCCATTCTCGCCACGCCCAAGACAGGGTCCACCGCGATCGAGGCGGCGCTTGATTCGATGGCAACCATGTCGATCCAGCGCCCGCCCGTGCTAAAACATACTCCGGTGCAGCGCTTTCATCGCTTCATCGGTCCGTACCTTGAGGCAACCTCAGGCCATCCCTTCACCGTCGTGGCCCTGATGCGCGAGCCGCGCGATTGGCTTGGCTCGTGGTTTCGGTATCGGCAGCGCGATGATATCTCCGATCATGCAAAGTCCACGCGCGGGATGAGTTTTGATGACTTCGTCAACGCATGGTGCGATGATCCGCAACCCGACTTTGCCGCCGTGGGATCGCAGGCGCGGTTCCTGCAGCCAAAGGCCGAAAAGGGCGTCGATCATCTGTTCCGTTACGAAGAGATCGAAACCTTCGTCCATTTCCTTGAGGATCGGTTGGGGTGCGAAATCATCCTGCCCCGTCTGAACGTCTCACCCGCAGCAGCGATGGACCTTTCCCCCACAACCGAGGCACGCCTGCGCAAGGCCGCGGCGCGGGACTTTGCGCTATACGAAACGTTGCAACCTCTGCCGGGTTGATCAGAACCGCAGTCAGGCCGCGAGCTGCGCCTGCACCGTCTCGGTCAATTCCGCGAGCGAGAACGGCTTTGGCAAGAAAACAGAATTCGGGATCCGTGCCTGCACATCGGTCAATGCCTCCTCGGCATAGCCGGAAATGAACACGGTCCGCACCAAGGGCCGCCGCTCCAAGGCTTGCCGAACCCATCCCGGCCCATCCAGCCCGGGCATCACCACATCGGTGACAAAGACATCCACATGCAGCGCTGCGTCCTGCAACAGCGCCAGCGCCTCCTCGGCACTTGCCGCCTCCAGCACCGAATGGCCGCGCAGGCGCAGGGCGCGTGCGGCGAAGGTGCGCACGGGCGCCTCATCCTCCACCAGCAACACCACCGCATCCGATCGCCGTGCCGCGCGCCGCGGTGCCGCGACCGGGCGTTCGGCCACCACCTCGGCGCAAAGCGGGAACCACAGGTCAAACTCTGTTCCCTCACCCGGCGTAGAGCGAACAAAGACAAAGCCCCCCGATTGCTTCACGATGCCATAAACAGTCGAAAGACCCAGCCCCGTCCCCTCCCCCAGTCGCTTGGTGGTGAAAAACGGCTCGAATATCTTGTCCATCCATTCGGGCGGGATGCCCGTGCCACTGTCGCGCACAGAAATCACCACATGCCGCCCGCGCGGCACCACGGCGCGGTCGCGGTGAACTTCCTCCTCCAGCGTCACAATCCGGGTTTCGATCTGCACCACGCCCCCCTCTGGCATGGCGTCGCGCGCATTCACGACAAGGTTCATGATCACCTGTTCCAGCTGTCTGCGATCCGCCCGGATCGCGGCCGTTTCGCGCGGATGGATCAGATCCAGCCCCACCTTTTCACCCACAAGCCGGTTCAGCAAATGGGTCAGGTCCGCCAGCGTATCCTGCAATTCGATCCGCTCCGGCTTCAGCGTCTGTTTGCGCGAAAACGCCAGCAATTGCGACACGAGCGCTGCCGCCCGGTTCGCATTCTGGCGAATCTGGATCAGGTCGGGGTGATCTGGGTCATCGGTCCGGTGGCGCAGCAAAAGCAGGTCGCAATGTCCCGAAATCGCGGTCAGCAGATTGTTGAAATCATGCGCAATTCCCCCGGCCAACTGGCCGATGGCCTGCATCTTCTGGCCCTGTACAAACTGCGCCTCCAGCCGTTTCAGCGCCGTCGTGTCCTGCAAGATGGCCAGCGCACCGCCCTGCCCGTCGGGTTGCAGGGTCACCTGCAAGAAGCGTTCACCTTCCTCAGGCCGGATGTCACAGCGCAGGCCCACCATCTCCGGCCCGCCGGGAAGGCGACCGGCGGCCACGTCGATGATCCAGTCCCGCACCGGACGGCCCAGGTCGACAAACAGCCGCGCCGGTTCGGGCAGGTCAGTCGGACCAAGGTCCAGCAGCGTGCGCGCCTCTGCGTTCGTCTGCACCAGGCCGCCCTCGGCGTTGAACTGCAACAACGGCACGGCCAGCCCTTCGATCCGCATCGCCGGATCGGGCGGCGCATCCGTCAGGGCCGGTGTCGCAGACCGCGTGCTTTCCCTGCGCCGTACCAACAGGATGCGGATCAAGGCCGACGCAGCCGCAGCCACGACCACCATCAGCACTCCCGCACCGAACAACGCCGGGGGCGCAGCGGCCAGAACCCCGATGATCAGCGCGACAATGGCCGCGCCAAGCACGAACCGGGCCGCCATCGAAAGATGGGCAGACCATTCCGCAAACGAGGCAATCTGGGCGCGAACTTCCTTCATTCCGCACAGATTGCCGCCCAAACGTTAAGAAATCGCTAACGCGCGCGCGGCTGTCAGACATCTCCTACACTTTGCGCAAGACCGCGCAGTAGAATCCGTCGCCGCCTTCCAGAGGGGTGAACCGCCGCTCTGACACAAGCTGCAAACCGGGTTGCCGCGCCATCAACGCGGCCACTTGTGCGCCGTTCTCTGCCTCGATCATTGAACAGGTCGCATAGCCCAGCACCCCGCCCGGCCCAAGCATGGCCGCCGCCCGATCCATGATCCCGGCCTGCACCACCAGCAACGCCTCCAGCCGGGCCGGGGTCAGCGCCCATTTTCCCTCGGGGTCGCGCCGCCAACTGCCCGAACCCGAACAGGGGACATCGGTCAGGATCAGGTCATAAGGCCCTGTTTTCTCTGGCTGATCCACAATCTTCACTGCGACGCCCGCGCGCGCCGCACGGGCGGGCAGATCGGCCATGCGCCGCCGATCGGAATCATGGGCAAAGAGCCGCAGCCGCGCCCGCGCGGCCATGGCCAGCGTCTTGCCTCCGCCCCCCGCACAAAGATCCAGCACCGCCATCCCATAGTGCAGCGGCAGCATCTCCACCACCGCCTGCGAGGCCGCATCCTGCAACTCCACCAACCCCGTCAGATAGGCTGCCGTCGCCTGCACCCGCCGCGCGCCTGACCGCACCTCCAACGCCGAGGCCGCCAGCGGATGCGCCACCGCCTCTACCCCATCAGCGGCCAACGCCTCCGCCGCCGCCTCCCGCGTGGTTCTCCCCAGATTGACCCGCAGGAAAACTGGCGCACGCGCCTGCATTGCACCCATCACCGCCGGAAAATCTGCGCCAAGCCCGCTGCGCAGCGGTGCCTCCAGCCAATCAGGGCAATCCAGCGCGGCATTGCCCTCTGGCTCCTGCCCGACCTCGTCCGCAGTGGCGGGCGCGGGCGCATGGCCCTGCCCATCAAACAGCGCCTCCTGCCCGGCCTTGCGCGCCCAGCCCAGAACCAGCCCGCGCCCCGTATCAGCCCCACCCCGCGCCGCACAGGACAGTTTCTGCCGCAGCACATCGAACACGACGTCGCGCACCGCCGCCCGGTCGCCCGATCCGGCATAGCGGTTGGCGCGGCCCCAATTCGTCAGCGCCACTTCGGCCGGTTGCCCAGCCTGCACCTTGTCCAGCACTGCAATCGCTGCCGCCAGTCGCGCGCCCGGTGTCATGCCTTGCGCTCCTGCAGGATATTGCCGCCATCCACCACAATCACTGCCCCGTTCACATAGGATGCGGCATCGGATGCCAGAAACTCGACCACCGCCGCCACCTCATCGGGTGTTCCCGCCCGCCCGGGCGGTGTGGCCAGTGCCGCACGCCTCTCCTCCTCGGTTGCCGCCTCTGTCGCCACCCAGCCGGGGGCGACCGCATTGACCGTCACCCCCGCCCGCGCCACCTCCAGCGCCAGTGCATGGGTCAGGCCCACCATCCCGGCCTTGGCCGCGGAATAGGCCGCCTCGCCGGGGTTGGAAACGTATGGCCCCGTCACGCTGGCCATCATCACCACCCTGCCCTGCCCGCGCGCCACCATTCCGGGCAGAAAGGCCTGCGTCACCAGCACAGCGGTGGTCAGCGACACATCCATCGCCCGCCGCCATTGATCTGGCGTCATGTCCAGAAAGGAACCCTGCGCGGCAGGCGCACCAACCGATCCCATCCCCGCATTGTTCACCAACACATCGACCGGCCCCACCGCATCGGCCAGACGCGCCACCTGATCCGGTTCGGTCAGGTCGGCGACATGGGCTGTCACGTCCAACCCTTCGGCGATCAGTTCCGCCGCGCGCAGATGAATTCGTCCCGTGGTGGCACAGATGGCGACCTGCGCCCCTCCGCGCGCCAACCGCCGCGCCGTGGCAAAGCCGATGCCACCGGGCGCACCGGCCCCGGTCACCAGCACCCTGCGCTGCCCTGTCATGCCCTGCCTCCACGCCCGTTCGCGGCGGACCATAGGCAAAGGCGGCCGGATTCACCAGAACCCGGCCGCCAGATTGTGACGCCGCGATATCAACCAGACTATTCTGCCTGATCCGCCGGCTTGGCGTTCAGCATCCCGTATTTCTCGGCCCCCAGACGGTCATACAGGCCGATCTGCGTTTCCAGGAAATCGATATGTCCTTCCTCATCGGCGATCAGCTCATCAAAAAGCGCGCGCGTCACGAAATCGCCCACCGCATCGCAATGCCGCCGCGCCTCGATATACAGCGTGCGCGCCTCATGCTCGGCCGCCAGATCCGCCTCCAGCGTTTCGCGCAGATCCTGCCCGATCCGCAGCGGATCGAGCTTTTGCAGATTCGGATGCCCCTCCAGAAAAATGATCCGCGCGATCAGCTTGTCGGCGTGGTGCATCTCTTCGATGCTTTCGGCGCGGGACTTGGCGGCAAGGTGGCCATAGCCCCAATCCTCCTGCAAACGAAAATGCAGCCAATACTGGCTGACTGCCGTCAATTCCGACCGCAGCGCCGCGTTCAAAAATTCAATAACCTTGGGATCGCCCTTCATGGTGCCGTCCTTGCCTGAAATCCGGAGTTAAATGCCTGGACTCCGCCCGCAGCAGCGGCGGCGTCGTGGGTACCCCAAGGCTGGCACAGTGACGCATGGTGTCAAGCAACAGCGGCATACACCCGCCGCAATCGGCACGTTTACCAAGCGCATGATAGATCTTGCCCGGCGTGATGATCGTGTCAGGGTCCGCGCGACGCATCCATTCAATGGCGGCGCGGATGTCGTGATCCGAAATTCCGGTGCAGTGACAGACGATCATGCAGGCGGCCTCACTTCGTCAGGATCAGTTTTCCCAGCCGCGTGATCCGCAGGATATAGACCTCTCCCTGATGCATCAGCCGCGCCAGACTTCCCCCTGCTGTAAGGGAAAGCACGTCATGCACGGGCACATCGGCAGGTGTCTCGGGGCTGGTTGAATGGGGGTGTTCGTTCATCACGGGTCTGGATCAGCAAGGGAACAGGGCGCGCGGAAAACATCTGTTACCGCCAGTATTACCGTAGTGATTTTGTCGGCATTGTAAAGCTGACAAAATCACTTGGGAAACGCCGATCTCCCTTCCCAAGCAGAATTTCGCCACCGATCCCAAGAAACGCGGAATAACCGCTTCCCTTCACCGTTGTCGTGCCGGATCAACAGCCTTGCCGAAAGGATCCCGCATGACCGACCGCTTTCGACAGGACCTTGTGGCGCTCGTCCCGAAATTGCGCCGCTTTGCCTATAGCCTGACCGGGAACCGGCAGGACGGCGACGATCTGGTGCAATCCGCCATTGAGAAAGCCCTGCGTAACGCCACGCAATTTCAGCACGGCACCCGCATGGACAGTTGGCTCTATCGCATCATCCAGACGCTCTGGATCGACGATCGCCGCCGTGTCCTGCGCCGCGGCAGCACGATGGACCCGGATGACGCCCATCTCAGCGATGAGGGCAAGGCCGCCAGCCTGCCCGAAGACCGCATGATGCTGGCCCAGACCCGCGCTGCCATGGCCGATCTGCCCGAACCGCAACGCGCCGTTCTCGCGCTGGTCGCCATCGAAGGCCTCAGCTACCGCGAGGCTGCCGATGCGCTCGACATCCCCGTCGGCACCGTAATGAGCCGCCTGTCCCGCGCCCGTGAGGCGCTTTTGCCGAAACTCGGCCTCAGCCATGGACCGCGTCAATGACCGCCCAGCCCCAGATGGAC
Source organism: Fuscovulum sp. (assembly GCA_035192965.1). NCBI lineage: Bacteria > Pseudomonadati > Pseudomonadota > Alphaproteobacteria > Rhodobacterales > Paracoccaceae > Fuscovulum > Fuscovulum sp. Next base: position 2,518,853 of record CP136571.1, on the reverse strand, counting down.
CGCACCCGCCTTGCCGCTTTTGTCGATGGGGAACTGTCGCCCGAAGAGGCCGCCTCCGTGGTGATGCACCTTGCCGATCATCCCGCCGATCAGGCCTTTGTCGATGATCTCTTTGCAGCCAACGCCGCCTTGGCGCAGGCCTTTGCCGCGCCATTGGCCGAACCGGTCCCCGCCGCGATGCAGCACATGATCACTGGCCCTGCGCCCGCGCAGATCATCCCCTTGCGCCCCCGCGCGCGTCCTGCGCTGATCGCGGCAGGCACCGCCCTTGCCGCAAGCCTTGGCATCGCGCTGGTGCTGTTTCGCCCGGCGGACCCGCTATCCCTTGCCCTCGGCCCTGTGGCAGATGGCTCACCTTTGGCGCAGGCTCTGGATACCCTGCCGTCTGGTACGGCCTTCCCTGAAACAGACGACCGCGATCTGATGATCCTCGCCACATTGCCCACAGATACAGGCCCCTGCCGCGAGGTCGAGGTGATCGACAGCAACGCCGCCCAGATCGAAATGGCGCTTGCCTGCCATGACCAAACAACCGGCTGGCGGGTTGAGGTCGTGCTAAAGGAACCGCTGCCCGCAGCGAATGGCCAAGATGGCTTTGTCACCGCCGATGGCACGGCGGCCCAGGGGCTTTCCCCCTTTCTCGACCAACGCGGTGCAGGCCTCGCCCTTTCACCCGAGGCAGAGGCCGAATTGATCGCCAAAGGCTGGGCGGACTGATGCGCCCGATGTTCACAGGGGCGTGAGCAAGCAAGGGGGCGGGAATAGATCCCGCCCCCTGTCGTTGTCTCTGTACGAAACGGCCACATGGCCCGAACTTCAGGAGAGAGACATGAAAGCCATCACCACAACCACGGTCGCAGCCTTCGCCACCCTGGCCCCCCTCACCGCACAGGCCGGCATCGCGACCCCGTCGATGATCGCCCCCCCGGCCCTGTCGCAGCCCGCGGGCGATGTGCAGCCCGTTTTCCTCGACCTGTCCCGCGTCGAAGCCGACATGCTGCGCCTGCTGCGCGGCAATGGCGGCGACAGCAACGGCAATGACAGCTGGGATAACAACGGCGATGACAGCGACGATGACAACAACGGCGGCTGGAACGGCGCCGACAGCAACGGTGGAAACAGCTCCGGCAGCAATGGCGGGAACAGCAACGGCGGCGATAGCAACGGCGGCAACAGCTGATCCCTGCCCGACAGGCAAGACAACCCAGGAAACGCCGGCCTCACGGGCCGGCGTTTTCTCATGCGCGCAGCAGTCACTCCAACACTCGTGCTCCCTTGCCTCAGGCATGGCGATGCCCCGCCTTTACCACCCTCGCCAATGCAAAAGGCCCGGCCAATCCGGCCGGGCCTCTTCAGTAACTCGCCATTGCCGCCCCTATTGCAGCGGCAGATCGCAGATCGCAGACGCCTCCAGCAAGCCCGCACCGAACACCTCATCCGGCCCTTCCGCCCCCAGATCGCGCGCCTGCGCCTTCAACGCGGCCGCCACCTCATCGGGCGTCAGCGCCGGGTTCTGCGACAGCATCACCGCCGCCGCCGCCGTAACAAAGGGCACCGCATAAGATGTGCCGGTCTTGCCCCGCGCGCCCCGGATCGAGGTCGCGGCAAGCAGCCCCACGCCCGGTGCCGCCAGATCGATGTGATCCCCGCGCTGCGCCCCGCGATAGACGCGCCCGCGCGCATCGACCGCCGTCACCGCCAACACGCCCGGATGTGCGGCGGGCCAGGCGGGCGGCGCATCCGGCCCGGCATTGCCTGCCGCCGCCACGATCACCGCGCCTTCCGGCCCAGCCATGGCATCCAGCGCCGCCTGCAACACCCCGTTCTCCGGCCCGGCGAGCGACAGGTTCATCACCCGCACGCCCCGCCCACGCAGCAGATCCAGCCCGCGCAGCAGCGACGGCACATCCGCCCGCTCATCCCCCGCCACGTCGGAAAAGACATCCACTGCAATCACCTCGGCCTCGGGGATCAACCCCGGCACCCGGCTTTCCTCGGCCCCCACCAACAGCGACGTCACCGCCGTGCCATGGACCGCCGCCGAAGCATCCAGCGCCGTATCGGCCAGCCGCACCACTTCCAGCCGCGCGCCGGTCAGGATGTCATGGCCCGCGTTCACGCCTGTGTCGATCACGCCCACCGGCACCTGCACCCGGCATGCCCCCATCCGTTCCACCGGCCAGCCAACAAGGTCCAGCGAAGCACAGTTTTCATGCCCGCAATCCGCCCCGTCATCCGGCATCTCTGCCCCCTGACCCGCGCGGTAAAAGTGATTGAAATCCGCATCCTCCCCGCCAGGCAGCGCCCGCACCCGCGCCCGCGCGGCCTCCAGCCCCAGCGTGCCGGGCACCCGCAACCGCGTCAGCCGCAACCCAAAGCTCGCCAGATCCTCCTCGGCGATCACCTCGAACCCTTCGCCTTGCAACTGGGTCAAAGCCTCGGGCGACAGATCGCTGACCACCACTTCATCCGGCGCCGCCACTGGCGGCGGTGGCGGCGCGGCTACCCGTTGCCGCTGCTGGCGTCGCGGGCCATCATCCGACCCGCCGCCATTCCCGAACCCACCGCCGGAATCGTCAGAAGCCCCGCCATTGTCATCCGAGTCCCCGCCATTGTCCTGCGCCAATGCCGCGCCGGCCGATTTTCCCCCGTCAACGGGCAGAACCTCCGGCATGGGCAGGATCAGGGTGGACAGCAGCAAAGCCGTCATCATGCGCTGGGTCATGGTGGATTTCCGTTCTTATGGCCGATAGGTTAATGCAGATTAATCCCGAACCTATAACGCCATGGCGCGCAATCTATTCCAGACTGCGGCACCTATTCCTGACCTGCCATGAAAAAGGGGCGGGCATCGGCTGCCCACCCCTCATTTCAATGCAAAAGAAATGGGCTCACCCCACCCGATAATTCGGGCTTTCGCGCGTGATCTGCACATCATGGACGTGGCTTTCCTTCAGCCCCGCTCCGGTGATCCGCACGAATTGGCAGTTGGTGCGCATATCCGCCACGGTGGCATTACCGGTATAGCCCATCGCCGCACGCAGGCCGCCGACCATCTGATGAATCACCGCCGCTGCCGATCCCTTATAGGGCACCTGCCCCTCGATCCCTTCGGGGACCAGCTTGTCGGACGCGGCATCCTTCTGGAAATAGCGATCCGCCGATCCCCGCGCCATCGCGCCCAAGGACCCCATCCCGCGATAGGCCTTGAACGACCGGCCATTCCACAAGATCACCTCACCGGGGGACTCGTCCGTCCCGGCTATGGCGCTGCCGACCATCGCACAGGACGCACCCGCCGCAATCGCCTTGGCGAAATCCCCGGAATACTTGATCCCGCCATCCGCAATGACCGGGATATCCCCCGCTGCACGGGCCGAATCCATGATTGCAGTCAACTGCGGCACACCCACGCCCGCGACGATGCGCGTGGTGCAGATCGACCCCGGGCCGATCCCAACCTTCACCGCATCCGCGCCTGCCCCAATCAGCGCCCGCGTCGCCTCAGCGGTGGCCACATTGCCCGCCACCACCTGCACGGTGTTCGACAGCTTCTTGATCCGCTCCACCGCAATCGCCACGCCCTCGGAATGGCCATGTGCCGTATCGATCACCACCATGTCGACACCCGCATCAATCAGCGCCTGCGACCGCTCAAAACCCGCATCCCCGACAGTCGACGCCGCCGCCACCCGCAGCCGCCCCAGCTCATCCTTGCAGGCCTGCGGGTTCAGCACGGCTTTCTCGGTATCCTTCAGCGTCAAAAGACCCGTCAGCTTGCCCGACCCATCCGTCACCAACAGCTTTTCGATCCGCCGCGCCTTCATCAGGCTGATCGCCTGCTCCCGGTCCACCGGTTCCCGCAGCAGCGCCAGATTTTCCGATGTCATCATCACCGATACCGGCGTCCGGTCATCGCTGGCAAAGCGCATGTCGCGGTTGGTCACGATCCCCAGCACCCGGCCCTGCCCATCCACCACCGGAAAGCCGGTGATGTTGTAGCGTTCCATCAACGCCTTGGCATCGGCCAGCGTCTGCTCGGGCGTCAGTGTGATCGGCGAATAGACAACGCCACTTTCAAATCGCTTCACCCGCCGCACTTCGCGGGCTTGCGCTGCGACATCCAGATTGCGGTGGATAACCCCGATCCCGCCCGATTGCGCCATGGCAATCGCCATCCGCCCTTCGGTCACCGTGTCCATCGCGCTCGACAGCAGCGGGATGTTCATGCGGATCGACTTGGTCACGAAAGTCGACGTATCCGCCTCGCTCGGCAACACGCTCGACGCGGCCGGAACCAGCAGGACATCATCAAAGGTAAGGGCCTCGCGAATCTCCATCACCGTCTCCATGGAAATGTCCGTTTGGCGGTTCCCCTTTTCACGCGTCCGTCAGGGATGCAAGGGCAAATCCCGGCCCTGCCCCCCTTGAACCCACCCCGCACCCATGCAGAGTGTCGCGCATAGGAAACAGGAAGCCCAATGCGCGTCGCCATCATTGAAAACACCCGCGTCACCCATCACGGACAGGTGGGCATCGCCCTGCATGAGGCGGCAGCCACGATCGACCTCTACAAGCCCTTCGCCGATGGCCGCCTGCCCGAACCCGGCAGCTTCGATGCGCTGGTGGTCTTTGGCGGCGAACAGTCCGCGCGGGACGATCACACCCATCCCTACCTGCCCGGCCTTGCGGCGCTGATGGCCGAAAGCGGCGCGCGGGGCCACGCAGTGTTGGGCATCTGCCTTGGCGCGCAACTTCTGGCGCGCGGCTTGGGCGCGGAAAACCGTCTCGGCGCCGCGCCGGAATTCGGTTGGTGCGATGTCACGCTCACGGACGAAGGCCGCGCCGACCTGGTTTTGTCACACCTGCCCGCGACCTTTCCGATCTTCCAATGGCATTCCGACACGTTCACCCTGCCCGATGGCACCACCCGCCTTGCAGGTTCGGGCATGGCCACGAACCAGAGCTTCCGCATCCACCGCGCCACCTATGCCATGCAGTTTCATTTCGAGGCATCCCGCGCCGTGGTGGCCGACTGGAACCGCCAGTTCCCTGATGCGGTGGAACGCAACAGCCCCGGCTGGCTTGACATCCACCATCCCGCCCATGCCCCGGAGGCAGGCGCTGCGGCAGATGCCGCAGGACTGGCGATTGCCCGTGCCTGGGTGGCATTGATCTGACCAAACAAGGCGAAATTTGACACAAATTTCGCGCCGTTTTCTGACGCAGAAAACGGTCCTCACCCCGCGCGCGCCTCCGGAATTTGCGTCAAATTCCGCTGCGAAGTCTGCGTCAGACTTCGCTTCCCCGGCCTTTCACGCCTCCGCCGCGTTGGTCTTTGCCGCCAACTGCCCGCTGCCCCACAGCGTGATCACCCGCCACGCGATCATCGGCACCACCCCCAGCGCCACCACCAGCACCGTCATCCCCGCCAGATCGAACCCCAGCGCAAACAGGGCCGAGGCATAGGCCACCAGCGGAAAGGTCAACGCCCCCCACATGGCGCTGAACCCCGCCTCCAGCACCCAGCGCCCTGAAATCACCAAGGCCAACAGGATCACCGTTGCCAATGCCAGCGCCAGCATGGGCAAAATCGGCATACCGACCCCCGCCCCCACCGTCGCCAAAAGGCTTGCCGGGGCCAGATGAATCGCCAGCAGCGGCCGCAGCGGCGCAGGCGGAATACGCCGCATCAGTTGCACCGCACTCGCCCCCCAGATCACCAGCGCCACCGCACCCGTCGTCCAGACCAGCACCATCGCCAATTCCGGCCAATCGACCCAGGGCGCGGCAATGCCCCCGACGATGAACCCCACGAAACTCAGATGCCAGCCGGGGTTCACCACCCGCGCCTCGCTCGGCAACCGGGTCAGCACCAGCACCGTCAAACCCGCCAGCACCAGATGCCCCAGCAGCGCCACAACTAGCACGGCCTGCGCCAGCCCCACCGCAAAAGGCGCCAGCGCAGCGGCCAAGGCCATCCCGCCCATGGTCATCGCGGCCAGCCCCATCCGCCCCGGCAGTACTTTCAGATCATCAAGCACCACCGACACCCGCCGCGCCATCTTTGCCCCATAGGCGAATACCGCATAGCCCCAAAGCAGCGCAACCGCGCCCAGCAGCAAATCCGCCAATCCCAAAGGCAACCCGGCCGCATCCAACCCGCGCCGCAGGGCCAACCCCAGACCGAACAGCCCAAGGATCACGGGAAAGACCGCAGGCGGTGTCCGGGCAAAGCGTGCAGGCCGGCGCGGCGGAAACTCCGGCGGCGGATAGATCTTCGGTCGCACCTGCACCCGTTCCGCCATGGCCCTGCCCCTTGTTCCGATGCACCAAGGCTAACCACTGCCGCGGCCCGGCGCAAACCGCGCGACGGGCCGCACCCGCGCCCATTCAGCACAGATAGGGAAACCAGTCCTCGCGCAGCTTCTCCCCCGGCTGCATCCCATGCCCCGGAAACGGGGGCGAGGTCGGCCCCGGCCGTTCCACATAGCGCGCATCATCCCCAACAAGCCGCAGGCTGAACGCCCGTCGCCGCGCGCTGCTCGTGTTGCCCCGCGCGCCATGCAGCGTGCGGTAATGGAAGGCAACAGCATCGCCGGGCTCCATCTCCCATTCCATCACGCGCATCCCTTCGGCATCCGGGTCCGGCACCGGAATGTAGTCATGCTCACCGGGGTAAAAGCTCGTCTCGCTTACCCAGCGCGTCGGCAGCACGTCCTTTTCCCACCGATGGCTTCCTGCCACACAGCGCAAGCTCGCCTCCTTCACCGGGTCCAGCGGCACCCAAAAGGAAACCGTCTGCCGCCCCTCGACAAAGTAATAAGGCCCGTCCGTGTGCCAGGGCGTCGGCTTGTTGGTGCCGGGCTCCTTGACCAGCACATGATCATGGAACAATTGCACCCGCTGCGATCCCATCAAGGCCGCCGCCGCCTCAGCCGCGCCCGATCCCCGGATCGCCTGCTCAAAGGCCCCGATCCGCGACCAGTTGCAGTAATCGTCAAAGAACCGCCCCTGCTCACCCGGCTTCAGCGTTGCCATCAGCTGCGGGCTGGGGCTGGCCATGTTCTCTTCCACGCCTGCGCGCAGCACCTCCACCCAATCGGCAAACAGTCCTTTCACCAGCACAACCCCGTCGCGCTGGTAATCTGCGACCATCGCATCCGTCACCACTGCCGCCATTTTCCGTCCCCTTGCGCTTCCCTCTCGACAAGTGCCACGCCCCGGCGATAGCTTCCAATAATATGTTCCGATACCAGCCATAGCCATGATCGCCGCCACCATCCGCCAGCTTGAATATGCCACCGCCACCGCCCGCTTCGGCGGCGTCACCGCCGCGGCCGAGGCGCTGCACATCTCGCAGCCCGCCCTGTCCGTCGCCCTCGCGCAACTTGAAGCGACGCTGGGCCATCCCCTTTTCCTGCGCCGCCCCGGAGGCCGCATCACCCCCACCGCCTTTGGCCGGGGCTGGCTGGCAGAGGCACAGGTCCAACTCGACGCCCTCACCCGCCTCATGTCGGGCGAAACGCCCGCCGCCCCCGTGCGTCTGGCCTGTTTCGAAGATCTGGCCCCCACCCTTTTGGCGCCTCTCCTGCGGAAACTCACCGATCTCGCCCCCGACATCGCGATCGAACCCACGGTCCTGTCGTTTGAATCCATCGCCGATGGCCTGCGTCAGGGCCGGATCGACCTTGCCATCACCTGGGACCTGGGGCTTGACGCGACCTGTGACCGGACCGTCCTGATGGAGGTCGCCCCTCACGCCATCGCTCCGGCGGACCACCCCCTCGCCCGGGCGGGCCGCAAGGGGATCACCTTGCAGGCCCTGTCCGAACATCCCCTGATCCTCGCCGATCAGGGCCTGTCCTTGGGCCATATGCGGGCGCTGTTCACAGCGCGGGGTCTGCCCTTCACCATTGCCCACCGCACCGCCACGCTCGATCTGATGCGCAGTTTTGCGGCCAATGGTCTTGGCATCGGGCTCAGCTACACCCGCCCCGCAGGGCGGCGCAGCCATGACGGTGCCCGCATGGCCACCCTGTCCATCACCGATGCCGGAACCGAACCGGTCATTCTTGCACGGATGGCGGGCAATGCCCTGCACCCGCCCGCCGCACGGCTGGCCGATCTGATCCCGGCCCTGCTTACCCAATCCGAACCAGACCAGCCAGAAACGGACGCCTGACACATGACCGCGAATACCTATGACACGGGCCGCCTGAACCTGCCCTTCGTCGGCATCTCCACCTTCGGCAAACGCCCTTACATCGCTGACTGGTCAACGATTGACGCCGACGTCGCCATCCTTGGCGCGCCGTTCGATTTCGGCACCCAGTTCCGCGCCGGCGCGCGCTTCGGCCCCCGCGCCGTGCGCGAGGCATCGACGCTCTTCTCCTTCGGCCATGCCGGGGCCTATGACCACGAAGATGACTGCATGTATCTCGGCCCTGATGTCACCATCGTCGATATCGGCGATGCCGATATCGTGCATACCGATACGGAAACCAGCCACGCCAATATCGAAACGGGGGTGCGGGCCATCCTTGCGGCGGGCGCACTGCCTGTCACCATCGGCGGCGATCATTCCATCAACATCCCCTGCATCCGTGCGTTTGACGATCAGGGGCCGATCCATATCCTGCAAATCGACGCGCATCTCGATTTCGTCGACATCCGCCACGGCGTCCGCCACGGCCACGGCAACCCGATGCGCCGCGCGGCGGAAAAGGACTATGTCACCGGCATCACCGCCCTTGGCATCCGCAATGTCAGTTCCACCACCAAAGAAGGCTATGACGCCGCCCGCAGCATGGGCGACGATATCCTGTCGGTCCGTCAGGTGCGCAAACTGGGCCCGCAGGCCACCGCAGGCCGCATCCCGCCCGGCGCAAAGGTTTACGTCACCATCGACATTGATGGTTTCTGCCCCTCCATCGCGCCCGGCACCGGCACGCCAAGCCACGGTGGGTTTCTGTACTACGAGGTGCTGGAAATCCTGCAACAGGTCGCCCGCGACCATGACATCGTCGGCATCGACCTGGTCGAGGTTGCCCCCGATTACGACCGTGACGGCACCACAGCCATCCTTGCCGCGCAAGTGCTGCTCAATTTTCTGGGCTTCATCTTCCACGCCCGCAAACTGCGGGGCTGATCCGGACAGTCAGGCGCAGAAAGACAAGGGCGTTCAGCCCTTGTTCTTGTCCTGCGATGCCGAAATCCGCGATGCCGAATTGGCCACCACAACCACGGCGGCCTTGGGCTTTTCCTTCTTCGGCTTCTTAATTTCCTTGTTGGAACGCATTTGTCCTTTGGCCATGGGCCCATCCTCTCCGGCTCAGCCGGGATGGTCCTGTGACCAGATCGGCAAGGGCGCGCGCCAGATTGCGGGGGCAATGATCTGCACCCGCCGCTGTCCCATACCCTGCTCTGCGCCCCGCAACCGCCCCTGTCAACCGACCTGAGGCTTAGCGGTACAGAAGCGACTCTCCGTTGGCGAACAAATGCACCTTGTTGGGCTGCGCCGACAGCGTCACTGTCTGGCGCCGCAGATCGGCATGGATGCCCGGCAGCTTTGCAACCACCTGCGCCGCCTCACCCTGCTTCTTGAAATAAAGCAGCGTGACCTCTCCCAGCGCTTCAGTGAATTCCACCTCGCCGGTGAACATCCCCTCAGCCCCGGTTTCCAGAAAATCCTCGGGCCGCACGCCGATATTGACCTTCAATCCCTTGTCGGACGCCTGCGTCGGCACGTTCGATCGGGCAATCCCGCCATTGGCCAGCCGCACCACGGTCTCTGCCCCGGTCTCGATCACCTCGCCGGGCAACAGGTTCATCGACGGGCTGCCGATGAACTGCGCCACAAACTCATTCCGCGGCCGCTCATACAGTTCCAGCGGCGCGCCCACCTGGCTGATGCCGCCCCCGGCCAGCACCACGATCCGGCTGGCCAGCGTCATCGCCTCCACCTGATCATGGGTCACGTAGATCATGGTGGAATTGGGCATCTGTTCCTTCAACTGTGCAATCTCGATCCGTGTCGCCACCCGCAGCGCGGCGTCAAGGTTCGAAAGCGGCTCGTCAAACAGATAGACCTTCGGGTCGCGCACGATCGACCGTCCGATTGCCACACGCTGCCGCTGCCCACCCGAAAGCGCCTTGGGCAAACGGTCCAGATAGGGCGTCAGCTGCAGGATCTTGGCCGCCTTGTCGACGGCGGCGTTGATCTCGGCCACGCTCTTCTTGGCAATCTTCAGGGCGAAGGCCATGTTGTCGCGCACCGTCATATGCGGGTAAAGCGCATAGGATTGGAACACCATCGCGATGCCGCGTTGCGCGGGCGGGATCTCGTTCATCCGTACCCCGTCGATGGAAAAATCCCCGCCCGTGATCCGCTCCAGCCCCGCGATCATCCGCAGCAGGGTGGATTTCCCACAACCCGACGGCCCGACAAAGACGATCAATTCGCCCGTCTTGATATCAAGGTTGATGTCCCGCAGAACCTTCACCTCGCCATAGGCCTTTTCGACATTGACCAGCTTCAGTTCCGCCATGGCCCATCCTCCCCTTTATGCCTTACGTGCGATGCAGCAGCCCCAACCCGGCAACCGCACCTCTCCCGCCGTTGCAGCGATGCTGCCCACGGCCTCCCCGATCTGTTCCCAGCGTCCCTCGGGCAAGCGGACCTCTGCCGGTGTCTCCCCCAGATTGAACGCACAGAATATCGTCTCTGCCCCTGACCGGACAAAGGAAAACACCTCGCCCGTCGCGGCCCAATCCGTCATCGCCCCATCGCGCAGCACCGAATGCCCCGCGCGGAACGCCAGCACCGCACGATAGTGGTGCAGCATCGACTTCGCATCCGCCTCTTGCGCCGCCACCGACAGCGGCCGATGCGGCGCTGTCACCGGCAACCAGGCCCGTTCGGCGCTGGAAAACCCGCACAGCGCATTGTCCGTGGACCAGACCATTGGCGTCCGGCACCCGTCGCGGCCCTTGAACTCGGGCCAGAACTCGATGCCATACGGGTCCTGCAATTCCTCAAAGGCGATCTCAGCCTCAGGCAGCGCCAATTCCTCGCCCTGATACAGGCAGACCGATCCGCGCAGACACATCAGCATGGTCGCGTAAGCCCGTGCCCCCGCATCCGACAGGCCCCAGCGGGTGACATGGCGCACAGTGTCATGGTTGGAATAGGCCCAGCAGGGCCAGGCATCCGGGGCCGCCGCCGCCAGCCGGTCAAAAGTCCGCGCCGCCAGCCCCGCCGTCAACCGCGCCGGTTGCAGCATCTCGAACGGGTAGCACATCTGCACCTTGTCCCCGCCGCTGGTGTATTCGGCCATGATCTCAAGGCCCCGCTGGGCATCGCCCACCTCCCCCACCGCCGCCGCGCCAAAGGGCTCCAGCACCGCGCGGAACTTCCGCAGAAACTCAAGGTTCTCGGGCTGGTTCTTCGAAAACAGATGCAGTTGGTGGTTGTAGGGGTTCACGCTCGGCGCGATGCTGTCATTGCGCAATTCCTTGGGCAAAGACGGGTTATCGCGCAGATACTTGTCGGCGAAATAGAAGTTGATCGTGTCCAGCCGGAACCCGTTCACCCCCCGCGCCAGCCAGAACCGCGCCACATCCAAAAGCGCCTCCTGCACCGGTGCGTGATGCAGGTTCAGGTCAGGTTGGCTGGTCAGGAAGTTGTGCAGATAATACTGCTCGCGCCGCCCATCCCAGGCCCAGGCGCTGCCGCCAAAGACCGACAGCCAATTGTTGGGCGGGGTGCCGTCCGGTTTCGGCTCTGCCCAGACATACCAATCCGCCTTGGCGTTGCCGCGGTCCTTGCGGCTTTCCGCAAACCACGGATGCTTGTCGCTGGTATGCGACAACACCAGATCGATCATCACCTTCAGGCCCAACTCGCCTGCCCGTGCCACCACCCGATCGAAATCGGCAAGGCTGCCGAACATCGGATCGACGTCGCAGTAATCCCTGACGTCATAGCCGAAATCCTTCATCGGGCTGGTGAAAAACGGGCTGATCCAGATCGCATCCGCCCCCAGCGCTGCGATATGGGGCAGCCGCTCGACCACGCCGCCCAGATCGCCAATCCCGTCGCCATTGCTGTCCTGAAAGCTGCGGGGGTAGATCTGATAGATCACCGCCCCGCGCCACCAGTCGGCATCATGGCCGATCACGTCCGTCATTCTTTCCGTCTTTCTCACTTCACCGATCCGGCCAGCAGGCCGCGGACCAGATATTTCTGCATGGCAAAGAACACCGCCAAAGGCACCGCAATACTGATGAAGGCCGACGCCGCAAGGATTTCCCAATCCCCCCCGCGCGATCCCATCAACTCCTTCAACTGCCCGGTCATCACCAGCTGATCCTGCGTCGATCCAAGGAAGACCAGCGCCACCAGCAGGTCATTCCAAGTCCACAGGAACTGAAAGATCGCAAAAGAGGCCAGCGCCGGGAAAGACAGTGGCAGAATGATCTTCAGGAAAATCTGGAAATCCGTCGCCCCATCCACCCGCGCGCTTTCAATGATGTCGCGCGGCAACCCGGCCATGTAGTTTCGCAAAAGATAGATCGCCAATGGCAGGCCAAAGGCGCTGTGCGCTAGCCAAATCCCCAGATAGCTCTTCCCGATCCCCGCCTTCAGGTGCAACTGCAACAACGGGATCAGCGCCAATTGCAGCGGCACCACCAGCAACCCCACCACCGTGGCAATCAGCAAGGCCCGCCCCGGAAAATCCATCCAGGCCAGCGCATAGGCAGCAAAGGCCGCCACAAGGATCGGGATCACCGTCGCCGGGATTGACACTGTCAGCGTATTCAGGAACCCGCGCCCCAACCCTTCGGCATTCATCACCCGCACGAAGTTTTCAGTCGTGAAGCTGGGCGCTTGCGTCGTGGTCACAAAGATCCGCTCTCCGCGCGTCCCCTCAAACGGCGCAGCCGAGGTCAGGCGATAGCTGCCATCCTCCTGCACTGTCAGCTCATAACCGTCGCTCGTGGTCGCCACGCCCCCGGCCTCCACCGCCGCAGGCTCCCGCGATGTGGTGCCAAAGGCGCTGACAAAGCCCTCCGCCCCGTCAAACACATTGCCGGAAATGACGTAAAGCCCGCCCTCTTGAACCGCCGTATCCGGCCCGCCCGCGCGATACTGCAGCGTAGCCTCTTGCGGGAACATCGACTGCCACCACCCGCTTGTCAGGATCTGATCCCGGTCGCGAAACGATGATACCAGCAACCCGAAGGTCGGGATCGTCCACAGCAGCACCAGCACCACTGCACACAGGTTCACCGCCCAGGTCAGGCTCGACTTCTGGCCAACGATATTGTCCATCAGCGCATCTCCTTGCGGGCGTTCCGGATGTTCCAGATCATGATCGGCAGCACCAAAAGCATGATCACGATCGCAATGGCCGAGGCGCGGCCACTATCCTGCCCACGCACCAGCCAGTCATACATGTAATTGCCCAGCACCTGCGTGCCCCATTGCCCGTTGGTCATGGTCAGCACGATGTCGAACACCTTTAGCACGGTGATGGTGATCGTGGTCCAGACGACAAGGATCGTCCCCCAGATCTGCGGCACTTTGATCTTGAAAAACAGCTGCAACGGCGACGCGCCATCCAGAATGGCCGCCTCAATGGTTTCCTCGGGAATACCACGCAGCGCCGCCGACAGGATTACCATGGCGAACCCGGTCTGAATCCAGATCAGCACCACCATCAGCAGGAACGAGTTCACGATATCATGCGTCAGCCACGTCTCCGGCGCGCCACCAAAGGCTTCGACAATCGCGTTCAAAAGCCCGATCTGGTTCTGCCCCTCGGGCCGGAAATCATAGACGAACTTCCAGATCACCGATGCGCCCACAAAGGAAATCGCCATGGGCATGAAGATCATCGCCTTGGCGAAATTGCCCCAGCGGATCCGGTCCGTCACTGCCGCCGCCACCAGCCCGAAAAAGGTAGAAAAGGCCGGCACCACAATCAGCCACAGGATGTTGTTGCGCATCGATTCCAGAAACTTGGGATCGTTCACCATCCACACATAGTTGTCCGCGCCCACGAACCGCTGCCCGCCGGAATCCATCACCGACAGATAGATCGACCAGACCAGCGGATAGACCAGATAGAGCGCCAGCAGGATCAGCGCCGGCAGCAGGAACAACCACGGCCGTATCGCATTGGCGCGGTTGATGTTGCGGCTGATATTCGGGCCCGAGGCCGGCAGCATCCGGTCCAGCAGGATGTTGCTCAGGAAAAAGTAAAGAAGACAGCCCCCGACACCAATCACAATGGTCGTGGCAGCACCAAAGAACTGTTCCACGGGTAGACCCTCCTCCCAAAGCGTCCAGAAAATACATCCGGCATATGCAATTCCGCCGCAGCGCACTGGGCCACGTCAACCGGGAAAAACATTTCGGATAGAAAAAGGCCCGCCGCTTCACGCGGCGGGCCCATCTGATTACTGCAGCGAGTCCCAGGTCGACTGGATCGAGTCAGCCACTTCCTGCGCCGACTTGCCGCCGACATAGTCGACCATCCCGGTCCAGAACACGCCCGCACCAACGCCACCCGGCATCAGGTCAGACCCGTCAAAGCGGAAGGTCGTCGCGTTCAGAAGGATGTCGCCCATTTTCTTCAGCGTCGGGTCACCATACAGATCGGTGTTCACGCCCTTGTGCGGGGTCAGGAAGCCGGTCTGGTTCATCCAGACTTCATGCGCGATCGGCGTGGTCAGGTACTCGATGAACGCGCGACCCGCTTCCGATTCCTTCATCAGACCCATGGTCGTGCCTGCACCCAGAACCGGCTGGCCCAGATCCTGCTCGGCAAAGGCCGGGAAGTAGAAGAAGTCAGCATCCTCGCCGATCACGGTGCCTTCCGGGAAGAAGGACGGGATGAACGACGCCTGGCGGTGCATGTAGCACTGCGGCGGCGATGCAAACAGGCCCTTGGGGCTGTCACGGAAATCGGTCGACGCGACCGAACCCGCACCACCCGACACATAGGCATCGTTCTTGGCAAAGGCACCGAACTGGTCGATGGCATTCACCACAACCGGATCGTTGAACTTCAGCTCGTTCGACACCCACTTGTCATAGTTTTCCGGGGTGGTCGTGCGCAGCATCATGTCTTCGACCCAGTCGGTCGCAGGCCAGCCCGTCGCACCGCCCGAGCCCAGACCGATGCACCACGGCGTGCCGCCATCGGCGACGATCTGATCGGTCAGCGCCTTCAGCTCTTCCATCGTGGTCGGAACGGCATAGCCCGAATCTTCGAAATTCTCGGGCACGTACCAGACCAGCGATTTCACATCGACCTTGTAGAAGAAGCCGAAGGTGTTCGCCGCGCCGTCGGTGCCCGGGAAGGTCACCAGATCAACCCAGGACTGACCGGCTGCATAGTTGTCCTTGGTCCACTGCACGATTTCCGGCGACATCGGCAGAACCTGCCCTTTCGCCGCCATCCCGCGCATCAGGCCGGGCTGCGGGAACACCGCAACATCCGGAGGCGATCCCGCTTCCGCATCGATCACCACCTGCTGCTCAAAGCCTTCGGCGCCGATGTATTCCACATCCGCTCCGGTCGCCGCCTCGAAATAGGCGATCACGCTCTGGAACAGCTCCTGGTCAACGCTCAACCACGGCCCCAGCACGGTGATCTTCTGCCCGTCGAGATTGTACTTCTCGTCGAACGCCGTGTAGCTGGCCCAGTTGAAATTGCCTTCGCCGATGGGGAACTTCAGCTCTTGCGCCGAAGCAGCACCCGACAGAAGCGCAAGCGCAGCGGCGCTTGCCATAAACTTTGCTTTCATTTCATCCTCCCGATTCCCCGCCCTCTGGCGGGGCTTTAACCAACTGCGATCAGAATCACTCCCAAACCGCTTTGGATGGCGCACAGTTGCCGATCCCAATTCTCAAGTCAATTCAAAGCGCGTTGGTTACGGTCACATCGCTTGCTTTTCGCACTGATCCTCGGCGAAAACGTTTTCTCAAAGGCTCTGTTAATCTTTGACCTTGACAGACGGCTTGTCTAACCTGTCCCCGAATTGAAACCGTTTTGGATGCGCGCGCTGCCATGAATCTCAAGGAACTGGCCACGAAACTGGGCCTCTCGCCCACGACCGTCAGCCGCGCACTCAACGGCTACCCCGAGGTGAACGAATCCACCCGCGAACGCGTCATGGCCGCGGCCAAGCGCCACAACTATCGCCCCAACACCCGCGCCATCCGGCTGGCCACGGGCCGCGCACTGGCCGTGGGCCATGTGATCCCGCTTGCCACGCGGCATGAAATCGTCAACCCGATCTTCGCAGATTTCATCGCAGGCGCGGGCGAAACCTATTCCCGCAACGGCTATGACATGATCATGTCCGTCGTCCCGGACGAGGCTGAAGAACAGGCCTACCGCGATCTTAAATCGCGCGGCACGGCGGACGGCGTCATCCTGCACGCCCCCCGCATGAACGATCCCCGCATCCCCCTGCTGCACGAAATCGGCATCCCCTTTCTTGTGCATGGCCGCGCCACAGGAACCGAACTTCCCTATTCCTGGGTCGATGTGAACAACCGCCGCGCCTTTCAGCGCGCCACCGAGTTCCTGCTCGATCTGGGTCATATCCGCATCGGCCTTGTGAACGGCCTCGAATTCATGGATTTCGCCATCCGCCGCCGCACCGGTTACACCGATGCCCTCGCCGCGCGCAATCTTCCCCTCGACGCAACCCTCATGTCTTCGGATGAGATGACCGAAGTCTCGGGTTACCGCGCCGCCTCTGCCATGCTGGACCTGCCCGCGCCGCCCACCGCCTTTCTCGTCGCCTCCATGATCTCGGGCATGGGCGTGCGCCGCGCGATCGAAGAACGCGGCCTGAAGATGGGCCGCGACATATCCGTGATCATCCATGACGACGATCTGTCCTACATGAAGAACGGCGGCGACGTGCCGATCTTCACCGCCACCCGGTCGTCGGTCCGCGATGCCGGCCGGATCGCCGCCGAAATGCTGCTGGGCATCATCGCCAATCCCGGCGGCGGCCCCGAACATCGCCTGCTCGAGGCGGAATTGATCATCGGTCAGTCCACAGGACCGGCCCCCCGCCCTGCTTCCTACAAGGTCTGACCCATGTCGCTCTCCCGTTTCGATTTTCCGGAAGGTTTCCTGTTCGGAGCCGCCACCGCCGCCTATCAGATCGAAGGATCGGGCTTTGGCGGTTGCGGCCCCTGCCATTGGGATACCTTCGCCGCCACTCCGGGCAATGTGAAGCGCGCCGAAGACGGCGGTACCGCCTGCGACCACTTCCACAACTGGCCGGCTGATCTCGATCTGCTGCGCGCGGCCAATATGGACGCCTACCGTTTCTCCACATCCTGGGCGCGGGTCATGCCCGATGGCGTGACCGTCAATCCCGAAGGCATCGCCTTTTATGATCGGCTGGTCGATGGAATGCTCGAACGCGGCCTGAAACCCTTTCAGACGCTCTATCACTGGGAACTGCCCTCGGCCCTGGCCGACAAGGGCGGTTGGACCAACCGCGACACCCCCCACCGCTTTGCCGATTTCGCGGAAACCATCACCCGCACGCTGGGCGACCGTGTCGCCTCCATCGCCACGATCAACGAACCCTGGTGCGTGGCTTGGCTGTCGCATTTCATCGGCGCACATGCCCCCGGCCTGCGCGACATCCGCGCCGCCGCCCGCGCCATGCACCATATCTGCCTCGCCCATGGCCTCGCCGTGGACCGCCTGCGCAGCATGGGCCAGCCGAACCTTGGCATCGTGCTGAACTTCGATTTCTGCCAACCCGCCTCTGACAGCGCCGAAGACATTCGCGCCTCTGCCCGCGCTGATGGCATCTTCAACCGCTGGTACATCGAAGGCATCACCCGCCAGACCTACCCTGAAGTCGTGCTCGAAGGCCTCGCCCCCCATATGCCCGCCAATTGGCAGGATGACATGGCGCTGATCGGCCAGCCGCTCGATTGGCTGGGGATCAACTACTACACCCGCCACATTCAGGCCGCCGCCCCCGGCACGCCCTGGCCGTCAATCCGTGAAATCCCCGGCCCCCTGCCCAAAACCCAGATGGGATGGGAGATTTATCCCGACGGCCTGCACCATTTCCTCACCCGCATGGCGCGCGAATACGTGGGCGACCTGCCGCTGTA
Organism: Fuscovulum sp.; assembly: GCA_035192965.1. Classification (NCBI taxonomy): domain Bacteria; kingdom Pseudomonadati; phylum Pseudomonadota; class Alphaproteobacteria; order Rhodobacterales; family Paracoccaceae; genus Fuscovulum; species Fuscovulum sp. The sequence continues at coordinate 2,500,681 of CP136571.1, read as the reverse complement.
CGTCACCGAAAACGGCATGGCCAATCCCGATCTGCCCGATCTGCCCGATCAGGTCCGCGAAGATTTCCTCTTCGCCCATCTTGCCGCCACCAAACGCGCCATTGCCGATGGGGCTAACGTCAAAGGCTTCTTCTACTGGTCGCTTCTGGACAATTACGAATGGGCCGAAGGCTATGAAAAACGCTTCGGCCTCGTGCATGTCGACTTCGCCACCTTGAAGCGCACCCCGAAAACCTCCTATCACGCCCTCGCCCGCGCATTGGCGCGGAACGACTGATCGGAGCGCCCACCATGTCCCTCGTCCTCCTCGCCGATATCGGCGGCACGAATACCCGGGTCGCACTGGCCGATGGCACCATGGTGCGCCCCGCCAGCATCGCGCGCTTCTCCAACGCCGAATACAAGGCCCGCGGTCAGGACATCGCCCATATCCTGCGCGACTACCTCGCCACCAGCGGGGAAAGCCCGGATGGCGTCTGCGTCGCCGCCGCAGGCCCGGTACAGGACGGCACCGCCACCATGACCAATCTCGATTGGGTGATGGATGGCGCCAAACTCACCGCCGCCACCGGCGCGCGTCGCGTGGCCATCCTGAACGACCTACAGGCACAGGGCCACGCCTTGGGCCACATCGCCCCGGCCAATCTGCGCCCCGTCATTCCCGGCCCCGCCCATCCCGGCGCGCCCATGCTGGTGGTTGGCCTCGGCACCGGCGTCAACGCCGCCCCCGTCCACGGTCAGGGCGCCTCGCGCGTTGTGCCGCCTTCGGAATGCGGCCATGTCAACATGCCCGTCCGCAACGCAGAAGACCTGCGCCTGCTGCAATTCATCGAAACCCGCCTCACCGCACAGGGCGAGGTTCCCCATTGCGGCGTGGAAGAGGTGCTTGCCGGTCGCGGCCTTGCCAACCTGCACGCCTTTGCGGCGGTCGAGGCTGGCCAGCCATCCGAGAAATCCTCAGCCGAGGTTCTCACCGCCCTCGCCGCAGGCGAACCCACCGCCACCCATGCCGCCCGGCTCTATACCCATATTCTTGCGCAGGTGCTGGCCGATCTGGCGTTGATCCACTTGCCCTATGGCGGCATCTTTCTCATCGGCGGCATGTCCCGCGCTATGACCCCGCATTTCCCGCGCTTTGGCCTTGCGGAAACCTTCCGCGAAGCCCGCCGCGTGGACCTGCTGCAAAAGGATTTCTCGGTCACCGTGGTCGAAGACGATTTCGCAGCCCTCACTGGCTGCGCGGCCTTCCTGCAAGCCACCACCGCCTAAGGCAGATCGCCCCTACCCCGGCAGCCGCTCTTTCAGGAACTGCAAGGTCACGCCCAGCCCATCGGGCGCGATCCCATGTCCCGTGCCTTTCATGACATGGCCAAAGGTGTCGAACCCCGCCGCGACCAGCGCATCCCCCGCCAGCCCCATATCGGCAAAGGGCACCACCGGATCCTGATCGCCATGCACCAGCAGGACAGGCGGCTTCACCACGGCTTCCGCCGCCAACCGCTCCGGCACCAGCAACCGCCCGGAAATCGCCACCACCCCGGCAATCGCCTTATCGCGCCGCGTGGCCACATGCAGGCTCATCATCGCCCCTTGCGAAAACCCGACGAGGGCCAGCGCTTCTGGTGCCAACCCCTCTTCGGCCAGCCGGGCATCAAGGAATGCGTTGAACAGCGTCACCGATGCTGCCATCCCCTCGCGCGCCGCCTCTTCGGATGATCCATCCAGCCACGGGATAGGAAACCACTGGAACCCAAAGGGATTGCCGACACAGGGCTGCGGCGCGTCGGGGGCCAGAAACACCGCCCCCGGCAGATGCGGCGCCAGCACATCACCGATGCTCAGCAGATCGCCGCCATCCGCCCCATAGCCATGAACGAACACCACCATAGATGTGGTCCGCCCGCCCGCTGCCGCCTTCCGCTTGAATTTCAGCCCATCACTCACCGGATGCCCTCCCGTTCCTTTGCCACCCGGTAGTAGGCCCAGAGCAGCCGCGCCGCAACCGCCCGCCACGGCGACCAGTCTTCTGCCATCGCCCGCATCGCCCGCTCTGATGGCCGTGCCTCCAGCCCGAACAGCACCTTTGCCGCCTCCTGCAAGGCCAGATCGCCGGGGGCGAACACATCCGCCCGCCCCAGCGCGAACATCGCATAGATCTCTGCCGTCCAGCGCCCGATCCCCGGCACAGCCGTCAGCACCGCCACCACCTCGTCATCGGGCACATCGTGCAGCGCCGCAAAGTCGATCCCCGCCGCCGCCAGCGCCTGCCCATACCGCGCCTTCTGCCGCGACAACCCAACCGCGCGCAACTCATCCGCCGTGGCCACCGCCATCCTTGCCGGATCGCACAGCCCCGCCGCCTCCATCCGCGCCCAGATCGCATTGGCCGAGGCGACAGATACCTGCTGGCTCACGATGGCCGACAAAAGCGCCCGAAACCCTGCCGCGCTGCGCCGCAGCGGCAAAGGCCCGGTCAAGGCCAGCGCCCCGGCAAACCGTTCCTCCCGCGCGGCCAGCCAGCTCGCACCCTCTGCCACACAGGCCTCGGTCAGAATGATCCGCCCCACCCCCATCATATCCCTCCAGACCTTGCCCATTCACCTTGGCCCAAATACCCAATCCTGCGCCACCCCCAAGACCGCCCGCCGAAGATAGGCGCAACGGGCCGATGCGGGATCCCGGTCCCGCGCCACGCCACATATTCCCCCGCGTGTATTTGTCCCTTGCCCCCGCCGTACCAAAGTTTAACCCTTCGCCCTATGACCGACCTCGCCGCCCCCACCGACACCCGCGCCCGCCGCAATGTCCTCGTGCTCGTAGCCGCCCAGGCGATCCTTGGCGCGCAGATGCCGATGATCTTCACGATCGCGGGTCTCGCCGGGCAAAGCCTGGCGCCCAATATCTGCTGGGCCACCCTGCCCATCACCGCCGCCGTCATCGGCTCCATGCTCACCGCCACGCCCATCTCGGCCTTCATGCAGCGCTACGGCCGCAGCGCGGGCTTTGCCATCGGCGCGCTTGGGGGCGGCATCGGCGGGCTTCTCGGCGCCTACGCGCTTTCCACCTCGAACTTCGTGCTCTTCGTCATCGCGGCCCTGTTCACCGGCGTCTACATGTCGGCCCAAGGCTTCTACCGCTTTGCCGCCGCTGACACCGCCTCAGAAAGCTATCGCCCCAAGGCCATCTCGCTCGTCATGGCAGGCGGGCTCCTGTCCGCCGTCATCGGCCCGCAACTTGTAAAGCTGACCGCCGAATCCATGGCTGTCCCCTTCCTTGGCACCTATGTCGCCGTGCTGGTCCTGAACGTGATCGGCGTCTTTCTCTTCACTCTGCTGGATATCCCCAAACCGAAACCCGCCGTCGCGGGCGCATCGCAGGGGCGCAGCCGCGCGCAGCTGATCCGCACGCCCGCCATCGCGGTGGCGATGATCTGCGCCACGGTCTCTTATGCACTGATGAACCTCGTGATGACCTCATCCCCGCTGGCCGTCGTCGGCTGCGGCTTCACGGCGGGCAATGCCGCCGATGTCGTCACCGCCCATGTCCTTGCCATGTATGCGCCCAGCTTTTTCACCGGCCATCTGATCGCCCGCTTCGGCGCGGAAAAGATCGTCGCCATTGGCCTTGTGATCCTCGCCGCCGCCGGGGCCGTGGCCATCGCCGGTGTGGATCTCGCCAACTTCTTCGTGGCGCTAGCCCTTCTTGGGGTCGGCTGGAATTTCGGCTTCATCGGGGCAACGACCATGCTCACCGCCCACCCCTCGCCCGAAGAGAAGGGCCGCCTTCAGGGGCTGAATGATCTGGTGGTCTTCGGCGGCGTGACCGTCGCCTCTTTCTCGTCTGGCGGGTTGATGAACTGCTCCGGCGGCTCGGTTCAGGCGGGTTGGCAGGCGGTCAACTTCGCCATGCTGCCCTTCCTCGTGCTGGCCGGTGGCGCGCTGATCTGGCTCGCCCTACGCCCAAGCGACAGTCGCTCCTGATCGCCACCACCTAGAAAGCTCAGGCCGCCAGCGACAGAAGCCGCGCCTCAGCCACGCTCAGCGCCGGGCGGCTGTCGCGCGACGCATCGCCCACGGCAACCTGCAACCCTTCGGCCACCAAGGCACAGGCTGCGGCCGTCTGAATCTCAAACCACATGTCGGCAGGCGGCGCATCGATCAGACGCAGATCGGTGCCATTGACCAACGCACCCAGCGGGGCCAGCGCCTCTTCCACCCCGAAATAGGCCGCCAGCCGGTCACCCGCCACGACGATCATCTGATCCTCTGGCAACAAAAGCGGACTCGCCTGCCGCCCCCAGCCCCGCGCCTCACCCGACACGCAAACGACCTTGGCCCCAACCCGCGCCACCATCCGCCGGTCGATGACCGTCACAGCCACCGGCATTTCCCGGCAACAGCTCACGATATCTCCGGGTTTCAACTCTTCCACCGCGCGCCAACCGGTGGGTGTCATAAGGCGCGTTCCACGCAAAAAGCCCTTCGGCGACGCGACCACGTCTACATCGGCAGGAAGGATTGTCGAAACAATACTCATTATGTTTCCAAATCACCGCAAGCGGCCTATGGGCGGGGCAGGATTGACCCGTCTCCCGACAACATTGCCGGACATCCATGTTCTGAAACGGACACAAATCAGGATTTTGTAGGGCAATTACCCAAAAAACGCGGAAACATGCCGTGCTCCGATGCCCCGAACGGCCGCATGCCCTCTCTTGCTGGCCAGTCCCGCCGCCCTCAGGCGGCCCCGCCCCGCAGGCCAGCACGCAAAAGCCCGAATCGCCTTGCGAATTCCGACAGTTGCACCTGCCCCTCTGCCACCCGCTGCGGCTCGGCCACCACCATCTTCAACAGGGGCGCGGCTTGCCACCCAGCCAGTGTCGCAGGCCGCACCGCCCGGGACAGGCGACGCAGGCCCGCCCGCGCCGCTGCGATCCGGGCCAAACCCTCCTGCGCCAGCGCCGCCACCGCCTCGGGCCTGCCATCCAGCAACGGGATCCGTCCCCGCGCCTCCAGTTCCGGCACCGCGCGCAAATACCCCGCCAGTCCCGCCGCCCAGCCAAAGGCCCGCAGCGCCGCCTCATCCCCGGCCCCCGCCCCGAGCGCGCGCCCGGCCAGCCACATCAACCCCGCCCCGGTGTCCTCCAGATAAGTCTCCAGCGCCGCCGCATCGGCAAAGGCATCGCGGTACACATCCCAGCGCCGCGCCACGATCAGCCGGTCCATCACCTCCACCGGCAAACCGGCATCGCCGATTAACCCGGCCAAAGGCGCCGCCACCTCATGCGCCCGCGCCGGACGTCCTGCCTCGGCCTCTGCCACCACATCGCGCCACCATTGCAGCCGCATCTCGGCGATCATCGGCTCCGCCGTAACCCAGGGCGCCCGCGCTACCTCCAGGTTGAACGCATAAAGCACCAAAAGCCGCCCCCGCGCTGCCAGCGGTGCCGCCATTACCGCCGCAAAGCGATCCGCATCCCCCCGCGCCACCAGCGCCGCACAGGCATCTACGGACTCCGCGCTCAGCCCTGCCACCGCGCCACCGTCAACAGATACCCCGTCTCGCGCTTCACCCGCCGCCAATGCTCTGCCTCGCCCGCGCACAGGTCCAGCATCGCGGCGAGCGCTGCATCTGCCCCGCCGCGCAACGCCGCAATCCGCGCTTCCATTGGCCCGTAATAGGCCTCCCATGCCGCATCGCCCAGAACCCGCGTCCCAAGGCTCTCATAGCCCGCCGCCGCCACCGCGGATGCGATACCCGGAGCATCCCTGACCGGATAATCCTCCCAGAACGCCCGCGCGTCCTCTGACGGCGCATCGGTCAGAAAACTCGGCTCGGAAAAGGCCAGCACCCCGCCCGGCTTCAAGGCAGCCGCCATCCGCGCCAACCCCTCTTCCAACCCCAGAAAGTACAAGGCCCCGGCACACCAGATCAGGTCGAACGGCCCCGACGGATGCACCGCGAGCCGCCCCACATCCGCCTCCTGAACGCGCACCCGCTCTTCACCCGCAAACCGCGGCCGCATCTGCGCCACGAACCCCGGATGCGTGTCTATCGCCAGAACCCGCGCGCCCGGCACCGACAAGAGCGCGCCCACATCGCCGCCGGCCCCCGCCCCCGCATCGCAGATCGCCGCCCCCTCCGGCAGCATGGCCAGTGCCAGCGCCCAGGCCACGTCCTGAGCTTCCCCCGGCCCCTCGCGCGGCAGATCGCAGTGAACAGCGAAGAAGCTGTCCCAGTCCATCACGCGCCCTCTTTCACCGGCTGCCCCGTATCCCGGATCAACTTCCAGTTGATCGCATCCAGCAGCGCCTCGAAACTCGCATCCACGATGTTCGCGCTTACCCCAACAGTCGACCAGCGCCGCCCCTGACTGTCCTCGCTGTCGATGATCACCCGCGTCACCGCCTCGGTCCCCCCCTGCGTGATGCGCACCTTGAAATCCACCAACTTCATGTCGTCGATACAGCCCTGATAGGGGCCCAGGTCCTTGCCCAAAGCCTTGGCCAGCGCGTTCACCGGTCCCCGATCCGTGCCCGTCTCATCCATCGATTCCGAAACCGACAGCATCTTCGTCTCGCCGATCTTCACCACGACCACCGCTTCGGACAGGCTGACGATCTGGTTGTACTTGTTCTTCCGACGCTCCACCGTCACGCGGTAGCGCTTCACCTCAAAGAAATCCGGCAGCAAACCCAGTTCCGCCCGCGCCACCAGTTCGAAACTCGCCTGCGCGCCGTCATAGGCATAGCCCTGATCCTCGCGCTCCTTCACCACCTCCAGAATCCGGCCCAGCCGCGCATCCTTCGGGTCCACCTCGATCCCCGCCGCCGCCAGCCGCGCCCGCAGGTTCGACTGCCCGGCCTGATTGCTCATCGGGATCACGCGTTCATTGCCCACCACGGCAGGGTCGACATGCTCATAGGTGGACGGGTCCTTCAGGATCGCGCTCGCATGCAGCCCCGCCTTATGGGCAAAGGCGCTTGCCCCCACATAGGGCGCGCTCCGTAGTGGAACCCGGTTAAGCACATCATCCAGCTGACGGCTCACCCGCACCAACCCCGCCAGCGCCTCGCGCGTCACCCCCGTTTCGAAACGGCTGGCATAGGGCTCCTTCAACAACAGCGTCGGGATGATCGTCGTCAGGTTGGCATTCCCGCAGCGCTCGCCCAACCCGTTCAACGTGCCCTGAATCTGCCGGCACCCCGCATCGACGGCGGCCAGCGAATTGGCCACCGCATTGCCGGTATCGTCATGGCAGTGAATCCCCAGCCGGTCCCCCGGAACGCCTGCCGCAATCACCTCTGCCACCACGCGTCCCACCTCGGCGGGCAAAGTGCCGCCATTGGTATCGCACAGCACCACCCAGCGCGCTCCGGCCTCCAACGCCGCGCGCAGGCAGGCCAGCGCATAGCCCGGATCGGCGCGGTAGCCGTCAAAGAAATGCTCGGCATCCAGCACCGCCTCGCGCCCCTTGGCCACGCAATGCGCGACCGAGGCGCGGATCGCCTCCAGATTTTCCTCCAGCGTGCATCCCAGCGCAGTTCTCACATGAAACTCATGCGCCTTGCCCACCAGACAGACCGCCGGCGTCCCTGCATCCAGCACAGCCGCCAGCACATCATCATTAGCGGCCGACCGCCCGACACGCTTGGTCATCCCGAACGCCGTCATCACCGCCCGCGTCTTGGGCCGATCCGCAAAGAATTCGCTATCCGTCGGGTTCGCCCCCGGCCAACCACCCTCGATGTAATCCACCCCCAGCGCATCCAACGCCAAGGCGATCACCCGCTTCTCAGGGGTCGAAAACTGCACCCCCTGCGTCTGCTGCCCATCGCGCAGGGTGGTGTCGAACAGATACAGCCGCTCTTTCACGAACACGCCCCTTCATCTTGGCCCAAATACCCCGGGGGTAGCCGCCAAAGGCGGCAGGGGGCAGCGCCCCCCCGATTTTTCGCAAAAAAATCGTGCAAGGTAGTCTCAGGAGCTTTCCCAGAATACATTATCCTAGTTTTCCTTTGACGATCTTTGCGACATGGAGAAGGTATGCGCTTGCTGCAGCGTTTCCATCAATGCTGTCTACTCCCTCATTGAAGGTTTCACCAAGCATTTCCTTTTTGTCGTCCTCAGATAGACCACTGATATAAAACACTATTTTGTCGAGTGCCATCGTTGGTTTAACAGTCCCGTCCGGCAGGTCTGTCAGCGTCACGCCAAAAGACTTCAGCTCGTTTCGAATAAGGTCAGCTGTCTTGAAATCGCGCTCTTCTCGCGCAGTTGCTCGCCGCCTTAGAACTTCTCGAAGTGCATCATTGGCACCCTCTACTAGACCCAGAAGGTCGAACCATTTCCCCATGCCATCTTCCAATAGACCAATTAAGTTTGCCGAAGCCTTAAGTCTCTGAAAGTCACCGCTCGCGGCAAGCGCATGAAGCTCCGCAATTACTCCAGCAGTATTGAGGTCGTCCGCAAGCGCGGCCAAGACGGATGGCGATGGCGAAGACGGCAGCACGCCCTTGGTAAAGCCTCTCCATTTTGTCAAGGTTCGTGCGGCATTCTCCGCCTTCTCTGCCGTCCAATCCATCGGACGTCCGTAATGCGTGCCAAGATAGACCATGCGGATCACTTCCCCCGGATAGCCCTGATCCAGCAGATCGCGCACGGTAAAGAAGTTGCCCAGTGATTTGGACATCTTCTTCCCTTCCACCTGCAACATCTCATTATGCATCCAGACGCGCGCAAACTCGGCCTCCGGATGGGCGCAGCAGCTTTGCGCCACCTCATTCTCGTGATGCGGAAATTGCAGGTCGATCCCGCCACCGTGAATGTCGAACGATGCCCCCAGAAGGGCAAAGGACATAGCCGAACATTCGATATGCCACCCGGGTCTGCCCCTGCCCCAAGGGCTCTCCCACCCCGGCAGACTGTCATCCGACGGCTTCCAAAGCACGAAATCCATCGGGTCTTCCTTGAACGGGGCCACCTCCACCCGCGCCCCCGCGATCATGTCATCCACTGCCCGCCCCGACAGCCGCCCGTATTCCGCATAGGACCGCACGCGAAACAGAACGTGGCCGTCCTTGGCATAGGCATGGCCCTTTTCGATCAGCGTGCCGATCATCGCAATCATCTGGCCCACATAGGCCGTCGCGCGCGGCTCCGCCTGCTCTGACACCACACCCCGAATGGCAGGCCGCAGCGCCCCCAGCGCATCCATATCCTCGTGGTACCAGCGGATCGTCTCTTCCGTCCGCTCGGCGATCAACGCCTCCAGCGTGCCGGACGCCCCCGCTTCCTTCCGCGCCAGGGCGGTCGCGTTGATCTTGTCATCCACATCGGTGAAGTTGCGGACATAGGTCACATGCCCCGCGCCATAGACATGGCGCAGCAACCGAAACAGCGTGTCGAACACGACCACAGGCCGCGCATTGCCGATATGCGCGCGGTCATAAACCGTGGGTCCGCACACATAAAGCCGCACATTGTCCGCGTCGATCGGGGTGAAAACCTCCTTCGCTCGCGTCTTCGTATTGTGCAGCCGGATCGTCACCATATTCCAAATCCCGAAATTCGGCCAAAGGCCCGCCATGCCGTTCCCGGCGCGGGTCTATCAACTTCGTCTGTTCATGGGAACGAGAAGAAGGCCCGCGCGACCAATGGTCAGCGGGTAATGCAGCAGCAGCCGATGATGCCCTTCATGCTCATACCCCACCGCTACAACCAAACCGCTGGCCTGCCAAGCGCAACTTTCGGCTGCGCAAACCGCGATTCGCGCATGATGGTTAATCTTAAGAATCGTGCCAAAGCCCGTGCGCTGCGTGCATACGCCTGTCTGCACAGCCATCTGCACCGGCCGCTGCACCGCCAAATCCTCCTAAGGTGATGATTTAACGCATAGAACGCCGCCCCTTGCGGCCCTTCCCCCCGCCTGTTCAATTCACCCGTCTGCACAGGGGGGAAATCATGGATCACGATGATCTGCGTCATTGGTCAAAACGCGCCGCCGATTGGGCCCATGACTATCACGCCACGCTGCGCGACCGCCCGGTTCGCGCCCCCCTCACCCCCGGCGCGACTGCGGCACAGATACCCCCTGCCCCGCCGGAAGATGCGGAAAACATGGAGGAAATCTTTGCCGACTTCGCCCGGATCATCCCCGGCGGACTGACGCATTGGCAGCATCCCCGCTTCTTCGCCTATTTTCCGGCGAACGCCTCCCCCGCCTCCATGCTGGCCGAACAACTGGCCAACGCCATCGCGGCGCAGGGGATGCTGTGGCAAACCTCGCCCGCCGTGACGGAACTGGAACAGGTGATGATCCGCTGGCTGGCCCACTCCCTCGGCCTGCCCGACACGTTCACCGGCACCATCCACGACAGCGCCACCACCGCCACCCTCTCGGCGGTGCTGACCATGCGCGAACAGGCGTTGGGATGGGCGGGCCTGCAACAGGGCCTGTCCGCCCAGCCCCGCCTGCGGCTTTACGCAAGCGCCGAGACACATTCCTCGGTCGACAAGGCCGCCCGCATCGCCGGGATCGGGCAGGAAAACCTTGTAAAAATCCCAACGGATGCAACGCTTTCCATGAAACCGGGGGCTCTGGCCGGGGCTATCGCCGCGGACCGCGCGGCAGGATTTCTGCCCGCAGGCGTGATCCTCTGCGCGGGCGGCACCTCTGTCGGGGCCTTCGACCGCATCGCCGATTGCATCAGCGTGGCCCGTGCCGCAGGCCTGCCCGTCCATGTCGATGCCGCCTGGGCCGGATCGGCCATGATCTGCCCGGAATTCCGTGACTTGTGGCTGGGCATCGACGGGGCCGACAGCATCGTGTTCAACCCGCATAAATGGCTCGGCGCACAGTTCGATTGCGCGGTCCAGTTCCTCGCCGATCCCGGCCCACAGGTCCGCACGCTCGGCCTGCGCCCCACCTATCTGGAAACCGCCGGGCGCGAAGAAATCACCAATTTCAACGAATGGACTGTCCCGCTGGGCCGCCGCTTTCGGGCCCTTAAACTTTGGTTCACCCTTCGCGCCTATGGTCTGTCGGGCTTGCGCAGCCGGATCCGCAACCATGTGCTCTGGGCGCGTCAGGCCCGCGATGCGCTGGCGCGGTTGCCCGGCGTGACGATCACCACCGAACCCTCGCTGTCGCTCTTCACGTTTGCCCTCGGAACCGATGCCGAAACCGAATCCCTTCTGTCCCGGATTAATGATGATGGCCGCATTTACCTCACCCAGACCCGCCACGCCGGGCGCTATGTCATCCGCGTGCAGGTGGGTCAGTTCGATTGCACCGAGGCTGACGTGATGACCATCCCGCAGGTCGTGGAAGAGCTGATCTAAACAAAACGGGCGGCCCCGAAGGACCGCCCGCCTGTTTCAGATCCGATTTCGTTAAGAAACCGTAACCTTATGATTTCCGATCAGAAACGGAATCCGACACGCGTGTTGAACGTGGTCGCGTCCAGATCGACGCCCGACCCGTTGAAGTTGTCAAAGCGGTGCTCCAACAGTTCCGCACCCACCGTCATGCGCTCGGTCAGGGCATAGTCCATGCCCACACCCAACGCATAGCCGTTGTCGCTGCCGATTGAGGTTTCGGCCCGCACGGCTGCAACCGTACCGTACAGCAGCGCCGGGCCCATGTCATAGCCACCGATCAGCTTCAGGCGGGCGACATTGTCCAACGTCGCAGCACCGCCACCCAGATCGATATCGGTCCAATCATAGTTGCCTTCGATACCGGCCACGAACTGGCCCATATCGGCGCGGTAACCGGCGATCAGGCCCGTCGTGAAGCCGCTGCCATCCAGCGTCGCGGACGAAGAGCCCACATCGCCATAGCCAAGCTGACCACCAACATACAGCCCGCTCCAATCCGCGCTGGGTGCGGCAACAACCATCGGTGCCGGGGCGACCGCCGGTTCGTTGTAAACTTCGGTCGGGCCGCCAGCCAGCGCGGGCATCGCGCCAAATGCCGCCACTGCGGCCAGCGCCGCCGTTGCTGAAATGAATTTCATTGTCTGTCTCCTGTGCCTTTGAACTGCGACCGTCCAGTACTCCGGCGGTCGTCTCGTGAGGTACACCTGCGCCCGATGGCAGGTCAGAGCAAGTCATGATGACGGGGAGGTGAACAAAGGTGAATGCAAGCGGCGGGATTTGGCGCGCGCCACTGGGCGCTTCGGCCAGTTATCGCCTATCCCCTCAAAATCACGTGATAATTCGCCAAATGTGGGGAACCGGATCCTGCGCCCTGCGTTACCCTGTCCCTCAGGCGCGCTCTTCCAAGGCCAGCCATTCCTCTTCCGCCGCCGCCAGCGCACCCTGCCGTTCCACAAGCGCATCGGTGGCCTTGCGGAACTTCACCGGCTCGCGCGTGAACAGGTCCGCGTCGGCAAGCAACTCTCCCAATTTGGCAATTTCTGCCTCCAGCCGCGCAATGATCCCCGGCAAAACTTCCAGCCGTTTCCGCTCCGGAAAACTCAGCCCTTCGGCCTTGGCAGCGGGCTTCACAACCACCTTTGCCGCCTCGGCCTTCATGGCGCGCGAACCCTCCTCCGGGCGGACAGGTCGCTGCGCGGCATAGTCCGACCAGCCGCCAGGATAGACCACCGCTGTCCCCGTGCCATCCATCGCCACTGTCGCCGTCGCCACGCGGTCGATGAAATCGCGGTCATGGCTTACCAGCAGAACCGTGCCGTCATAATCGCCCAGAACCTCTTGCAGCAGGTCCAGCGTCTCGATGTCCAGATCGTTGGTTGGTTCGTCCAGGATCAACAGGTTCGACGGCTTTGCCATCAGCTTGGCCAGCAGCAACCGCGCCTTTTCTCCCCCAGACAGGCTTTTCACCGGCGCACGCGCCTGCCGTTCGTCGAACAGGAAATCCTTCAGATAGGCCACCACATGCCGTGGCACGCCACGTACCATCACCTGATCCGCCGCCCCCGACACCCGCATCAAGGGATCGCCGGTCAGATTGTCCCAAAGGGTGGCATTCGGGTCCAGCTGCGCACGGGTCTGGTCAAAGACCGCGATCTCCAGATTGGTGCCCAGCGTCACCGTCCCTGCATCCGGGGCCACTTCGCCCACCAGCATCTTCAGAACCGTGGTCTTGCCCACACCATTGGGGCCGACAAAGGCCACACGGTCGCCGCGCAGCACCCGCAGATCGAATCCGGTCACGATCTGCTTATCGCCAAAGGCTTTCTCCAGCCCCTTCGCCTCGATCACGCGCTTGCCGCTGACGGGGCCGCTTTCCAGTTCCATCGCCGCAGTGCCCTGTCGACGGATCATCGAAGACCGTTCCTCCCGCAACGCCGCCAGGGCGCGCACGCGCCCCTGATTACGCTTGCGCCGGGCGCTGATGCCTTCAACCGCCCATTTCCCTTCGGCCTTGATCTTGCGTTCCAGCTTGTGGCGCGCCTCATCCTCTTCGGCCCAGACGGTTTCGCGCCACTCTTCAAACCCGTCAAAGCCCGACTCGCGCCGCCGCACCTCGCCCCGGTCGATCCACAGTGTCGCCCGTGTCAGCGCCTTCAGGAACGCGCGGTCATGGCTGATCAGGACAAAGGCCGCGCGGGTGGAGGACAGTTCCGCCTCCAGCCATTCGATGGCCTGAATGTCCAGATGGTTCGTCGGTTCGTCCAGCAGCATCAATTCCGGCGCTTCGGCCAGCAACTTGGCCAGCGCCGCGCGCCGCCGTTCCCCGCCCGAAGCCGTGGCCACCGGTGTTTCAGGGCGGAACTTCAACCCTTCGGCTACCATCTCGACTCGATAAGTCTCGGAATCGGCCAACCCGCTCGCCGCGTAATCTCCCAGCGTGGCAAAGCCCGAAAGATCGGGGTCCTGCTCCATGTAGCCGACCGTCACACCCGGCGGAATCACACGGTTACCCTGATCCGGCTCCACCAGTCCGGCCATGACCTTCATCAGGGTGGATTTCCCCGAACCGTTCCGCCCGACTAGGGCCACCCGGTCCCCCGGTTGAACGACCATATCAAGCCCGTCAAACACAGGGTTGCCCCCGAAAGTCAGGGAAATCGACGAAAGCTGGAGAAGGGGTGCGCGTGCCATGGCGGGTCAGGTATGCGGGCCGATGCGCGGCGTCAACGCCTCTCAGCGCGCATCAAGCCGCAAAAGCCGCGCCCGAACCGGGGGAATCGCCCCGATTTCTACAGCGGTGAACACATGCAGCGTATCCAGATCGCGGTCCAGCACCGCGTGATCGCTGACCCACCCCCCCATCGCCAGATAGCTGCGCAGCAGCGGCGGCATCTGCCCCAGCGCCTGCTTCGGATTATGCGGCGCAGGCGCCAATGCCACCGTATCCACAGCCTTGCGTCCGGGCCGCTGGTCAGCCGGGCCGATATGCCCCGCCGCCAGCAGGGCCAAGGCATCCCGATGCGGTTCCGCCCCGACGCCATCAAAGGATGAACAGCCGAACATCACCGTTACCGCCTCGGCATCCACAATCCGCGTCAGCGCGGCCCAAGCCACGCGCAGCGCATCCGCGTCGCCCGCGGCAGGTGAAAGGCAGAATCGCCCGATCTCCAGCATCGGGGTCCGGCATCGGGCCAAGGGCGCCAGATCGTAGAACTGCGCGGAATAGCAATTCTGCAGCATCCCGGCCTGCCGGATCAGCATCAGGCGGCAGGTTCCCACAACCGCGCCCCCCGTTATTGTTTCGATCAGAAGATGCTGGCACCGTTCGTCAAAGGCATCGCTGTCCAGCCCCTCGCCCGCCTCCGATACACGTCCTGCGCGGAATGCCATGTAACGCAACCGCTGCGCGGCGCGTATATCTTCCAGGGACTCGGCCAAGCGGGCGCGAAAACGGCCCTTGCAGAACGGCAACACGGGTGCAGGCTCCTTGCCGCTTGGCGTCACACCTGCGGCGAACTAGATATGAGGCCAGCCGAAAGCGGGACGCAAGCCCCCCACGCTTGCTGCGACGCCCCGCAAAACAGAAGGAAGACCAAAGATGGACAAGGTTGTGAAATCGGATGCCGAATGGCGGTCGCAACTGTCGGACCTCGCCTATCGGGTGACACGCAAGCATGCAACGGAACGCGCCTTCACCCATGACGATTTTCCAAAGGCGGCGGGAACCTTCCGCTGCGTGTGCTGTGACGCGCCCCTTTTCGACGCGCGCACAAAATTCGACAGCGGCACAGGCTGGCCCTCATTCTGGCAACCCATCGATACCGAAATGGTTGGCGAGCAGGAAGACCGCACCCTGTGGATGCGGCGGACCGAGGTGCATTGCAACCGATGCGAGGCGCATCTCGGCCACGTCTTCCCGGATGGCCCTGCGCCAACGGGGCTGCGCTATTGCATCAATGGCGTTGCGCTGACCTTCGAGGCGGAATCGTAAAGAAACGATTAATCGTAAAGTTCTCGTCAAACGGAAAAGGGGCGCAGCTGTGTTGCGCCCCTGAAATCACTCCGCCGAACAGCGTCTACCGCTCGATCACTCCCCGGTGACGATGCCCGGCCCGATGCGTCCGAAACTGCCAAGCAGTTGCTGGATCACGCTCAGACCCTTCACGCTGGTTTCCGTCACGCGCCGCGAAAGTGGCACGACCTTGCCCCGCTCCAACCCGAAGCGTTCGATGTTCTGAACCCGTCCCGCCTCGGTAAAGGTGATCGACACGACCTGACGTTCGATCTCTTTCGGCTCGAAAGCCCCGCGATAGGCCCAGCGGCTTTGCACATAGAACCAGCCCAGATCGTTCAGCAGACCCGAAGCCGTGGGTCGCCCGATCTTTTCGCTAACGGTTTCGCGCGTGTCCACGCCCACCTCGACCAGCGCCAACTCGTCGTCGGTCGGCACATAGCCATGGTTGCGATAGACCGTGGAACAGGCCGCAATAAGCAGGACCGCGCCAATCAGACCCAACCGGATTCCTCTGCCCACACCCGCCGAGGCCGCCATTTTGCCGAAGAAACTCATTCCGTTCCCTACCTGCCTCTGCCGCGCGAACCGATCATCGAACTTGGTTGCCTTGTCATGCTACAGCACAACACGTATTGCAAAAAGTAACGGTCGCATGCGGCGCTTTTGTTCCGGCTTACAGAAGGACGGGCCACTGTTCAAGAATGGAACAGCCCCGACCAGGCCGGACCGGGCAGGAACATGCGGCAAAGACACCCCCAAACGCCGACCGGAGCCGTGCCAGATGACCGAAACACCACCCCATGATCCGGCAGCACCCGCCCTGCACCACCCGCTGCGCACAGGAGCCCTGTCCCCACGCAAGCCCACGCGGTTCGACCTGCGCCCCGATGCACCCACCCGCGCGGCTATGGCGGCAGCCCTTGATCTGCTTGATCTGCCTGCCTTCCGCTTTCGCGGCGAACTCCGCCCTTCGGGTCGCAACGATTATGTGCTGGAGGCTGAATTGACCGCCTCTGTCGTGCAGCCCTGCTCTGTAACACTCGCCCCGGTTCCGGCCACGATCACCGACACCGTCCGCCGCAGCTATCTGTCCAGCTGGCAAGAACCCGAAGGTGATGAGGTAGAGATGCCCGAGGATGACACGCAAGAACCGCTGCCCGAAGTGATCGACCTTGGCGCTGTGGCAATCGAAGCGCTGGCGCTTGCCCTACCACTCTATCCTCGCGCGCCAGATGTGGCTTTGGGAGAGGCGGTTTTCGCCCCGCCCGGAAGCGAACCGCTGCGCGAGGCCGACCTGAAACCCTTTGCCGGTCTTGCCGCCCTTCGCGACCGCCTTGCCGCATCCGATGAGGGGCCGGAAAGCAAGGAATAGGCCCCAGCACCGAAGCGCAAGAAAGGGGCTTGCGCCCGCACCAAATCCGGGTATTTTCCGCGCCTCATTCGATGGCTGGTACGGGCTCGCACGATAGGCGGGCAAACCGCTGATCGCAAAGCGAAATCAGGGGCATGTCCCCACTACCCGAGGTCGAGACATGGCTGTCCCGCAGAACCGAGTCACCCGTTCAAAGCGCAACATGCGCCGCGCACATGACGCCCTTGTTGCCGGCAATCCGCAGGAATGCTCCAACTGTGGCGAGCTGAAGCGCCCGCACCACGTGTGCAGCGCCTGCGGCCATTACGACGCCCGCGAAGTCGTGGCATCCGTCAAAGAAGTCGATCTGGACGAGGACGCGGCGTAAGCCGCCTCCAAGACGCCCAGCCCGATGGCCAACGGACTTCACACTCCGGCAACCGACGGCCCGCGCCGCATCGTGATTTCTGTTGACGCCATGGGTGGCGACAGGGGACCGGCAGCCGTCGTTGCCGGTCTTTCCCTTTCTGCGTCTGCGCATCCGGATGTCGACTTCATCCTGCACGGCAATGATGCCGAACTCACGCGGCTTGTCGAACGTGAAGCTCCCCTGAAGGGTCGCGTTACCGTGCGCCATGCAGACCGTGTGGTGTCCATGCAGGACAAGCCAAGCCATGTCATGCGGCATGGCGACGGCACCTCGATGTGGTCCTGCATCGACAGCATCAAGCAAGGCGAGGCGTCGGTGGCCGTGTCCTGCGGGAACACTGGCGCGCTTATGGCGATTGCCATGCTGCGCCTGCGCCGCCTGCCCGGCATCAACCGGCCTGCCATCGCAAGCCTTTGGCCATCGCGCAATCCCGGCGGCTTCAACGTGATGCTCGACATGGGCGCTGACGTGAAGGCCGAGGCGGGCGATCTTCTGCAATTCGCTATGATGGGCGCGTCCTATGCCCGCAACGGGCTTGGCCTGACCCGCCCACGCGTGGGCCTGCTGAATGTGGGCACAGAAGAACACAAGGGACGTGCAGAGCTGAAGGAAGCGCATGAACTGCTTGGGCCTCAGGCCGAGGCGGGCGGCTTTGATTTCATCGGCTTTGTCGAAGGCAGCGATATTCCCTCAGACCGCGTCGATGTGATTGTGACGGACGGTTTCACCGGGAATGTCGCGTTGAAGACAGGTGAAGGTACTGCCAAGCTGATTTCGGATTTCCTGCGCGAAGAATTCAACGCTTCGGTCTTTTCGCGGCTGGCGGCACTCTTTGCGCTCAGCACGCTGAAACGGTTGCAAAAGCGGATGGATCCGCGCCGGGCGAACGGCGGCGTGTTCCTTGGTCTGAATGGAACTGTCGTGAAATCTCATGGTTCGGCGGATGCCACTGGCGTTGCCGCCGCCATTGGCCTTGCCCGGCAACTGGCCGCCGCCGGGTTTCAGGATCGCCTTGCCGCACGGGTTGCGTCCGCCGTGCGGGCGGGGCAGGATGCCGCGGCAGAAGCAACCCCGTCCGTTTCGGAACAGGGGACGGGAGGCGGGACCAAAGAATGACGATACGCGCCGTCGTAAAGGGCGTCGGGCATTATCTGCCCGAAAGGCTTGTCCCGAATTCGGAACTCGAAACTCTGGTGGAAACCAGCGACGAATGGATCCGCACCCGATCCGGCATTGAACGCCGTCATTTCGCGGCCGAAGGGCAGACGACATCCGACCTCGCCATTCGCGCCGCACAGGCCGCGCTGGCGGATGCCGGGATGGCGGCTGATGATGTGGATGCAATCGTTCTTGCCACGTCGACCGCCGATCTGACCTTCCCTTCGGCTGCCACGATGGTTCAGGCCGGGCTGGGCATGACGCGCGGCTTTGCCTTTGACGTTCAGGCGGTTTGCGCGGGTTTCGTCTACGCCATGGCCAATGCTAATGCCCTGATCCTGTCAGGGCAGGCGAAGCGGATTCTCGTCATCGGAGCCGAGACGTTTTCAAAGCTGATGGATTGGTCGGATCGTTCCACCTGCGTGCTGTTCGGGGATGGGGCCGGGGCCGTGCTGCTTGAAGCCGTCGAGGGCGACGGCACCTCGGCAGACCGGGGCATCCTCGCCACCGACCTGCATTCCGACGGGCGGTTTCGCGATCTTCTTTACGTCGATGGCGGCGTTTCAACCGGGACGACTGGCTATCTGCGCATGCAGGGCAAGGAAGTATTCCGTCACGCCGTGGAAAAACTGGCCGAAACGGCCCATACCGCACTGGAAAAGGTTGGCCTCACCAGCGGCGACGTCGATTGGATCGTTCCGCATCAGGCCAATATCCGGATCATTGAGGCCACCGCCAAGCGGATGCAGGTGCCGATGGACCGTGTGGTGGTCACGGTGCAGGATCACGGCAATACTTCCGCCGCCTCCATACCACTTGCCCTATCCGTCGGCAAAGCGCGCGGACAGATCAAACCCGGCGATCTGGTGGTGACCGAAGCGATCGGCGGGGGGTTGGCCTGGGGATCGGTCGTCCTGCGCTGGTAAGCCGCGTCCCTCGTCTGAAAGCAGCGGGACAAGTTGTTGATATTGACTCGGAATCCCAAACCGCTCACTCTGTCGTGAAACGCCCGGGGGGGATAGAATGAGTGAGAAGACATTAACCCGCATGGACCTGTCGGAAGCCGTGTTCCGTGAGGTCGGATTGTCGCGCAATGAAAGCGCGCTGCTTGTGGAAAGTGTGCTGCAACACATGTCGGACGCCTTGGCATCGGGCGACACGGTCAAGATATCGTCCTTTGGCACCTTCTCGGTGCGTGACAAGTCGGCCCGTGTCGGCCGCAACCCCAAGACAGGGGATGAAGTGCCGATCAGCCCGCGCCGGGTTCTGACCTTTCGGCCATCTCACCTGATGAAAGACCGGGTTGCGGCAGGATCCAAGAAGTAAGGAGTTCGTCCGCCGATGGACAAGTCGCCAGAGGCGTTTCGCACGATCAGCGAAGTGGCCGATTTCTTGGACACGCCCGCGCATGTTCTGCGTTTTTGGGAAAGCCGCTTTCCACAGATCCGCCCGGTCAAGCGCGCCGGGGGGCGGCGGTATTATCGGCCGGGCGACGTGGCATTGCTGGCAGGGATCAAGAAACTGCTACATGACGAAGGCATGACCATTCGGGGCGTGCAAAAAATTCTGCGCGAACAAGGAATTAGGCATGTGGCGGGCCTCGCATCCGAAGATGCCGGCCCCCTGCTGGACGACGCCGACATTGAAGCGGTACTCAGCGCCGAATACGGACCACGGGATCGGCTTGGCGAAGACGACAGGCCGTCCTCCGAGGCATTGCAAAGTGCACAGATCATCTCACTTGAGACGGCATTGAACCGGCAAGACACGGCGCGCGACGCCACCCCAATGCAACCCGAGCTTTGGCCCCCTGCCCCGCCGGAAAGCCCCGCGACGGATGCGCAGGCCTGGCCCGGCGACCCGGGCGATGCGCTACCGGCCCCGGAAGTGACAGACCCCGCAGCGCAGGTCGGCGCTGACAGTGCTGAACCCGCATCTGCAACGGCTGAAGCGCCGTTGGATGCGGATCAAGATAGCGAACCGCCCCCTGCCGAGACGCCATTGGACAGCGCCGATTTGCCGGATGCTGGTCCATCGGAAGCCAATGCGGGCGTATCAGAGCCTGTCAGCGAAGAAGCATCGAACAGCCGTCAGGACGCTGCATCCGATTCGTCGTCCACTTCCGCGTCGGACGAAGCAGACGGTGGGGAAACCGTCGAAACGGCAACCATTGCCGCGATGCTGCGGCGGACCTCAGCCGCAGACGTATCGGCAGTCCAGCCTCAGTTGATCCAACTGCGCGACCGTCTGATCGAACTGCGGGGACGGGTGGCCGAAGCAGCGCGGCGCAAGGCCAAGTGATCGCCGGATCCATGTGCTTTCCTGCTTGCCCCTGCCCGGAATATCAGTATGTATCCCGCCTGTCGGGCCGTGGCGCAGCCTGGTTAGCGCGTCCGTCTGGGGGGCGGAAGGTCGTGAGTTCGAATCTCACCGGCCCGACCAATACCGAAACCGCCCGCCTGCCCAACGGCAGTGCGGGCGGTTCCGTTTCAGCACTGTGCCGGGGGATCGCGACATGATGGCGAAGGGTGTTCTTCCCTCACAGGCGCTGCGCGCGTTGATTGCCAACGGAGCAATTTCCGCCAGCCTACCGATCACCGATGCACAGATACAACCGGCCAGCCTTGATCTGCGGCTGGGCACCGTTGCCTATCGCGTGCGGGCATCCTTTCTGGCTGGTCAGGGCCGGAAAGTGGCCGACCGCCTGGCGGAATTCGAAATGCATCGGGTCGACCTCACCGCCGGTGCAGTGCTGGAAAAGGGCTGCGTCTATGTCATTCCTCTGATGGAGGGCCTTGCCCTGCCTGCCGGGGTGACGGCGGTGGCAAATGCAAAAAGCTCCACCGGGCGGTTGGATCTGCTAACGCGGACGATCACCGACGGTGGAACCGAATTCGACCGTATCCCCGAAGGATATACCGGACCGCTCTATGCCGAGGTCTGCCCGAAAAGCTTTTCGGTTCTGGTACGGCCGGGGATGCGGTTGAACCAGATCCGCTTTCGTTCGGGGCAGGCTGTGCTGGATGATGCCGAACTGACGCAGCTTCACGCGCAACAGCCCCTTGTGTCAGGTCAGGCGGTGATTTCCGAAGGGCTTGGCTTTTCTGTCGACCTGCGCCCGGCGGCGGGTGATCTGGTGGGTTTCAGGGCCAAGCCCCATACCGGAGTGGTCGATCTTGATCGCATCGGCCATTATCCGGCGGCCGATTTCTGGGAAGAAATTCATACGACCGAGGGGCGTATCATTCTGGATCCCGGGGCCTTCTATATTCTGGTCAGCCGCGAGGCGGTGACCATACCCCCTGATTATGCCGCCGAAATGGCGCCCTATCTGGCGATGGTGGGTGAATTCCGGGTGCATTACGCAGGCTTCTTCGACCCCGGTTTCGGCCATGCCGATGCGGGCGGGGCCGGATCGCGCGGTGTGCTTGAGGTCCGATGCCATGAGGCGCCTTTCGTGCTGGAGCACGGGCAGGTGGTGGGGAGGCTGGTTTACGAACGGATGTCGGAACGTCCCGACACCCTTTACGGGCAGGCCATCAAATCCAACTATCAGGGTCAGGGCCTGAAACTGGCAAAGCAGTTCAAGTAGACGGTCCTATTTCCAGAACCTACGCCCGATCTTCATCAGATCATTCATCCGCTTCTGGGTCGCTTTGGTCTGATCGGCCCGACGGCGGGAATCCTGCTTGGTCATCCCCACATCACCCGGGGACTTGCCCATGCGGTTGATGCCCTTCTTCACGGCAATTCCCAGAAGCTGACGCAGCAACCTGCCGCCCATGCCTTGCAACAATCTGTTCAGGTCCATCGCACGCTTCCTCTACTCAATCTTCAAACAGTTCGCTTTGCCCGGCGAGGGTTTCTTCTTCCTCATCTGGGGATTGAATTCCGCCCGGCAAGGGCCTGTTGTCCAAAAGCCCTGCCGCGCGCAGTTCCTTCAGCCCCGGAAGATCGCGGGCGGATTCCAAGCCGAAGTGATCGAGAAACTGTTCCGTCACCACAAACGTTACAGGCCGACCCGGGGTCATGCGGCGGCGGCCAAGGCGGATCCATTCCAGTTCCAGAAGCTGATCCACCGTGCCGCGCGACACGGCGACGCCGCGGATTTCCTCGATCTCGGCCCGGGTGACGGGCTGGTGATAGGCGACAATGGCCAGCGTTTCGATGGCAGCGCGGGACAGCTTGCGCTGTTCCACGGTTTCTTTTTGCATCAGATGGCCTAGATCGGCCGCCGTGCGAAAGGCATAGGCATCCCCCACGCGTACCAGATGCACGCCGCGCCCTTCATAGCGTTTGCGCAGATAGACCAATGCCTCGGCTGGATCGCAGCCGTGCGGCATACGCGCTACCAGTTCGGCAAGCGTCACAGGTTCGGCAGAGGCGAAAAGGATCGCTTCGACCATACGCTCCTGCTCGGCCATCGGGGGGGCCTCGAACAGGCTGCGTTCGATGGGTTCTTGCGTACCGGTCATGACTCTTTTCGCCGCAACTGGATGGGGGCAAAGACTTCGCCTTGCCGCAATTCGATCTGCCCCCGTTTGGCCAGTTCCAGAATGGCGGCAAAATGCGCAGCGGTGGAAGAACGACGGCGCATCGGATGGCTGTCCCACCCATCAGGAAGGAACGATGTCAGATCCGCCCAGGCCCCGGCAAAGCCGATCATGCCGCGCAGCCGATCCAGAGCCTGTTCCATGGTGAAGACATGGTCACGGTCCATGACATAGGGGCGGAATTCATCCTTGGTTCGGATGCGGGCATAGGCGCGCATCAGATCGATCAAGGTCGCCGAATAGGTGACGTGGCGGTGGCGGGTGACATCTTCGGGCAGTCCGCGGGCAAAGAAATCGCGTCCTAGCTGATCGCGCGCCATCAGACGAGCGGCGGATTCCCGCATGGCCTGAAGGCGTTCCAGCTGAAACGCCAGATGCGCGGCGAGTTCTTCGGCAGAGGGACCATCTTCACCCGGTTCCGGCGGCAGCAGGAGCCGCGACTTCAGAAAGGCAAGCCAGGCCGCCATCACCAGATAGTCAGCGGCCAGTTCGATCCGCAGCGCGCGGGCGCGTTCGACAAAGCCCAGATATTGATCCGCCAGTTGCAGGATGGAGATACGGCGCAAATCGACCTTCTGGGTGCGAGACAGCATGAGGAGCAGGTCAAGCGGTCCCTCAAACCCATCGACATCGACGATAAGGGACTCTGCCGACACCCGCTCTGCCGGGGTCAGTCTTTCTTCGCCGGACCAGTCGTCATCAGCCATGCGCAGGTTCCTGAAGGATCGCAGCAAGGTCGGCTTCCAGCGCTGCAATGTCAACCGGATCGGGCACGCGACGGGCCGCGAGTGCGGCTTGGGCGCGGATCAGCGTATCGGCACGCATGGTGCCGGCGGCCGCGGCGACGGCCTGCATTTCGGCCAGATCGCCCTTGCAATGCAGCGCGATATCGCAGCCCGCCGCGAGCGACCGGGCGGCCCGTTCGGCCAGCGTTCCGGCAAGTGCTTGCATATTCAAATCATCGGTCAAGAGCAGGCCATTGAAACCGATGCTGTCACGGATCACGCGGATCATGGCGGGCGATTGGGTGGCGGGCCTATCCGGGTCATGGGCTGCAAAGACGATATGCGCGGTCATCGCGATGGGCAGATCGTTCAGCGCGCGGAAGGGGGCGAAATCGGTCGCCTCCAACGTCGCGGCTTCCTCGGTCACGGTGGGCAGGTCGTGGTGGGTGTCGGCGGTTGATCTGCCATGGCCGGGCATATGCTTGACGACAGGCAGCACGCCGCCGGCCAGGTGGGCTTCCGCCACGGCGCGGGCGATAACGGCGACTTGCGCCGGGTCACTCCCATAGCAGCGGTTCCGCAGGAAGGGATGCGTGGCCGCGCTGGCCAGATCGGCGCAGGGAGCGCAGTTGCCATCAATGCCCACGTCGCGCAGTTCATGGGCGATGATGCGAGACCGCAGCGCCATGCCGCGCGCCGCTTGCGCGCCCGACCGTGCGACCTGATCCAGCGGTGGCAGCCATTCGCGCCAATGGGGCGCACGCAGGCGCTGCACGCGACCACCTTCCTGATCCACCAGAATCGGGGCGTCGCGGCCAACCGCATCACGCAGGGAAGCCGTCAACCGCCGCACCTGTGCCGGATCTTCAACGTTGCGCGCAAACAGGATGAAACCCAGCGGATCGGCCTCGCGAAAGAAAGCGCGTTCATCATCGCCCAGTACCGGGCCCGCGCAGCCGAAAATCGCGGCACCCGAACCTGTCGACGTCATCTCTGTTCGACCGGGATGCAGGAGGCGCTTTGTTCCAACAGCGTCGTGCAGAAGCTGCGGGCAGATGCTTCATCCGCAAAGCCATGGGCGCGCAGGCGATAGAAGGTGCGTCCGCCACTTTCTGCCGCCTGCACGACAAGGGCTTTGCCTGCCATCGTTGGGCCGAACTGGTTGGACAACTTTACCCATTCCGACCGCGCCTGTTCCGGCGTGTCGAAGGCACCAAGCTGTACCAGACGGGTACCGCTGGGGATGGTGGCGGGGTCAACCTCTGCCATGGGTGTTGCGGCCACAGTGGTGGTGTCGGTCAGGGTGACCGAAAGCTCGCCGGGCGCGCCTGACGTTGCGGGGCGTGCGCGGGGCCGCAGTGTGGCACCGGCAACCTGGGGGGCCTCATCCCCAACGGCATCGGGCAGAGGTTCAGCCAGCGCCTCGGCCAAAGCTTGCGCCACGGCATCGGGATCTGGGCCCAGGTTTTCAGCCGGGGCTGGCTCTACCGGTGCCGGCAGTGCGGGAGCGGCGAGTGCCGGGGCGACAGGCTCTGCTACGGCGTTTGGATCCACGGGCGACAGGCCTGCGCTGTCTTCGGGGGTAAGCTCAAGCGGGCGCGGGGCAAGAACCAGCCGGTCCGGTGGCGGCGCGGCGGTGCCAAGCGCGGCCACCGTGTTCACGGCAAGGCCCTGATGATCGGCCACTTCGCCACCCGGATTTTCCGGCGCAATCCGCATCGGGCCAGACATGGCGCGCACCACGGGAACACCGTTCACGTCGCGCACGGCAAGTTTGTAGCCCCACATGCCAAGGCCAAGCACCAAAGCCACGGAACAAACAGCCCCAGCCAGATGGGTGATTTGCGTCAGCCGCCCGGAAGCCATGTGTTGACCAGACCACCCTGAGGGATGACCCGTATCGAAATCATCGTAATCCACGTCCGCCATGCCATGCCTCTTGCGCGATGCGATACGTGCCGCATCCGCTTTGTTCGCCTGCTCGACCGGACGGGACGCTGTTGATCAGCGCATTTCCTCGACCGGAGTAACACCCAAGATACCAAGACCAGAGCAAATGACAACGGAAACGCTGCGCGCGAGGGCAATTTTCGCCTGAGACGTGGCCGGATCGCCGTCTTGGATGAAGCGAAGGCTGCCGTCATCATTGCCGCGGTTCCAGAGGCCGTGGAAATCGGAGGCAAGTTCATAAAGGTAAAAGGCAACGCGATGCGGTTCATTGTTCCGCGAGGCGATTTCCACCAGACGTGGCCATTCGGCGATCTTGCGCGCCATCGCCAATTCGGCCTCATGCGTCAGGATCGACAGATCGGCAGACAAAAGGGCGGCATCCGACACATCCAACCCGGCATCGCGCGCCTTGCGCAGGACCGAATTGATCCGTGCATTGGCGTACTGCACGTAAAATACCGGGTTGTCCTTGGACTGTTCCAGCACCTTGTCGAAATCGAAATCCAACGCGGCATCGTTCTTGCGCGTGAGCATGACAAAACGGGTGACATCGGCCCCCGCCTGTTCCACCACATCGCGCAGCGTGACGAAGGTGCCTGCCCGTTTTGACATCTTGAACGGTTCGCCGTTCTTATAGAGCTTCACCAGTTGGATCAGCTTGATATCCAGCGGCACCCGGCCGTTCGACAGGGCCGAAACCGCCGCCTTCATGCGTTTGACATAGCCGCCGTGATCGGCGCCGAAAATGTCGATCAGAGCATCAAACCCGCGCCGCACCTTGTTGTAGTGATAAGCGATGTCGGGGGCGAAATAGGTCCAGCTGCCATCGGATTTTTTCACCGGGCGGTCAACATCATCGCCATGGGCAGTGGAGCGGAACAGAGTCTGAACGCGGGGTTCCCAATCATCGGGTTCCTTGCCCTTTGGGGGTTCCAGCGTGCCCTCGTAAATCAGGCCCATGCTTCGCAGGGTATCAATCGCGGCCTCGATCTCGCCCGTGCCGTAGAGCGCCTTTTCCGATGAATACACGTCCATCTCAACGCCCAAGACTTTGAGATCGTTACGTATCTCTGCCATCATCAGGTCAGCTGCGAAATCCCGGACGTCGTTGAGCCAGACGGATTCCGGCTGATCCAGCAGGGTGGTGCCGTACTTCGCCTTTAGCGCCTCGCCCACCGGAATGAGGTAATCGCCAGGATAGAGCCCTTCGCGGATTTCGGGTTCCAGTCCGTTCGCCTCGCGGTAGCGTTCATAGGCCGACCGCGCCAGAACATCGACCTGCGCGCCGCCGTCGTTAATGTAATATTCACGCGTCACGTCCCAGCCGGTAAAGGCCAGCAGCCGCGCCAGCGCATCCCCGAAAACCGCGCCACGGACATGGCCCACATGCATGGGGCCGGTCGGGTTGGCCGAGACGAACTCGACATTCACCCGCAGCCCCTGCCCCAGTTTGGAGCGGCCATAATCGACGCCTTGCGTCAGCGCCGCGCGCAACAGGGTATGCCAGACCGCCGGATCAAGGCGAAAGTTCAGAAATCCCGGACCGGCCACGTCCGCCCCGGCAATGCGCGGGTCCTGCATCAGGCGCGACGCCAGTGCCTCGGCAATCACACGCGGTTGCAGGCCAGATGGTTTGGCCAGCACCATGGCGGCATTGGTGGCCATGTCGCCATGGGCGGCGTCGCGCGGCGGTTCCACCGCAACAGCGGCAAAATCGAGACCGGCGGGAAGCGTGCCCTGCGCGGCCAGATCGGTGAGCGCCGCGATGACAAGCTCCCGGATATCCGAGAAGAGGTTCATTTGATCACATTCCTGTCTGCTTGCCTGTGGCAATGCCAGAGGCTTTCTGACAGGTCAAGGATCGCCCTTCAGGGATACACTTTCAGGCAGGCGGTTCCTGCGGTGGGTTTTCGGGCAGAGGCGCCCCTGCGCCGGTCGTGCGGTGGCGGAGGTGGTGCGCCTCGCGCGCACCGAAATGGGTTGCGATGACCGCCCCCAACAGCCACCACAGTTCTGCTGGAGCAGCCTTGAGCGCGGCCATGCGCTGCGCGAACCCCGCCGGATCAATCATCGCAAAGACGAACATCGCGATGGCCCCAAAGGCCAGCGCCGGGCGCGGAAGGCGGTTGGCGGCATCTATGAGCCGGTCATAGCGCCCGCCGCCCGCAAGGGTGGTTCCTGGTGATTGCAGGATTCCCGAAAGGACAGACCGGAGTTCGGGGGAGGAGATGGCGCTGTCCAGCGCCTTGCCGATCAGACCCATAGCGAAAGCCTTTTGCGATGATCTTCAAGGGAAAGGTGTTTTTCGGCGGGAAGAAAGGTCTCTGCTTCCATGATGCGGATGCCCTTTGTGCCGTTGGGGCCTGCCACGAAACAGCGTCTTTCCTTGGCGACGTAAGCAAAGTCATAGGCCCTGTCGCGGCGATCGCGGGCGCAGGCATAAAGCAGCAGCACCCCCAGACTTTCCACGGCGCGGCGGGCCGCCCGCAGGGTAACCGGGCAGATGGCGCCGGATCGCGGACACTCTTCGCCCTTTTCGTTCAGCACACGTTGCAGGGCAATGATCGCGTGCCGACCGGCCAGAAGGTAGTGATCAAAGACGAAGGGTTGGAGCAACTCCGGCAAGGCCTGAATGCCCGGTGCCCGAAATTGGCGGTCGAGCAGGGCTTCGGCCCCGTCACCCGCCGTGTCGCGGGCAATTTCTTCGACGGTCTTCATGCGGCCTCCTTGCGCTGTCATGCTGGCAGGAGGCTGGGCGTCAGCGGTTAACGCGGTGCTGTACCGCCGTGCGGTCAGCTGTCCGAGTCATCAGGATCGACGTAGACCCCTTGTTCCTTCAGCGCGTCGACCACTTCGGACGGCATGTAGGTTTCATCATGCTTTGCAAGGATTTCCGTAGCTTGGAACGTGCCATCCACCATTCGACCCGTGCCTACCATCCCCTGCCCTTCGGCAAACAGGTCAGGCAGGATGCCCGTATATGCGACGGGAACGGATTGATTCATGTCGGTCACGCGGAAGGTGACGGTTTCACCTTGCCCCCGGGTGATCGACCCTTCTTCGACCAGGCCGCCGATGCGGAACACCTCATCATTCTCTGGCGGCGCTTCGACCACTTGGGTGGGGGACCGGAAGAAGTTGATGCCGTCGCGCATGGCATAGCCGACCAGCGCCGTCGACAGGGCCAAGGCCACCACCGCAAGGGCGATGATCTGGATACGGCGTTGTTTTTTCAGCCCTTTCAGACCGGCCATGATCCCTCCTTACGGGAAGACGGGGGCAAGCAGCAGCCCTTGGGTTTCGGGCAGGCCCAGCATCAGGTTCGCGTTCTGGATGGCCTGTCCGGAAGAGCCCTTGGTCAGGTTGTCCAGCACGGCGATCACGGTGGTGTTGCCGGGAACCCGGTCACCGATGACGCCGATATGGCAGTAGTTGGACCCTGCGATATCGCGTGTCGAGGGGAGCGCGCCAAAAGGTAGCACCTTGAGGAAAGGCTCGGTTTCGTAGGCGGTTGCGAGGGTTTCGTGAACCTGTTTCGCATCGCCCTTCACATAGACCGTGGCGAGGATGCCGCGATTCATGGGCAGCAGGTGGGGCGTGAAGCGGATATGCACGGGGCGGCCAGCGATCAGGCTGAATTCCTGATCGAATTCGCCAAGGTGCCGGTGTTTGCCGCCTGCCGAATAGCTGTGGGTGCCGCCGGACAATTCGGCGTGAAGGAGGTTTTCCTTCAAGCTGCGCCCTGCGCCGCTGACCCCTGCTTTCAGGTCGATCAGGATATCGTCAAGATCAATGCAACCCTTTGAAATCAGGGGACGAAGGGCATACTGCCCGGTGGCTGCATTGCAGCCCGTTCCGGCGACCAAACGAGCGTTTGTGATGGCGTCGCGGTAGAACTCTGTCAGGCCATAGACGGCCTCTTTCTGCAGGTCGATGGCGGTGTGGGGTTGGCCGTACCATTTTTCGTATTCCGCCGGATCGCGCAGGCGGAAATCGGCGGAAAGGTCCACGATCTTGAGTGTCTTTGGCAGGGCCGACACCACCTGTTGTGTGGTGGCGTGGGGCAGCGCGCAGAAACACAGGTCGATCTGGGAAAAGTCGATCTCGTCGATCTTGACCAACCTTGGCAGGTCCAGATGGCGCAGGAAGGGGAACACGTCGGCCATGGCCATGCCAGCCTTACGATCAGCCGAAAGCGCCGCGATTTCAAGCCCTTGATGGGTGGCAAGCAGGCGGACAAGCTCGGCCCCCGTATAGCCCGACGCACCCAGAATGGCGACTTTCTTGGCCATGATGACCCCCTGTTTCCGATGCCGGAGTGATGCGGCAGGCCGGGGCGAAGGGCAAGGGTTTTTTGCCCGATCGGCCGTGCAGCGCGCGGTGCAGATGGCTGTGCAGACGGGCGTATGCACGCAGCGAACGCGGGTAGTGAAGGTTGTTAACGGTTTATTGTGGTTCCGGCGCGCGCGAAGCGGCCTTCCTAAAGGCCAAGCGCCCTCCGCAATGTGTCGTTGATGCGCCCCTGCCAGCCCGGCCCTGTGGCGCGGAAGGCGGCGAGGATGTCGGGGTCGAGGCGGAGGGTGGTGGAGACCTTTTTCACATCGGCCTTTGGGCGGCCACGCGTGACCTTTGCCCGGTCAAACCGGGCGGCCCATTCGGGGGTGGAGAGGTCGGGAAGATCATCATCCGGCATGGTGTCGGAGGGTTGGGCCGCAGCGGGCGATTTCGCAGTCATTGGCTTTTCTCATGCTGAGGATGCGGTATGTTTCACCGCGAGGGGTTTAGGCGATAACCACCATGCGCGTGTTCAGCAGACCGATGGTGATTAAGCGAGGCTCGCCGTAATCGAACCGATCATCTTCAACCGTCATCGCCGGGCCGCAAAGCACGCTACCTGCATCGGCAAGATCCAGAACGCGCCCCGCAAGGGTTTCGTCAGGCTTTGCCGGATCATAGCTGATCTGCTTTTTTGTTACTACAAAAAATAACGCGCATTACAGAGAATGCGGCACGTATCGTTAAGGATGAGTTAAGGAAGGCGGTGGCTTCACGCCGCCTCGAACGTGATCTTCCGCCGCAAGAACTGCGTCGCCTTGTTTGATACCGTCTGCGGATCGCCGGTGGTGAGGAACTTGGACACAGTCCCCGCTCCCAGAAACGCGGGCCGACGGGTCAGGTAATCGGCAAGCGACTCGGCCACGAGGTTGGCTTGGGAATAGACCTTGACCCCCTGCCCCAGCGCATCTTGGAAGGTTTTTTCCATCAGCGGGTAATGGGTGCAGCCGAGGATGGCGGCTTCGGGGGCGGGCATGCGGCGCTTGAGCGCCTCGACATGGCTGCGGACCAGCGCCTCGGCCAGCATTTCATCGCCCTGTTCGATGGCATCGACGACACCGCCGCAGGGTTGGGCTTCGACATCCACGCCGATGGCGCGGTAGGCCAGTTCGCGCTGAAACGCGCGCGAGGCGACGGTGGCGGGGGTGGCGAAGAGGGCCACGTGTTTGACAGCCACCTCACGCGGGGGGGAGTTGTCGCCCCATTGGCGTTCGGTCAACGCCTCGATGAGCGGAACGAAGACGCCGAGGACGCGCTTGTTCGCGGGAACCCACGTTTCCTGCATCCGTTTCAGCGCGGCGGCCGAGGCGGTGTTGCAGGCGAGGATGACAAGATCGCACCCTTCCTGCCAGAGCCGTTCGGTGGCGGCGCAGGTCAGGCGGAAGATATCGTCATGGTCGCGCACACCATAGGGGGCATGGGCATTGTCACCCAGATAGACAAAGGGCACGTCCGGCAGGCGGCGCGTGACCGCATCCAGAACCGTCAGCCCGCCAAGCCCCGAATCGAAGATGCCCACTGCCATGCCCTGCCCCTTTCGCGGTTTGCGCGCCTTTTGCACCGGGTTCGCCCGGTTGGTGCAAGCATAGGCGGGATGGTGGCGGCGGGAAAGGGCAAGCGCGGGGTGTGGCAAAATCGGAGCCATGCGTTCTTTACATGGCAGCTATACTTCTTATGTGGGGGCTTCCGTGGTAGAATGCCGCGATTTTTAAAGGTGAGTGATGCAGATGGATTGGGACAAGCTGCGGATTTTTCATGCGGTGGCAGACAAGGGCAGCCTGACCCATGCGGGCGATGTGCTGCACCTGAGCCAATCCGCCGTCAGCCGCCAGATCAGGGCGCTGGAAGAAAGTTTGAACGTCACGCTGTTCCACCGCCATGCGCGGGGGTTGATCCTGACGGAACAGGGCGAGTTGCTGTTCGATGCGACGACACAGATGGTCAAGCGGTTGGACGCCACCGCCGCCCGAATTCGTGATAGCGAGGACGAGGTTTTCGGCGAGTTGCGGGTGACGACGACAGTTGGCTTTGGGACGTTGTGGCTGGCCCCGCGTCTAACGGCGCTGTACCAGAAGTATCCCGAACTGAAGATCGACCTGATGCTGGAAGAGCGGGTGCTGGACCTGCCCATGCGTGAGGCCGATGTGGCGATCCGGATGAAGGAACCAAGCCAGGCCGATCTGATCCGCAAGCGGCTGATGCAGATCCGGATGCGGCTCTATGCAACGCCGGAATATTTGGCGCAGCATGGCACCCCGCAGACGATGGCGGATTTCCATTCGCATCGGTTGATCTGCCAGCATGCCGGAACGGCGCAGGTCGCGGCGGGGGCGTCGCTGGTGCAGCAGTTGATGAGCAATGACATTCCGTCGACGCTGACGGTGAACAACTATTTCGGGGTGTTGCAGGGGGTGCTGAACCATATCGGCATCGGCGTGCTGCCCGACTATATCACCGAGGATTCGCCGGATCTGGTGCGGGTGTTGCCGGATGTGGAAAGCGGAGAGGTGCCGGTGTTTCTGGCCTATCCCGAAGAGTTGCGCCATTCCAAGCGGGTGGCAGCATTCCGCGAGTTCGTGAGCGAGGAAATCTTCAAGTATCGCAAGCGCGAACAGGGCTGACGTAGGGTTTTCCGGCGCCCCATTCGTCAATGTGGGGAAACGTTTCCACAGCCTGCCGATAAGCCATGCATCTTCTGCATAGCGGCCATGCTGCATCTGCGGCATTCCTGCCCTTGCACGATGCCAAGCGCCCGCCTATTTGCATTGGCGAGGCAGCGATTGAGATCTTCTCTTGCTGTCTCATACCTCCCTGTTGGACTTGGGCCGAGCTTCTGCTCGGCCTTTTTTTTGGTTTTCGGGGGATTTTCTGGAACTGCCCATCAGATGGGCTGCTGATCGCGCCTTTTGGCGAGGAAAGCGGCATCGGCGGCAGAGGGCGCAAGGGCGATGGCGCGGTCATAGGCGGTGCGGGCGGCGGCCCCCTGCCCCGCGCGTGCCAGAAGATCAGCCTGCGCGGCATGGAAGGGTTGATAGTCGTCGAGGACCGGGGCGAGGTCTGCCAGCTCTGCCAAAGCGGTGGAGAGATCGCCCGCCTCGGCCAATGCGACTGCACGGTTCAGGCGGATGACGGAGGTGGGTTCGAAATCCAGCAGCCGGGTAAAGAGTGCCACGATCTGCGGCCAGTCGGGGGCGGGATCGGCCATGTGGCAGGCGGCGATGGCGGCCTTGATCTGGTAGGGGCCGGGGTTCCGGCGGGCCATGGCGCGGTTGATGAGGGCGAGGCCTTCGTCGATTGATAGGCGGTCCCAGAGGCTGCGGTCCTGTTCGGTTAGCGGAATGGTGATGCCATCCTCGCCAAGGCGGGCCGCGGCGCGGGACTGCGTCAGCAGCAGGAGAGCGAGGCAGCCTTCGATTTCCGGATCGTCCGGGCGCAACTGTGCCAGAAGGCGCGTCAGGAAGATTGCCTCGGCACAAAGATCGCGGTCGGACTGCGCCTCGGCCTGCGGGCCGATGGAATAGCCAGCGTTGTAGATGAGATAGACCACTGCCAGCACGGATTGAAGACGGTCGGGCCAATCCTCGGGGGACGGTACGGCATAGGGGATGCCGGCGGCGGCGATCTTGGCCTTGGCGCGGGAAAGGCGCTGGCCCATCGTGGGTTCGGCATCAAGGAAGGCGCGGGCGATTTCGGGGGTGGTCAGACCGGCGATGCTGCGCAGGGTCAGGGCCACGCGGGATTTTGGATCCAGTGCCGGGTGGCAGCAGGTGAAGATCAGGCGCAGGCGATCATCGGGGATGTCGTCGGCGGTGTGCTCGGCGGCTTCTTCCATGGCCAGATGGGTGAGGTCTGCGGTTTTGCGGGAATCGCGCTGGGCAGAGCGGAGGCGGTCAATCGCCTTGCGCAGGGCCACGCGCAGCAGCCAGCCCTGGGGTGAGGCGGGGATGCCCGCCCGGCTCCAATGGGTGAGGGCAGAGAGCGCAGCTTCTTGCAGGGCATCTTCGGCAAGCTGAAAATCGCGCAGACGGGCAATGAGGGCAGCGAGAAGCCGCCCCCGATCCTGCCGCAAGAGCGCCTCGACGGCGCGGGTGACGGCAATGGCATCGGAGGCGGTCATTCGGTCATTCCCCGGCGGGGTTGTAGTCCATCAGGGGGCGAACCTCGACCGTGCCGAAGCTGGCCGACGGGACCATGGCCGCGTATTTCAGCGCGGCGTCAAGGTCCGGGACATCGACGATGTAATAGCCGCCGAGATGTTCCTTCGTTGTGGCAAAGGGGCCATCCATGGTTTCCACCTTGCCGCCGCGCAGGCGGAGCGAAGTGGCGCTTTCCACGCTCTTGAGGGCTTCGCCGCCGCGCATGGTGCCGTCGGCTTTCATCACCTCGTTCAGCTTGAAAAAGCCCGCCATCATTTCGGTGAATTCAGGGGTGCCATAGGCGGGTTCGAGGGCGGGGTCGCTGTAGATCAGAAGCATGTATTGCATGATGTTTGTCCTTGGGTTTGCAGAATGTCAGAAGCCGAGGCGGGCCATGGCGATGAGCACGCCGAGGATCACGAAGGAGAGCAGGTTCAGAGAGTTGCCTGCGATCCGTAGTGGATGGGCGGGATTACCGGCCTTCAGGCCCAGCGGATGCAGGATGCGCCCCAGCACGAGAAGGCCACCAGCGCAGTGCAGTGCGATGGAGTTTGCAGCGGAGGCTTCGGCCAGGGCCAGAAGCACCAAGCCAAAGGGCACCCATTCGACGAAGTTGCCATGCTGGCGGATGCGTTCATGCAGAACGGTATCACCCGCATCGCCGATGGAGGCCTTGAGGTCGGTCCGCCGCGCCGAGACGCGGAAGAACAGGACGAGGAAAATCAAGATCAGGGGAAGTGCGTAAAGGGAAGTTGTCGGAAAGGTCATTCTGGGTTCCTTAAGCGTTTTGGGTTTTCGTGACCCAAGGACGCCTGCAGTTTGCCGATTTCGACAAAGCCGGGAAAAAAATTTGCAGTTGGCCTGAAAAAAGATTCTGCCCGTGGCAACGGGTCTTTCGGAACGGCCTGCCTTGGCCTATGACGCGAGCCAAGCCGCGCCCATGGGAGAATGCCCTTGTCCGAACCCGCCATCACCCCCGATCTTGTTGCAGCCCACGGATTGAAGCCGGATGAATATGACCGGCTGCTCGGGATCATCGGGCGCGAACCGACCTATACGGAACTGGGCATCTTCAGCGCGATGTGGAACGAGCATTGTTCCTATAAATCGTCCAAGAAGTGGCTGCGCACCCTGCCGACCACCGGGCCGCAGGTGATTTGCGGACCCGGCGAGAATGCGGGCGTGGTCGATATCGGCGACGGTCAGGCGGTGATCTTCAAGATGGAGAGCCACAACCACCCGTCCTATATCGAACCACATCAGGGTGCGGCCACCGGCGTGGGCGGCATTCTGCGCGACGTGTTCACCATGGGTGCGCGGCCCATCGCGGCCATGAACGCGCTGTCCTTTGGCCTGCCATCGCATCCCAAGGCCAGCCATCTGGTAAAGGGCGTGGTTGAAGGGATCGGGGCCTATGGCAATGCCTTTGGCGTGCCGACTGTGGGCGGCGAGGTGCGGTTTCACGCATCCTACAACGGCAACTGCCTGGTGAACGCCTTTGCCGCCGGTTTGGCCGATGCGGACAAGATTTTCTATTCGGTCGCCAGCGGCGTGGGGATGCCCGTTGTGTATCTGGGCGCCAAGACCGGGCGCGATGGGGTGGGCGGGGCCACGATGGCCAGTGCCGAGTTTGACGACACGATCGAGGAAAAGCGCCCCACTGTGCAGGTGGGTGACCCGTTCACCGAAAAGCGGC
This sequence comes from Fuscovulum sp., assembly GCA_035192965.1. NCBI lineage: Bacteria > Pseudomonadati > Pseudomonadota > Alphaproteobacteria > Rhodobacterales > Paracoccaceae > Fuscovulum > Fuscovulum sp. The sequence goes on along the minus strand of CP136571.1, from coordinate 2,464,950 downwards.
TGCTGGAGGCCTGTCTGGAGTTGATGGCATCGGGTGCCGTGATTTCCATTCAGGACATGGGCGCGGCGGGGCTGACCTGTTCGGCGGTTGAGATGGGCGACAAAGGCGGCTTGGGCATCAAGCTGCAACTGGATGACGTGCCGCAGCGCGAAACGAACATGACCGCCTATGAGATGATGCTGTCGGAATCCCAAGAGCGGATGCTGATGGTGCTGAAGCCCGAGATGGAGGCCGAAGCGCGGGCGATTTTCGTAAAATGGGATCTGGATTTCGCCATCGTGGGCGAGACGATCCCCGAGGATCGCTTCCTGATCCTGCACGGCAATGAAGTGAAGGCTGATCTGCCGCTGTCAAAGCTGTCTTCCAGTGCGCCAGAATATGATCGGCCTTGGATTGAGACGCCGAAGGCGGCTCCGCTGGGCGATGTGCCCGCGATTGCGCCGCTGGCGGGCCTGAGGGCGCTGATCGGATCACCGTCCTATGCCCATAAGGCCTGGGTCTGGGAGCAGTATGACAGCCAGGTTGGCGCAGATACGGTGGTGACACCGGGCCTGCCTGCGGGCGTGGTTCGGGTGCATGGCACGGGCAAGGCGCTGGCCTTCACCAGCGATGTGACCCCGCGCTATGTGAAGGCCAACCCGTTCGAGGGGGGCAAGCAGGCGGTGGCCGAGGCCTATCGCAACCTGTGTGCTGTGGGCGCGAAGCCGCTGGCTACGACCGACAACCTGAACTTCGGCAACCCGGAAAAGCCCGAGATCATGGGGCAGTTCGTGGGCGCCATCAAAGGGATCGGCGCAGCGGTGGCGGCGCTGGATATGCCCATCGTTTCGGGCAACGTGTCGCTTTACAACGAAACCGACGGCAAGGGCATTCTACCCACCCCCACAATCGGCGCGGTGGGGATTCTGGCATCACTGGATGAGGTGATTGCGGGGCGGCCGGTTGCGGGGGATGCGGCGGTGCTGATCGGGGCAGCGGGCGCACATCTGGGCCAATCGGCTGTGCTGGCCGAAATGTTCGGGATCGAGGCGGGCGATGCGCCGACGGTCGATCTGGCCGCGGAAAAGCGGCATGGCGAGTTTGTGCGAGCCAATCGCGTGGCAATCCGGGCCTGTTCGGACCTTGGCGATGGCGGGCTGGCGCTGGCAGCGTTCGAGATGGCCGAAGGGGCGGGCTTGGGCGTGGTGCTGGACAGCGGCGATACGGGCGTTTTGTTCGGTGAGGATCAGGCGCGCTATCTGGTGGCGACGGACAAGGCCGATGCCCTGATCGCGGCGGGCAAGGCGGCCGGGGTTCCCGTGGCTGTGGTCGGCAAGTTCGGTGGCGATGCGGTGGCGTTTGGCGGTGAGGCGGCATCCATCGCAGAGTTGTCAGCGCTATACCGTTCAGCTTTTGCCAAGGCGGTTGCCTGATGTTGCGGCCGGCGACCGAGGGGGAAATCCCGGCGGTCGCTGCGCTGATTGCGGCCTATCCGATGCAGTTGCTGGCGCAATCCGAAGGCTGGCTGCGTGAGATTGCCGCCGAGGATGGCGGGGCGGTGCTGATCTGGGATCGGGGTGGGATCGACGGGGTGGCGGTGCTGGAATGGGCCTATCCGGGGGTCGTGTACCTGATGAACCTGGGGCTGGCGCAGCCCGGGCGGGGCGAAGGTCAGGCGTTACTTTTTGCCGTGCAGGCGCATGTCTTTGGGACCATGGGCGCGCATCGGATGTATTGTGACATCGCCTTTGACAATGCCCCTGCCCTGACCGCCTTTGCCAAGGCGGGCTTTGTGATGGAGGGCACCATGCGGGAATGTTGGGACCGGGGGGCGGGGATCTGGGTGGATTGCCACGCCTTCGGGATGCTGGCGCGGGAATGGCGGGCGCGCGCATGAGCCTGCGCCCTGCCCTGCCCGACGATTTTGCCTTTATCCGCGCGCTGGCGCAGAGGCCGGATTACGCAATCTACATCACCGATGAGGATGAGGGGCGGCTGGCGTTTTATGCGTCGGATGCACGGCATCGGCTGCTGATCTGGGAACAAGACGGCGCGCGGGCGGGCTATGCGCTGTTTGCCGAGGTGGGCGAGCCTTCGGGCGCGGTGGAGTTGCGGCGGCTGGCGTTGGATGTGGCGGGCGGCGGTCGCGGGTTGGGGTTCGTGCGGGCGCTGACGGAGTATGGGTTTGCCGAGCTGGGCGCACAGCGGGTCTGGCTGGATGCGAGCGGCGAGAATCTGCGGGCGCAGACTGTCTATGCGCGCGCCGGGTATCAATTGGAGGGGCGGTTGCGGCAGCACTGGTATCGCCCGATGCTGGGACGAACCGTTGACCTGATGCTTTATGGTATTCTGCGCGATGAATGGATCGCCGCGCGGGGCCTTGCAGCCCCTGCCCTCTAGGCATACATCTTTTCCTGACAGACCGAGGACCGACCCATGCCGATTTCCGCACGCGATATCGAAAACCTGATCCGGGAAAGCTTTCCGGCGGCCAAGATCACGGTTGAGGGGGATGACGGGCAGCATTTTTCGGCCGAGGTGATTGATGCCAGTTTCAAAGGCATGAACCGGGTACAGCAGCAGCGGGCAGTCTATGCCGCGCTGAAGGGTAAGATGGATGGTGCGCATGGAGAGCTTCATGCGCTGGCGCTGACGACCAAGGCGCCGGATTGAAAGGAAGATGAGCATGAGCGCGCAGGACCAGATCCGCGAGACGGTTGAGAAGAACGACGTGGTGCTGTTCATGAAAGGCACCAAGATGATGCCGCAATGCGGGTTTTCGTCCCGTGTGGCGGGGGTGCTGAATTACATGGGCGTGGAATTTGCCGATGTGAACGTGCTGGCCGATGCCGAAATCCGGCAGGGCATCAAGGATTTCAGCGATTGGCCGACGATCCCGCAGCTTTATGTGAAGGGCGAGTTCGTGGGCGGTTGCGATATCGTGACCGAGATGACGCTGTCGGGCGAATTGGACGCGTTGTTCGAGGCGAAGGGCGTGACCTTTGACAAGGACGCCGCCAACAAAATCCGCGAGGCGAATGGCTGATTGAAGCCCCCATCGCGACGGATGGCCCGCCCCTGGCGGGCTTTTTCGTTTTCAGGCCCCTGTGAGAATTAAATCAAACGCACGAATGATGCGGTCGCGTTCATGCGAGAGGTTGGCGACGAAAGTCCCGAGTTCTGACAGCGTCAAGGTTGCAAGGATATGGGGGGCGATGCGCAACCGGACGTCTCCGGTAGAGAGAAGCGGGGAAAGCGCGGCAAATGCGGGAGTTGTCGCCTGTTCCGGCAGGGCGAGACAAACGGCACGGGTGTTGAGTGCGTCCAGCAGATCGGACTGCAGAATGATGACATAGTCGCCATCCGCCATCCGATAGAGATCAAACTGCCGGGACATCAGAACTTGCGAAACTTTGCGAGGGGCACCCCGTTTTCCTCGATCCACTTGTTGTAGGCGGAGATGTCTGCGGCGTTGTCCTCTTTCCAACGGCGGGCGCGCTCTGCGCGGACCTGGGCGAGGATGCCCTCTTCGGCCGCGCGTGACAGGTTAACACCCAGGGCGCGCGCTTCATCCAGAAGGGCAGCGTCGAGGGTCATGGAGGTGGCGCGGCGGGTAACGGGCATGACAGGCTCCGGTTTGATGGCCGCCAGAACATACCGCAAAACATACCGTATAAGAAGCGGTAGGTTGCGCCCTATGCCGGTGTGCAACCGGTAAGAATGGCGGTTTCGGTCCCTGCCTCGCCGTCTTTCCAGTAGAGCGTCGCTTCGTCCCCCTTGGTCCACCAGACGTAGTTGGACCCGTCTGAAGGCCAGCCATAGCGCGCGCCAGAGGCGGCGGGTTCATTGTACAGAAGGAACTGACCGCCTTCGACGTAGATGACCGCAAGCGATGTATCGGGCGTTGTGACATAGACCACAGGCACCGCGACACCACGGTCACAGACATAGGTCATGTTCTGCACCTCGGTTTCAGCGAAAGCAGGCGCAGTGGTCACGCAAAGGATAGCGATGGCGCGCAGCGTCAAGACGGCCTGCGCGCATCATCCAGCCGGTCGGCCAGAGCTTCGGCCCGTGCAGCGATTTCAGCCAGCGTTTCGGTGACTTGCGGCGGGATGACCGGCACTTCGACACGGGTTTCGGGGCGCGCTTCAAGATCGGCAAGACGGGCTTTCAGACCCCGGATCTCATCCTCGACAGCGGCGGTCTTGTCGGCCAGCATTAGACCAGCCATCAGGAGCATCTTGGCCTCGGGCAGGCGGCCCATCTGGGAAATGAGGGGCTGCGCCTCGGCATCGAGCATGGCGGCGGCAGCGCGCAGGAAATGCTCTTCGCCCTCCTGACAGGCGACGGGGAAGGCGCGGCCGCCGATGGTGATTGTCAGTTCAGGCATCGAGGCGCTCTTCCTTGATCAGGGGGGTAAGTTCGGTGAGGATTTCGTCCATCTCGGCCACTTCGGACAGGCGGGTAACGCGGATCGCTTCAAGTTCGGCCATCATGGCGCGGTTGATCTGTTCGGGATCAGCAAGGTTTGCCGTCTGCGCCCGGCGCAGGCCGCGCAGGTTTTCACGCAATTGCACCACCGTCTTGCGCATGCGATGGATTTCAAGGCCCTGCACATCAAGCTGCGCGGTCATTTTTTCGATCCGGGCTTCCAGTTCGGCACGGTCTGCGTCGGGTGCAGGCGCGGGTTCTGTGTCGAGTGCCGGTTCGGCCTGCGCCTCCAGCTGTTCGCGCAAAGCGGCGACGGTGTGGCGTTCGGCGGAAAGGGCCTGTTCAAGCTGCTGTATACGATCGGCATCGGCAGCATGATCTTCCACGGGGGGGGCGGAAGCGGGCGCGCTGGCCGCAGAGGTAAGCGTTTCAATCCCCTCGCCGATGCGGTGCAGTGCGGCGGCGATGCGGCGTTCCAGCTCGGCCATATCCTGCATTGAAATGCCTTTCTGTCCTGGCGTTCGTTTCTTGTCGTTACGGTGCCCGATCCTGCGCCAAATCCCGCAACCGAATCAACACACCGTGGCCTGACATGCAGTGTAGCGCAAGAATGTGGCGCTTCTCACCCCTTTGCACCCAAGGGGTTGCGCGGATTGCTTGATCTTGCCCATCGGACTGCTTAGAGCGAGGCCGCACCCCTTTTTGTTCAGACAGGACCATGGCCTTGGATATTCAGACGCTCCGCGCCCGCCACCCGGATCACTGGAAGCGCGCCTGCGCGATCCGCACCCTGACGCTTGATGCGGTTGCGGCCGCGAATTCGGGCCATTCGGGGATGCCCATGGGGATGGCCGATGTGGCAACGGTGCTGTTCGAGAAGCATCTGAATTTCGATCCCGCCGCGCCGCGCTGGCCGAACCGCGACCGGTTCATCCTGTCTGCAGGGCATGGGTCGATGCTGATCTATTCGCTGCTTTATCTGACCGGCTATGCCGACATGACGTTGGAGCAGATCAAGAATTTCCGCCAATGGGGCGCGATCACCGCGGGCCACCCGGAATATGGCCATGTGGCAGGTGTGGAAACGACGACCGGCCCGCTGGGGCAAGGTATTGCGAATGCCGTCGGCTTTGCGATGGCCGAGGAAAACCTGCGTGCGCGCTGGGGATCCAAGATCATGGATCACCATACCTATGTGATCGCGGGCGATGGCTGCCTGATGGAAGGGGTGAGCCAGGAGGCGATTGCCCTGGCAGGCAAGCAGGCCCTGTCGCGGCTGATCGTGCTGTGGGATGACAACGGCATCACCATCGACGGCAAGGTGTCCATCGCTGATGTGACGGACCAGAAGATGCGGTTTGCGGCATCGGGATGGAACGTGCTGTCCTGTGACGGGCATGACCCCGAGGATATCGATCGGGCTCTGGTGGAGGCAAAGGCATCGGACAAGCCCACGATGATCGCCTGCAAGACGCATATCGCGCTTGGCCATGCCGCGCAGGATACCTCCAAGGGACATGGCGCGCTGACTGATGCGGCACAGATGAAGGCCGCGAAAGAGGCCTATGGTTGGGACTATGCCCCGTTCGAGATTCCGGCGGATGTGAAAACGGCCTGGGAAGCAAAGGGCAAGCGCGGCGCTTCTGCCCATAAGGAATGGGCTGCGCGGCTGGCGGCACTGTCGGCAGCAAAGCAGGCGGAATTTGCGCGCATTTTTGCGGGCGAGGCCCCAGCGAAACTGGGCGCGGTGATCCGTGCGCTGAAGAAGCAGGCGGTGGAAGATGCGCCGAAATTGGCCACCCGCGCGGCATCGGAAAAGGTGCTGGGCGTGGTCAATCCGGTGATGACGGAAACCATGGGGGGATCGGCCGATCTGACCGGGTCGAACAACACCAAGACCGCCGATATGGGCGTGTTTACGCCCGAGGATCGCAAAGGGCGTTATGTCTATTACGGCATTCGCGAGCACGGGATGGCGGCGGCGATGAACGGGATGGCCTTGCATGGGGGCGTGCGGCCCTATGGTGGCACGTTCATGTGTTTCACCGACTATGCCCGCCCGTCGATGCGTCTTTCGGCGCTGATGGGGGTGCCTGTGGTATACGTCATGACGCATGACAGCATCGGTCTGGGCGAGGATGGCCCGACACACCAGCCGGTGGAACATCTGGCGATCAGCCGGGCGACGCCCAACACTTTGGTGATCCGGCCTGCCGATCTGGTGGAAACGGCCGAGGCCTGGGAAGTGGCACTGATGCAAACGGCTACGCCCACGGTGCTGGCCCTGTCGCGGCAGAACCTGCCGGCGGTGCGCAAGACCCATACGACGCAGAACCTTGTGTCCAAGGGGGCTTATGTGCTGGCCGAGGCGACAGGGAAGCGTCAGGTGATCCTGATGGCGACAGGGTCCGAAGTGGAGATCGCGCTGAAGGCGCGGGATGCGCTGGAGGCGGAGGGGATCGGCACACGGGTAGTGTCGATGCCGTCGATGGAGCTGTTCGCCCAACAGGACGTGGCCTATCGCAAGCGTATCCTGCCGGGTGGTCCCGTGCGGGTGGCCGTTGAGGCAGGCGTGCGGATGGGCTGGGACCGGTGGTTGCTGGGCGAGCGCGGCAAAGAGACGAAAGCCGGGTTTGTGGGCATGTCGTCCTTTGGCGCGTCGGCCCCGATTGACCGGCTTTACAAGGAGTTCGGGATCACGGCGGAGAACACCGTCGCCGTGGTGAAATCTCTGCTCTAACGCGCTAGCGGCGCAGGGTGTAACACCCTGCGCCATGCGCGGCGAGGATCAGGCAACCGCCTGCAATCGCCCAATTCTTGACGAAGATCGACATCTGCCACGGATCGGTGGGGATGAAGTGGAACAGGCTGGTCACCGCGCAATAGGCGGCCAGTAGCGTTGCTACAGGGCGAATTCGCCAACCTGCGATCAAGGCCAGTGCAGCCAGCAGATTGAAGACCAGCGCGGGCCAGACAAGCCATTCCGGCCAGCCACGCGCGGAAAGCAGGCTTTCCACCGCCAGCGGGTTGGCCGCCTTTTGCACGGTTCCGGCAAGAAACAGCGCGGCGATCAGGATGCGCCCGGCCAGCGTGGCCACATCACCAAAGCGATCGGTCATGCCTTGGCCTTGCCGGGGCGAAGCGCGGCGATCAGGGGGCCGATGATGCGGGTGGCGACCGGAATCAGCAGCACACCCAGAATCAGGCCGAAGATCCCGTCAAAAAAGGCGGTGACTGCCCAGGAAACCAGACCTTGCGCTTTGCCAATGGCCGCCGATGCTGCATCGGCGATGTGATGGATGGTTTCATAGGGCCAGACCCAAAGATGCGTCACCTCTAACCCATGCACGACGATGTTGCCGCCGACCCAGAGCATGGCGGCGGTGCCGACGACGGAAAGGAACGCCATCAGTTTCGGCATGGCCAGAACCAACCCGCGCCCAAGGGCGCGCCCTGCCCCGGTGCGGCCTGTGGCGGCCATGTGCAGGCCGACATCATCCATCTTCACGATCAGCGCGACGGCCCCATAGACGGCCACTGTAATCAGGATGCCCACCACCGCCAGCGTGATGGCCTGCATCCAGAAGCTGGGGCTTTCGATGGTGGCGAGTGCGATGGTCATGATTTCTGCTGACAGGATGAAGTCGGTCTTGATTGCGCCTGCGATCTTTTCTTCCTCAAGCCGGGTGGGATCTTTCGGATCGAAATCTTCCGCGACAGCGTGATCGGCATGGGGGGCGAAGGCGTGGACGACCTTCTCCGCGCCCTCAAAGCAGAGGTAGGCCCCGCCCAGCATCAGAAGCGGGGTAATGGCCTGCGGCAGGAAATGATCCAGCGCCAACAGGGCGGGCAAAAGGATGACCAGCTTGTTGCGGACCGACCCCAGCGCGATCCGCCAGATGATGGGAAGTTCGCGGTCCGCCTCAAACCCATGAACGTATTTGGGCGTGACAGCAGCATCGTCGATCACCACACCCGCCGCTTTGACCCCGGCCTTGGTGGCGGCTGCGGCAATGTCATCAACAGAGGCGGCTGCGACCTTGGCAATGGCGGCCACATCATCCAGCAGGGCGAGCAAACCACTCATGCAAATCTTCCTATTCCTATGTGCCATCGTCATAGCCCGGTTGGGCGATTTTGGCAAAGGCTGCGGGATGTTAGCGCAAACCTTAGATGTTTGCGTTAACACATTGTTTTCGCGCGTATTTTATCCTTTTCGCGTGTTTCCCATCGCGGTATGCCCGCTGCATCCCACGGTATGCAACAGGTTGGAGCGGCACAAATGACCATCACCATCGGCATCAACGGCTTTGGTCGCATCGGGCGCTGCACGCTGGCGCATATCGCGGAGAGCAACCGAAACGACGTGCAGGTGGTGGCGATCAATGCAACCGGGCCGATTGAGACGAATGCCCATCTGTTGAAGTACGATTCGGTTCATGGACGCTTTCCCGGCACGGTGAAGGTCAGCGGCGGGATGCTGGATCTGGGGCGCGGGCCGATCCGGGTGATGTCGACCTACAATCCGGACGAACTGGATTGGGACGGTGTGGATGTGGTGCTGGAATGCACCGGGAATTTCAACGAACGCGACAAGGCGGCCGTACATCTGGGGCGCGGGGCGCGGCGGGTGCTGGTGTCCGCCCCGGCCAAGCGGGCGGACAAGACGGTTGTGTACGGGGTGAACCACCGCAGCCTGACAGCGGATCATCTGGTGGTGTCGAACGGGTCTTGTACGACCAACTGCCTGGCACCTTTGGCGAAGGTGTTGAACGACGCCATCGGAATTGAATCGGGGATCATGACGACGATCCATTCCTATACGGGTGATCAGCCGACGCTGGACCGCCGCCATGCAGACCTGTATCGCGCGCGGTCGGCGGCGATGGCGATGATCCCCACCAGCACCGGCGCCGCCAAGGCGCTGGGCGAGGTGTTGCCAGAACTGGCCGGTCGGCTGGACGGAACGGCGATCCGGGTGCCAACACCCAATGTAAGCGCGGTGGACCTGACGTTTGTGGCAGGCAAATCGGTTAGCGTGGCCGATGTGAACGAACTCGTGCGCGAGGCGGCGGCGGGCTATATGGGAATGGTGCTGGCCTATGATCCGGAACCAAAGGTATCCATCGACTTCAATCACACGCCGTATTCGTCTATCTTTGCGCCGGACCAGACGAAGGTTGTGGGTGGGCGCACGGTGCGCGTGCTGGCATGGTATGACAACGAGTGGGGCTTCTCTTGCCGGATGGCCGATGTGGCCGGGGTGATGGGGCGGCTCCTCCACTGATCAGGAGGGGTCGTGACAGACCGTATCGCGCTTGTGCTTGGACTGTGCCTGATCGGGCTGATCGGGTTGGATATTGTCGCCAATGATGGCGAAGCGCTGCTGTTTCTGATGAGAAAATTCTTCGTCTTTATCGAATTCTTGGCATTCTGGCGCTGATCGGCGAGAGTCGGGTTGAATTGTTACAGTTTCTGCGGATGTTAGCGCTATCAAATGCAGCGGATTCGCTGCTTTACCCATCGTCGGAGGACATTCCATGACCGTCAAAGTCGCCATCAACGGATTCGGTCGGATCGGGCGAAACGTGCTGCGGGGGATCATCGAATCCGGCCGCACGGATATCGAGGTCGTGGCAATCAACGATCTGGGCCCGGTCGAGACGAACGCGCATCTGATGCGGTTCGATTCGGTGCACGGGCGGTTTCCTGGTGTGGTGACCACCGGCGATGACTGGATCGACGTGGGCCGTGGGCCGATGATGGTGACGGCGATCAAGAACCCGGCAGACCTGCCCTGGGGGCATGTCGACATCGTGATGGAATGCACGGGCATCTTCACCAGCAAGGAGAAGTGCCTGCCCCATCTGGAAAACGGCGCAAAGCGCGTGCTGATCAGCGCGCCGGGGGACGGGGCCGACAAGACCATCGTCTACGGCGTGAACCATCACACGTTGACCAAGGATGATCTGGTCGTGTCGAACGCGTCTTGCACCACCAACTGCCTGTCTCCGGTGGCGAAGGTGTTGAACGACGTGATCGGGATCGAGAAAGGGATGATGGCCACCATCCATTCCTACACCGGTGATCAGCCGACGTTGGATACGATGCACAAGGATCTGTATCGCGGTCGCGCGGCGGCCCTGTCGATGATCCCCACCAGCACCGGCGCGGCCAAGGCGGTGGGTCTGGTGTTGCCCGAGTTGAAGGGCAAGATGGACGGCTTTGCCATCCGCGTGCCGACGCCGAACGTTTCGGTGGTGGACCTGAAGTTCCTCGCCAAGCGCGCGACCAGCGTGGAAGAGATCAACGCCGCGATCAAGGCGGCCGCGGATGGGCCGATGAAGGGCATTCTTGGCTATACGCTGTTCAAGAATGTGTCGGCGGATTTCAACCACGACCCGCATTCGAGCATCTTCCACATGGATCAGACCAAGGTGATGGACGGGACGTTCTGTTCGATCCTGACCTGGTATGACAATGAGTGGGGATTTTCGAACCGCATGGCAGATACCGCCGTTGCGATGGGCAAGTTGATCTGAACCTTCCACAGTTTGGGCATGTTTCAGACCGGTCACGCATTGTGACCGGTCTTTGCTTTTGCAGGCGGTGAATTCGTTTATCTGTGCAGGATGGATCTTGTTGTCATCATTGCCATTCTGACAGGGCTGTTTCTGGCCATCGCGCTGGCCGAGCCGTTGGCGGCGCGGTTGCGGCTGCCGACGGCGGTGCTGCTGGCGGCGCTGGGGATGGCGATTGGTGGCGGGGCAGCGTGGTTCTGGCGGACCGATGTGACGGATGCGCTGAACCCGGTGGCGCTGGCGATCCTGAACCTGCCAATTTCATCGGATGTGTTCATCTATGTGCTGCTGCCGATCCTGCTGTTTCAGGTGTCGCTTACGCTGAACCTGCGGCGGTTGATGGATGACTGGGTGCCGGTTCTGACGCTGGCGGTGGTGGCGGTGATCGTGGCCACCGTGGTGATCGCGCTGGCCTTGCAACCGTTCAGCGGGTTGCCCCTGCTAGCCTGCCTGCTGCTGGGGGCCATCGTATCAACCACCGACCCATCGGCGGTGGTCAGCATCTTTCGCGCGACACCTGCGCCGCAACGATTGGCGCGGATTGTCGAAGGGGAAAGCCTGCTGAACGATGCGGCGGCGATTGCGCTGTTTTCGGTGTTTCTGGTTGCGATCCAGAGCGGCGATAGCGCGCCCGATCCGCTGACGGTGCTGCTGCAACTTCCCTGGATGATTTTTTCCGGCGCCGTAGTGGGGGGCGTGCTGGGCCGGTTGGCCGTGGCGGTGATGGGGGGAATGAACGCCTTTCCGTTGGCGCAGCTGTCGGTGAGTTTCGCCCTGCCCTTTGCCACCTTTCTGGTCACGGATCAGCTTTTGGCCGGGTCTGGCGTGGTGTCGGCAGTGGCGGCGGGGATGACAGTCAACCTGTTGGCGCCGGGGCGGGTGGCGCCCCCTGCCCTTACGCTGTTGCGCGATGCGTGGAACCTGTTGGCCTATTGGGCGGGCGGGTTGATCTTTGTGCTGGCGGCACTGCTGGTGCCAAGCGCGCTGGCCCAAGCGCGGGCGCATGATTTATTGCTGGTGGCGGTGGTGGTGGCGGCTGCCTTTGTGGCGCGGGCCATCGTGTTGTGGGGGATATTGCCGCTTTTGACCTTTGCCCGGCTGTCGCCGCGCGTGGAGCGGGCCTATCGCGTGGCGATCCTGTGGGGGGGCTTGCGCGGGGCGGTGACGCTGGCGCTGGCGCTGGCAGTGACGGAGAACGCTGCGATCCCGTTCGAGGTGAAGCGCCAGGTGGGCATCGTGGCGACCGGTTTCGTGCTGTTCACGCTGCTAGTGCAGGGCACCACCTTGCGGTTGCTGATTGCCAAGCTGCGGCTGGACAGGCTGTCGCCGCTGGACCGGGCGCTTTCTGAACAGGTGGTCGCCGTGGCGTTGCAAGATGTGCGCGAGACGGTGGCCGATACGGTGCGGCAACTAGACCTGACACCTGCAATCATCCGCGAAGAGGCCGTTCGCTTTGGCGAGCGGCTGAATCAGGCGGTGGAAAGCGCGGATGAGGCGACGGACATCCTGGACAAGGACCGGGTGACGCTGGGCATGGTGGCGATGGCCGGGCATGAGCGCGATCTGGTGCTGGATGCGTTTCGCGACGGGCTGATCTCGGCCCGGGTGGCGGAACGGATGCTGGCCGATGCTGACCGGCTGATCGAAGCGGCGCGTGTATCAGGGCGCAGCGCCTATCGCGCGCAGGCGCGGCGGGCGCTGGGGCGGGGGCGGCGTCTGGACCTTGCGGAATGGGCTTATACGCGGTTCCGGCTGAAGGCGGGGCTGCAGAACCTGATCGCGGACCGGTTCGAGTTGCTGGTCGGGCATCAACAGGCACTGCGGGCGCTTAGGCGGTTTGTAGAGCGGCGCATCCTGCGCATCCATGGGCGGCGGGTGGCATCGCTGCTGCAGGACCTGCTCCGTTCGCGCATCGAAGAGACAGGGCGCGAGTTGGAGGGGTTGCGCATCCAGTTTCCCGGCTATGCCGAAGAGGTGGAGCGGAGGTTGATCCGGCGGTTGGCCCTGCGGCAGGAGGAGCTGGAATATGACCAGTATACGCAGGACGGGCTGATCGGGCCGGAATTGCAGATGGCGCTGCAGCAGCGGATTAACGACCAACGGGCAAAGCTGGCCGCGCGCCCACGGCTTGATCTGCGGATGCAGCGGGTTGATATCGTACGCGGTTTCACACTGTTTGCCGGGCTGGATGAACCGACGTTGCAGCAACTCGTGCGGCGGCTGCGGACAGTTTATGCCAAGCCGGGCGATGTGCTGATCCGGCGGGAAGACCTGCCGGATCGGGTGTGGTTCGTGGCCTCGGGCGCGGTGGAGGCAGAGCTTGCTGATGGGCGGCACCTGTTGGGGCATGGTGAGATGTTCGGACATCTGTCCGTGCTGCAAAGGCGGCCGCGACGAGCGACGGTGCGGGCGATCAGCTATACGACACTGGTGACCTTGTCAGAGGCAGCGTTCCGCGAACTGATGCAGCAGGCACCGCAACTGGCCGCTGCGGTGAAGGCCAGCGCGGAAAAGCGCGGCGTTTCGGTGGATGGCAAGGCGCCCGGATCGGCAGAGGCGGCCCCTGCCCCACCATGGGTGACGCAGCTGAAGGAAGCCCTGCGTTTTCGTTCATAGCTATGCGCCCAATGCATGACGGCTTCCCCGGCATGGTGGTTGCTGCGGGTGCGAAACAGGCCCATCTATGTGGCACGCCGAAGGGACAACCGAAAAGCCCTTGGTGACATAAAGGAAAGAACAAATGAAACTGATCGAAACTCTGAAAGCTGCCGCCGCCAATCGGGCCGTTTACCGCAACACGCGTGACGAGATCGCCCGCATGCCGCGCGACGTGGCGCTGGATCTGGGGATCTTCCCGGAAGACGCCCATCATATCGCCTGGGCGGCCGTTTACGGCAAATAAGGAATTCAATCCGTGTCGAGCGGGGAAAAGGGGGCCGGATGGCCCCCTTTTTCGTTTCACCCGAAACGACGCGCCAGGGCCGCCTGCACCGGGGGAGTTACGAATTTCGACACATCCCCCCCAAGACGCGCGATTTCCTTGACCAGCTTCGACGCGATCGCCTGCCGGCGGGCATCAGCCATCATGAAGACCGTTTCGATGGAGGCATCCAGCGCGCGGTTCATGCCAACCATCTGAAATTCGTATTCAAAATCCGCCACGGCACGCAGACCGCGCACGATGACCGAAGCCCCCACATCGCGGGCGCAATCGATCAGCAGGTTTTCGAAGGGATGGACGACAATCTCACCCCCAGTCTTGGCCGTGATGGCGGAACATTCCGCCTCGACCATGGCCACACGCTCTTCGAGCGAGAAAAGGGGGCTTTTGTCCCGGTTGATTGCAACGCCGATCACCAGCCGGTCCACCAACGCCATCGCCCGCTGGATGATGTCGACATGGCCGAGCGTGATCGGGTCGAAAGTGCCCGGATAGAGGCCGATACGCATGGGTTCACTCCCCCGTTTATGCGGTGGCTGCACGCAACATTATTGCGCGGAATAGCGCAAGGTCCAAAGTGAACCGGCGGCGCTGTGATCAGAAGCCTTTGATCATGCCTTCGAGCGCGTCCTTTTCCATGGCCAGTTCCGTCAGGCGGGCCTTGACCACATCGCCGATGGAGATGAAGCCGACCATCTGGTTGCCATCCATCACGGGCATGTGGCGGAAACGACCGTCGGTCATCTTTTGCAGCACTTCATTGGCCTGTTCCTCGCGCCGGCAGCCGACGATGTTGGCGGTCATGATGCTGTCGACGGTATCCGCCATGCAGGTGATCCCACGCCGGCCGATTTCGCGCACGATGTCGCGTTCCGACACGATGCCTGCGACGCGCTTGCCATCGGGCGAGACGATGACCGCACCGATGCGGCGCGATGACAGGATTTCCGCTGTCTGGGCAACCGTTGTTCCCGGCACAACGGTGACCACACTGTCATCCGATTTGGACTTCAGGATTTGGCTGACAAGCATGGATTCCTCCCTCTCCATTCTTCGGCCCTCGATGCTGCGCCGGGCCGGGATTTCTGTCAACGATTGCATGAGGCTTTACAGATCAGGGGTTTGAAAGACATCCTTTGGCTGTCGAGCGGTGGAGTGGATCATGCGCCTGTCTGTGTTTGTAATGGCCGGTCTTCTGGCCTCGGCACTGCCTGCCAACGCGCAGGAGGTGACGGCCACCGCGCGGGTCTATGACCGGATCGCGGCCTTTGCATTGCCCGAGGGTTTTCTCGGTGCCTGTGAAAATGAGGAGGGCGGAAGCTATCTGCTGGAGTTCGTGCCCGAGGGCGAGAGCGTTGAAGGCTGGAGCGAGATGATCACGCTTTCAGGGGCGAAGGGGCTGGCGGCGCAGATGCCTGCCCCGCTGGACGTGGCGGCGGCAATTGGAGCCGGATTTCGCGAGAGTTGCCCCGAAAGCTATCGCGGATCGGATGAGGGCGCGCAGCAGGTGGCAGGCGGCGACGCGGCGCATCTGGTGCTGTTTTCCTGCGGTGCTGCGGGTGCAGAGACGGAAAGCGCGCTGATCCTTGTGGTTATATCCGGGGAGGATGTCTTTACCCTGCAATGGGCAGAGCGCGGGGCGACGGTGCCCCCCGATCCCGATATCTGGCTTCCCCGTTTTGAGACGGTCCTGTCGTTGCGGCTGTGCCCAGTGGTTGAGGGCGAGGAACCACCCTACCCTTCCTGCAATTCCTAGGCGCGGGTTGCCAGTGCTTCCAACCGGGCCACTTCGCGGCGCAGACCCTGCGCCAGCAGATCGGCAAAGCGGTTCAACCGTGCGACGCGGCCATCATCTGCGTGGCGGATCAGCCAGAAGCTGCGCGTCAGCGCGACCTGATCAGGAATAAGCCGGATAAGTTCCGGCGCGGCGGGAAGGGCGAAGTCATGCACCACCCCCACCCCTGCCCCGGCGCGCAGCCAGTTGAGCTGCACCGAGACGGAGTTTGAGGCCAGCGCCACGGTCCCTGCCCCAAGTTCCGACAAGTAATCGAGTTCCTTGTCGTGGATCATATCAGGGATGTAGCCGATGAGGCGGTGCCTGTTCAAATCGGCCTGCGTGACAAGCGGCGCAGAATGGGCCAGGTAATCGGGGTGGGCGGCAAGGTGCAGGCGGTAATCGGTCAGCTTCTGCACGGTCAACCGGCCCGCCGTTGGGCGGCTGACGGCGATGGCGAGGTCTGCCTCGCGTTTTGACAGGTTGAAGACGCGCGGCAGGGCGACGATCTGCACTTCTAGCCCCGGATTGGCGTCGCAGATGGCGGCCAGAACCTGTGGCAGCAGATAATTGGCGCAACCGTCCGGCGCACCGATGCGGATCTGGCCTGACAGCCCTTCTGGCCCCGACAACGCCTCGCGCGCGCCATGCAGCGCCGTCTCAGCCCGTTCGGCATGGGGCAGCAGGCGGGTTCCCTCCTCGGTCAGTGTATAGCCTTGGGGGGATTTGGCAAAGAGCCGGGCGCCCATCGACTCTTCCAACCGGGCGATGCGGCGGCCAACGGTTGCGGCGTCGATCTTCAGCCGCTTGCCCGCGCCCGACAGGCTTTCGCTGCGGGCAACGGCCAGAAAGATGCGAAGGTCATCCCAATCCATGTTTTGCAATCCTGCAAAGCGCTTTTGAAATCTTGCCCCTTTATGGCGCATTTCCGCAAGGCTATTGTGGCGGTAACGAATTTTTTGGGAGGCGACGATGAAAGAGATCGGTCACTGGATCAACGGCAAGCATGTGGCGGGCACATCGGGGCGGTTTGCCGATGTGTTCAACCCAGCCACGGGTGAGGTGCAGGCGCGCGTGGCTTTGGCCACAAAGGCCGAATTGGACGCCGCCACCGCAGATGCGGCCAAGGCCCAGGTCAAGTGGGGAGCGACCAACCCGCAGCGTCGCGCGCGGGTGATGATGGAATTCGTCCGCCTGCTGAACCGCGATATGGACAAGCTGGCCGAGGCGCTTTCATCCGAGCACGGGAAAACCATCCCCGATGCCAAGGGCGACATTCAGCGCGGGCTGGAAGTGATGGAATTCTGCATCGGCGCGCCGCATCTGCTCAAGGGTGAGTTCACCGACAGCGCCGGGCCGGGCATCGACATGTATTCGATGCGCCAACCCATCGGCGTCGCGGCAGGGATCACACCGTTCAACTTTCCGGCCATGATCCCGATGTGGAAGATGGGCCCGGCGCTGGCCTGCGGGAATGCGTTCATCCTGAAGCCGTCAGAGCGGGATCCGTCAGTGCCGCTGATGCTGGCCGAACTGATGCAGGAGGCCGGGCTGCCTGATGGCGTGTTGCAAGTGATCAACGGCGACAAGGAATCGGTCGATGCGATCCTGGACAATCCGATCATCGCGGGGATCGGTTTCGTTGGGTCCACCCCGATTGCAGAATACATCTATGGTCGGGGCTGTTCCAACGGCAAGCGCGTGCAGTGCTTTGGCGGTGCCAAGAACCATATGATCATCATGCCGGATGCCGACATGGATCAGGCCGCGGATGCCCTGGTGGGTGCGGGTTATGGCGCGGCGGGTGAACGCTGCATGGCAATCTCCGTCGCCGTGCCGGTTGGTGATGAGACCGCCGATCGGCTGATCGAAAAGTTGATCCCCCGGATCGAGAAGTTGAAGGTCGGCCCCTATACTGCTGGGAACGATGTGGATTACGGCCCGGTCGTCACGGCGGCGGCGAAGGCGAATATCCTGAAGCTGGTGGAATCGGGCGTGGCACAGGGTGCGAAGCTTGTCGTCGATGGGCGTGGGTTCAAGTTGCAGGGATATGAAGACGGGTTCTTTGTCGGCCCGCATCTGTTTGACCATGTGACCCGCGACATGGACATCTATCGCAAGGAAATCTTTGGTCCTGTGCTTTCGACCGTCCGCGCCAAGACCTACGAAGAGGCGCTGGCCTATGCGATGGACCATGAATATGGCAACGGCACCGCGATCTATACCCGCGATGGCGATACCGCGCGGGATTTTGCGGCGCGGGTGAATGTCGGCATGATCGGGATCAACGTGCCGATCCCGGTGCCGCTGGCCTATCACACCTTTGGCGGTTGGAAGAAATCGGCCTTTGGCGATTTGAACCAGCACGGCCCCGATGCCTTTCGCTTTTACACGCGGACCAAGACCATCACCTCGCGCTGGCCTTCGGGGATCAAGGAAGGCGCAAGCCTGAACTTCAAGCCGATGGATTGATCTGGGCCTGTGCCGAACGGATTTCTTGCAAAGGGTCGCCGACGGGCGGCCCTTTGTCTTTGGCGGCTTGATTGCCATTACCTTGCAATGCTTTTCTGGCGAGCATGGCTAGGAGAGTGGCATGGATTGGTTGGGCGTACTTGGTGACCTGAGGGCAGAGACGCGGGCCGAACTGGCAGGCTTGCAAAGCCGGGTTCTGCCGCGCGGGCTGGATCTGTTTTCCAAGGGGGATCGGGCGCAAGCCTTTCCCATGGTTCTGTCGGGGCGGATCGAGGTTTGCCTGACAGGGCCATCGGGCCGCGAGATTCTGCTTTATGCCGTGGAAGCGGGCCAAAGCTGCATTCAGACGACGCTGGGTCTTCTGGGGGATGAACCCTATTCGGGCACTGCTGCGACGGTGATGGAGACCGAGGTGGTGCGCATCCCCAAGCCGATGTTCCTGCGGCTGATGGAAAGTGACCCGGCCTTTCGCGCCTTTGTGCTGCGCTGCTTCGGGCAAAGGATGGCGGATCTGACCCGACTGCTGGAATCGGTGGCCTTTGGCCGGATTGATGAGCGGTTGGCGCAGGTGCTTTTGGCCTTGGCCGAGGATGAGGTGGTGCGCGCCACGCAGGCCGAGATTGCCGCCCGTATCGGATCCGCGCGCGAGGTCGTGTCGCGCAAGCTGGATGCCTTTGCCAAGGCGGGATGGGTGGTGCGGGACCGGGGTGAAGTGCATCTGCGCGATTTGACCGCGTTGCGACGGGCGGCAGGGCAGTAACTTGCCCCAGCGCGCTGCTACGGGATGTGACGAAGTCACAGACAACGCATTCGAAATTTGCTATGTTTTCGCATGACCCGGACCAACCGGGCCGACCACCGGAAAGGGAACGACCATGTTCAAAACCAATGTTGGCGGAATTGACCGCATCCTTCGGATCGTCGTCGGGCTTGCGTTGCTTGCCGGATTTTTCCTGAATGCGGATGCAACCTATCGCTGGGCCTATCTGATTGGCATCGTGCCGCTGGCCACGGGATTGCTGTCTTCCTGCCCCCTCTATTCCATTCTGGGGCTTTCGACCTGCCCGATGAAGCGGTCGTGATATCTCGAAAAGAACGCGCCGCCGCCCGATTTTGGGCGGCGGTTGACTATTCGGCCGCGACGCGCTTGGGTTTGAGCATGTCACGCAAGTAGCGGCCGGTATGGCTGCGTTCATTCTTGGCCACATCTTCGGGCGTGCCCTGGGCCACAACCTCACCCCCGCCATCGCCGCCTTCGGGACCGATGTCGATGATCCAGTCGGCAGTCTTGATGACATCAAGGTTATGTTCGATCACCACCACCGTGTTGCCCTGGTCGACAAGTTCATGCAGCACTTCAAGAAGTTTGCGTACATCCTCGAAATGCAGGCCGGTTGTGGGCTCATCGAGGATGTAAAGCGTGCGGCCTGTTGCACGACGTGCGAGCTCCTTGGAGAGCTTTACGCGCTGCGCTTCGCCCCCGGAAAGCGTGGTCGCCTGCTGGCCAACCTTGATATAGCCAAGGCCCACTTGGCAAAGCGCATCCATCTTTTCGCGGATAGCTGGCACGGCGGCAAAGAAGGTTTGCGCATCTTCACACGTCATATCAAGAACGTCTGATATGCTTTTGTTCTTAAATTTGATTTCCAGCGTTTCACGGTTGTAACGCGCGCCTTTGCAGGTTTCGCAGGTGACATAGACATCGGGCAGGAAGTGCATCTCGATCTTGATGACGCCGTCACCTTGGCAAGCCTCACACCGGCCGCCCTTGACGTTGAAGCTGAACCGGCCGGGTTGATAGCCGCGCGCCTTTGCCTCGGGCAGGCCGGCGAACCAGTCGCGGATCGGCGTGAAAGCCCCGGTGTAAGTGGCTGGGTTTGAACGTGGAGTCCGCCCAATGGGGCGTTGATCAATGTCGATCACCTTGTCCAGATGTTCAAAGCCGCGAATGGTTTCGCAGGGCGCCGGCGTTTCCCGCGCACCGTTCAGGCGGGTTGCGGCGGTCTTGAACAGTGTCTCGATCGTCAGTGTGGATTTGCCCCCACCCGACACGCCTGAAACGCAGACAAAGCGGCCCAGCGGGAAATCGACGGTGACGTTCTTGAGGTTGTTTCCGGTGGCGCCAACCACAGTAAGTTTCTTGCCATTTCCCGCACGGCGGGTTTTTGGAACCGAAATCTCACGCTGGCCGGAAAGATACTGGCCTGTCAGGCTTACGGGATCGGCGGCCACCTGTTCCGGCGTGCCGTGGCTGACCACGCGGCCGCCATGGACGCCTGCGCCGGGGCCGATGTCGAAGACATAATCCGCCTCGCGGATCGCGTCTTCGTCATGTTCCACAACAAGCACCGTGTTGCCCTGATCACGCAGGTTCTTCAGCGTGGTAAGCAAACGGTCATTGTCGCGCTGGTGCAGACCGATGGAGGGTTCATCGAGCACATAAAGAACGCCCGTCAGGCCAGAACCGATTTGCGACGCCAGACGGATACGCTGGGATTCACCGCCCGACAGCGTGCCCGCGTTGCGCGACAGTGTTAGATAATCCAGCCCGACATTGACAAGAAAACCAAGACGTTCGCGGATTTCCTTAAGGATAGCGCGGGCGATTTCGTTCTTCTGGTTGGTCAGGTTTTCTGGAACGCTGCCGATCCAGGCATAGGCCTCTTTGATCGACATGCGGACAACCTGGCCGACATGCAGACCTGCGATCTTTACCGCCAGTGCCTCGGGCTTAAGGCGATAGCCGTGGCAGGTGCCGCAATCGCGGTTGTTCTGATAGCGCTCAAACTCCTCACGCACCCAGTTGCTGTCGGTTTCGCGGTAGCGGCGTTCCATGTTGGGAATGACGCCTTCGAACACGCGAGAGACCTCATAGATCCGGCCGCCTTCGTCATAGCGGAAGCGGATCTCTTCATCACCCGAACCGTGGAGGAAGACCTGATGCACATGGGCGGGCAGATCTTTCCATTTCTTTTTGGCGTCGAATTCGTAATGTTTTGCAAGGGCCTGGATGGTTTGCGTGAAGTAGGGGCTTTTGGATTTGGCCCAAGGCGCCAGCGCGCCCTGCATCAGCGTCAGCCCTTGATCGGGGACGACGAGGCGTTCATCAAAGAACAATTCCACCCCAAGGCCATCGCATGCCGGGCAGGCCCCGAAGGGCGCGTTGAAAGAGAACAGGCGCGGTTCGATTTCCGAGATGGTGAAACCGGAAACCGGGCAGGCGAACTTTTCGGAATATGTGATGCGCTGGGGATCGCCTTCGCCTTCACCCGGTGCGGTTTCGATGATGGCGATGCCATCGGCAAGGTCCAACGCGGTGCGGAAGCTGTCGGCAAGGCGGGTTTCGAGCCCTTCGCGCACGATGATGCGGTCGACGACGACGTCGATGTCATGGCGGAACTTCTTGTCCAGCGTTGGCGGTTCTTCGAGTTCGTAGAAGGTGCCGTCGACCTTCACACGCTGGAACCCCTGTTTGCGCAGTTCCAGGAATTCCTTTTTGTATTCCCCCTTCCGGTCGCGGATGATCGGGGCGAGGAGATAGGCGCGGCTGCCTTCCGGCATGGCCATGACGGCATCGACCATATCCTGCACCTGCATCGCAGTGATCGGCAGGCCAGTCGCGGGGCTGTAAGGGGTGCCAACACGCGCGAACAGCAGGCGCATGTAATCGTAGATTTCAGTGACCGTGCCAACGGTAGAGCGCGGGTTCTTGGACGTGGTCTTCTGTTCGATGCTGATCGCGGGGGATAGGCCGCTGATATGATCGACATCGGGTTTGCCCATCATGTCGAGGAACTGCCGTGCATAGGCCGACAGCGATTCCACATAGCGGCGCTGGCCTTCGGCATAGATCGTGTCAAAGGCGAGCGAGGACTTGCCCGATCCAGAAAGGCCGGTGATCACAACCAGCTGGTCGCGCGGGATGCTGACATCCACGCCCTTAAGATTGTGTTCGCGCGCACCGCGCACTTCGATGAACTTCTGTTCGGCCATGCCCATTCCCCCGGACGGATGCGATGTAGATAGGCCATGCGGCGCGAGTCTCCAATGTAAAAATGTGAACATTGAGTGAACAAAGACAGGAAGCGCCGAGAAATGCTCAGGCTTTATGCGCAACCGGATGGGGCCTTTACATATTCGTTTTTCCGCATATGTTATCCGCAACAGTCCGTCACAATAGGTTGCCCCCATGACCCCGATTACTTCTGTTCCCCAAGCCATCGATCTGGCCGCCAAAGGTGAGATCGTCCTTCTGGATGTGCGCGAAGCAGGCGAGCTTGCCTCTTCCGGCACGGCGCAGGGGGCGATCCATATTCCGCTGGGCCTGCTGCCCCTGCGCGCCGATCCGCGCGCGCCAGATTATGATGCGCGGCTTAACGGCAAACCAGTTGCGGTATTCTGTGCAGCGGGCGCGCGCGCAGGGCGGGCTGTCGAACTGCTGGAACGGTTCGGGCATGAGGCCGTGAACATCGGCGGGTTTGGCGATTGGTGCGGTTGCGGCGGGCCTGTGCAGCGTCACGCCTGATGGGCGCGACGGCTTGCCTGCCAGGCGTGGACAGCGATGCCCGCTGCGCAGAGCGGCAGCGCAAAGGCGATTACGCCGCTCGGCCCCATACCAGCGATCAGCAGCGCGAGGATCGGCGTCCCCGATGTGGTGCCCAAATTGCCAAGCTGCGCCACAGCCCCAGAGGCGCGGGCGCGATCTTCGGGCGTGGTGTTCAGTTGCGGGATCGAGGCGAAACTTGCCCCCTGCACGATGCCCATGGCCCCGGCCAAGGTGAAGGCAGCCAGAAGGGTAACGGTCCCCTCCCCCCAGCCCGCCCATAGGGCGAGTGTTGCCACCAACCCGGCGGCGTAGCCCGCTTGTACCATGCGCACAGCGGTCATGTAGTTCAGGCCCCAGACCCCAAGCGTCAGCGAGACACCGATTGACAGAAGCGGCATCCCTGCGGCGGCAAGGGCCCTTTGCCCCTCGGGCAGCAGCGGGGGCAGCAGCGTCAGCAGCGCCACATAAAGCGCGGTGTAAAACACAAAGCCCATCGCCGGAGCCGCGATGGTTGGCGAGGCGTATATGGTGCCATGCTGGCGGATCAGACCGCCGAGCGAAGGTAAGGGCGGGGCAGCAGGGTCAGTCGGAAGAAGGATGTACAGAAGCAGCGCCAATGCCGCCATCCATACTGCGTGGCCTAGGAAAAGATAGGTGATGCTGCCGACAGCCAACAGCGACGGCGCGATCAGGGCAAGCAAGGCGTAGGTCACCCCAAAGAAACTGCTCCAGAGTGTCATGGCCAGGCCCTGATGTCGCGCCGGGGAAAGGCCCGCGATCATCGTCGGGCCGACCACGACGATGGCTAGATGTGACACTCCTTCGAGCACGCGGGTCAGGATCAGGGCGGCATAAAGCAGCGGCAGGGTTTGCAGGGCAGACACCACCGCACCAAGCGCCAGCGCCGCCACGATGGCCCGGCGCGGGCCAATGCGGGCGACCAGCAGGCCTGCGGTGGTGCCGAAGATCAGCCCGACAATGCCGACGATGGACACGATCAGCCCGATGCCCGCCGCGCCCTGTTCTGGGTAGCGGTCGGCCATCAGATCGAAGGCAAAGGACAGCTTGCCGAATTGCGCGGCAGAGCCGAGGCCGGCCAGCCAGAGGGCGAGGATGGTGAAAAGGGTGCGCATGTCGCTTTATCTGTTGCGCGCGCGACCCTAGGGCCAAGGGCTGCGGGCTTCAAGCGGGCGGGTACGACATCCGTATGAAGGTCTTGCAACGAACAGGCAACGGTTTAGCATCCGAAAGATGACACGTGGCCTGATCCTGACGCTTGTTCTTCTTGCCCCCGCGCCCGCGCTAGCAAGTGATATGTGTGCGCTCGCCATGGACATGGAGGCGCGGATTGCCGAAAGGCTGGGCTATGCGCCGGGGGCCGTCTGTCCAGAAATCACCTTCGCCCTTCCCGTGGCTGGGGCGGTGCAGCGGTCGCAGGCCGGGGCCTATGATCCGATGACGGGGCGGATCGACCTTGCGCCCGATCTGGACCTGCGCACGGCCTATGGGCAAAGCTTTCTTTTGCACGAACTGGTGCACGCCGCGCAGTATCGGGCGGGGCGGGATCGTGCTGTGCCATGCCCCGCCGCACTGGAGGCCGAAGCCTATAGAGAACAGGCCGACTTCCTTTTGGAAGCTGGCCTGTCGCGCGAGGCGGTGCTGACACGCGCCCTTGGCGCGCAACTGGGCGGCTGCGAGGCCCCCGAATACTAAAAGTGTAGCGCGCGGCCGTAGGCATCGAGCACGGATTCGTGCATCATTTCCGACAGGGTGGGATGCGGGAAGACGGTGTTCATCAGATCTTCCTCTGTCGTCTCCAGCGTGCGGCCGATGACATAGCCCTGGATTAGTTCCGTCACCTCGGCCCCGACCATATGCGCGCCCAAAAGCTCGCCCGTCTTGGCATCGAAGATCGTCTTGATCATCCCCTCGGATTCCCCCAACGCGATGGCTTTGCCATTGCCGATAAAGGGGAAGCGGCCAACCTTGATGTCATGGCCTGCCTCTTTCGCCTTGGCCTCGGTCAGGCCGACGCTGGCGATCTGAGGATGGCAATAGGTGCAGCCTGCAATCGAATTGGGTTTGATCGGGTGCGGATGACCGCCCGCGATCAGTTCGGCAACCATCACGCCTTCATGGCTGGCCTTGTGGGCAAGCCATGGTGCACCTGCAATGTCGCCGATGGCATAAAGCCCGTCGATGCCGGTGCGGCAGAATTCATCGGTCACCACATGGGTGCGGTCGATCTTGACCCCAAGCGCCTCGAGCCCGAGGTTTTCGATATTGCCCACGATGCCAACGGCAGAGATGACCGTGTCGAATTCGTGCGTCTCAATCTTGCCGCCCACTTCGATGTGGGCGGTGACGCCCTGCCCCGGCTTGCGATCCAGCTTCTTGACCGCCGCCTTTTCCATGATCTTCATGCCCTGCTTTACGAATTGCTTCTTCGCGAAGGCGGCAATCTCGGCATCCTCGACGGGAAGAATGCGGTCCATCACCTCGACCACGGTGGTATCTGCGCCCAGCGTGTTGAAGAAAGAGGCGAATTCGATGCCGATGGCACCTGAGCCGATCACCAGCAGCTTCTTGGGCATCCGTTTCGGTTGCAGGGCGTGGCGATAGGTCCAGACCAGATCACCGTCCGCCTCCAACCCCGGCAGTTCGCGGGCGCGTGCGCCGGTGGCAAGGATGATGGCAGGCGCGGTCAGGTCTTCGCTGCCCTTGTCGGTTTTCACTGTCACCTTGCCCTTGGCGGTGATCGTGGCCTGCCCCATGACGACGGCGATCTTGTTCTTTTTCATCAGGTGGCCGATGCCGGAAGACAGCTGTTTCGCCACCCCCCGTGACCGTGCCACGACGGCGGGAAGGTCAAAACTGACGCCAGTGGCGGCAAGGCCAAATTCCTTGGCCCGGTGCATGAGGTGGAACACCTCGGCTGACCGCAGCAGAGCCTTGGTCGGGATGCAGCCCCAGTTCAGGCAGATGCCACCCAGATTCTCGCGCTCGACAATCACGACTTTCTTGCCGAGTTGCGCGGCCCGAATGGCGGCAACATAGCCGCCGGGGCCAGCACCGATCACGATCACATCATAGGCAGTGGCCATGAGATTTCCTCCCTCAGAGCAATTGGTTTGGCCTTAAACTATTTTTCCAAACCAAGCAACGCAGGCAGCGCCGGGGCCCTATGCGCCGGACGCATGGCTGGCAGCATCTTGCAGGCGGCGCACTTCGGCCCCGTATCCGCCTGCGGCCAACCAGTCGGATTCTTCGGCCGTGTCGGCGCGGCCAAGGGCGGCGTTGCGGCTGGGAAAGCGGCCAAATCGGGCGATGACGGCCTGATGCGCGCGAGCGTGCAGCGCCATTTCGGGATCAGAAGACAGGCGTTCCTGCATCAGTTGCACGGCAAGCGCCTGATCAGCGGGATTTTCGGAATGCTCGAAAGGCATGTAGAAGAATTGCCGTTCCGGTTCTGGCGCGCCCATATCCCAACCGGCGGCAAGTGCGGCGCGGGCGGCGGAAAGGGCGTGTGGATCGGTGGCAAAGCTGTCAGCCGTGCCGCGAAACATGTTGCGCGGCAGTTGATCGGTCAGGATCAGAAAGGCCAGCGTGCCAACGGTGCCGTCGATCCAGTGGTCAAGATTGCCGTCACGCGCGGCCTGCCAGATATCCTGAAACCGGGCGCGGCAGGTGCTGTCGATCTCGTCCCCGCCGATGTACCAGCCATCGGGGCCAACCTCACCCAGCCAGAAATCCAGCAGTTCCACCGGGTCTGACATGGCGTATCCCTTCCGTGTTGCCCATCAAGCGTGGCAGGGAACAGTCAGGGGCGCAACCACCGTCAGCGATCCTTTTCGATGACAGCGGTCGCGGCGACCGATGAGGCGGTGGGAACAATGAAATTGGATGGCCCACTGCCCGCAGGCGCGGCACGGCGCGACATGCGCCAGAGCGCGTAGCCCGTCAGCGCCACGTAAAGCGCGGCAATGAAGAGGAAAAAACCGCCCGATCCCACCTGCCCCATGATCCAGCCGGTGATGATCGGGCCGAAGATTGCACCAAATCCGTTCAGGAAGATCATCCCCGCACTGGCAGCGGCCATGTCATCCTTGGACAGGAAGTCGTTGGTATAGGCGATGAGCAAGGCATAGACCGGGTTGGTGATCCCACCCAGAAGAAGTGCGACGATGAGATAGCCGTAGAAGGGCAGATCAAACAGCCCGGCGATCAGCATTGTCACGGCGGCGATCCCGGACAGGCCGGTGATCAGCAGGCGGCGATCCATCCGGTCCGACAACCAGCCCACCGGGTATTGCAGAATAAGCCCACCCACATAAAGCGCACCGACAAAGATCGAGATGTCGCGGACTGACAGCCCCTCCATCGCGCCCCAGACTGACGCCATACCGAACATGGCCGAGAAGACGCCCCCGGTCAGAAGCATCCCCGCACAGCCGAGCGGCGAAATGCGGAACAGCGCGCGGAAGGAAAGGCCTTTGGTCGTCTCGAATGTCGGGGCTGGTGTGGGGGCAAGAAGAAGCGGCATGAAGGCGAGCGACACCAACACCGACGGGATCACGAACAGGACAAACCCGGACGGATCGGCCACGTTCAGGATGGCTTGGCTTGCGATGATGCCCAGCATCTGCACGATCATATAGGCCGACAATGCCTGCCCACGCGTTTCGTTCGTGGCGGCGTTGTTCAGCCAGCTTTCAGCGGTGATGTAGATGCCCGAAAAGCAGAACCCGATCAGCACGCGCAGCGCCGTCCAGACCATCCAGTCGGCGGCGACCGGATAGACCACCAGCACGGCCGAGATCAGCGAACCCAGCGCCGCAAACACGCGCACATGGCCCACCTTTCGGATCAACGATGGTGCTACTTGCGAGCCCACCAGAAAACCCGCGAAGTAAGCGGACATGACAAGCGAAATCTCAAAGGTGGAAAAGCCTTCGATCGCGCCTCGGATACCCAGAAGAGTGCCCTGAATGCCGTTGCCGACCATCAGAAGCATGACGCCCAGCAGCAGCGGCCATGAGGTGGAGATCACTTTCAGCATGGGCGCACCGGGAAAAAAGCGGATGATGTCAAAGGATAGCACGCCGCAAGATCGGCATGAGCAGGAATACGACGCAGCCCCTATCGCCCCCGTCAGGGAATGAGAAGCGAGGAATCGCCATAGCTGAAGAAGCGATAGCCGTTCTGCACGGCATGGGCATAGATCCGCTTGATGCGGTCCTGCCCCATGAGCGCCGAGACCAGCATCATCAGCGTGGATTTGGGCAGGTGGAAGTTGGTCATCAGCGCATCGGTGATGCGAAAGCGGTAGCCGGGGTAGATGAAGATGTCGGTCGGGCCGGTCCAGGGCTGGATGATGCCGTCTTCGTCGGTGGCGGATTCGATCAGACGCAGCGCAGTGGTGCCCACTGGGATGATGCGGCCCCCTGCCCTTTTGGTGGCGTTGATCTCGGCCGCCGCACCGGGGGTGACCTGGCCCCATTCGGCGTGCATCCGGTGGGTGGTCACTTCATCCACCTTTACCGGAAGGAAGGTGCCTGCGCCGACATGCAGCGTCACTTCGGTGAAGGTTACGCCTTTGTCGGCCAACGCGCGCAGAAGCGGCTCGTCAAAATGCAGCGAAGCGGTGGGTGCGGCCACGGCCCCGGCATGACGGGCGAACACGGTCTGATAGTCGGTGGCATCCTGCGCGTCGGGGGCGCGTTTGGCAGCAATGTAGGGCGGCAATGGCATCGCCCCGGCTTCGGCAAGCGCGGCATCGAAATCATCGCCGGTCAGGTTGAAGGTCAGCCGCAGATCGGTTTCGCCCTTTTCCGTTACGGTGGCAGACAGGCTGTCGGAAAAGCGGATCACCTCGCCTTCGTTCACCTTGCGCAGCGGTTTCGCCAAGGCACGCCAGCCGATGGCAGCCGGTTCCAGCAGGGTGATTTCCACCTTTGCCACAGCTTCGCCGCGGGTGCGCTGGCCTGTCAGACGGGCGGGGATCACCTTGGTGTTGTTCAACACCAGCCGGTCGCCCGGACGAAAGATGTCGATCAAGTCATAGACGTGACGGTCGTCAATCCCGTCGCCCTGTGCCAGCAGCAGGCGCGCATGCGTGCGCGGGCGGGCGGGCCGGGTGGCGATGAGCGACTCGGGCAGGTCGAAATCGAAATCTGTCAGTTTCATCCGTCAGGGCTCTCGTCTGGGTTTGCCAAGCGCGGCGGGTCGCGGCGGAACAGGTCACGGAACATGCCCGGCGTCAGGATCGACAGCGGGTTCACCGACACAGCAACGCGATCCCGGCTGCCCTGCACCCGATAGTTGAAGCCGAACAGACCTTCGCCGCGCCGCGTGAGGATCGCGCCGATGCCGTTCAGCATGTAGATCGGCGACACCACCCCTTGCAAGTCCAGCGCCCCATCCCGGGTGCCATAGAGACCGGCCATCGATACGCCAATGGAATTGCCAACGGCAGAGCCGCGGGTGATCTGCACCGCCTCGGGCGTCAACACGAATTCGGCCAGCGCCTGTCCGAAGGCCAGCCCTTCACCGTTAAGCTGCTCCAGGATGCCGACAACCGAAACGGCGTTGAGCAGTTCGGCCAGCACCGGCGCGTCGACCACCCGGAAATCGCGCATGTCGGCGGTGCCGTCATAGACGCCATCCGTAGCACGCGGGACCAGCCGCAGATCAAGTTGCCCCCCGCGTGCCGAGGCGAAAACCCCGGCCGAAGACAACACTCCGCCGGCATTGTCGGAAAGCACGCGGATCGCGGCCCCATTAGCGCTGGGTACAACAGTGCCATTGACGGCGGCCTGACCGTTCACAAGGGCGCTGAAACTGCCATTGAAGCCGCCGCGCGGCGAGAAGTCGCCGCGGAATTCGGTCAGCGATATGCTGTCGGTGATGCGCAGGCGGTTCAGGGCAAATGTCAGCGGGATATCTGCCACCTCGCCCCCACCGCCGCCTGCCACCGTATCGGGGGGTTTGCTGCGCAGATCGACCGTGGCGTCTGACACCAGAATGCCCACGGGCCGCCCTTCGCCCCGCCCGCTGATACGGACCCGGCCAGAAAGCCAGTCGCCCAGTTCAACTTCTGTGAAATCGACCTGATCCAAACTTCCGCCCGGCAGAAGCCGAACGCTGCCCCGGGCCGACAGACCGGGGGCGGTGATGGTCAGGCTGTCAATCGCGGCGGGCTTGGACAGTGTGGCCGCCACCTCCAACCGCCCGAGCGTGCCCGCGGGCTTGCGCCACCCGGTGCCGGGAAGGGTGATTTCGATGCGGTTCAGGTCTGAAATCAGGCGCAGTTGGGCCGGTTCGCCTTTGGGCAGGGTGATCGTTACCATGCCCTGCCCATCACCCCGAGCGATGGCCTCGGGCAGGCCAAGGCCGAATTCGGTGATCGTGTCGCGCGATAGGGCGACGGTGCCTTCGATGCTGGCGGGGGGGGCCTGTTTGCCAAACGGCTGGCTGAAGGTCACATCAAAGGGGACGCGCCCGATGGTACCGGGACCGGAAACGCGCAGGCCCCTGGGATCAGCCGACAGTGACAGGTCCGGGGCGGCGATCTGCTTGCCTGCCACCAGCCGGTCGCTGCGGAAATCGGTAACGCGGCCGTTGACGGAGAAGATCACGTCTTCTGCCGTCAGCTTTGGCAGCAACGGAAAGCGCAGCGTGGCATCCAATGTGGCGCGCCCTTCGCCCAGATCGACGGCACGACCTGCCTTCTTGAGAAAGCCGAACGGGGGTTCATCCAAGAGTGACAGCGCGGCGGTGAGGGTGGAGTTCGTCTTCAACACCACCTCGGCTTGCGCCGGGCGGCGGGTGATATCCAGCACCGAGAACACCGATCCGGACATGTCGATCACCCCGCCAAGGGGCGGCGTGACCGACCCACGGCTGACCACCATTGTATAGGTCATGCCTTCGATCGTGGCGTAGCCATCGGCATCGCGGATGGGAGGCAAAGTGCGCAGAAAACGGACATCCGCGCCAAAGAAATCATAGCCGAGCGACAGAACCGGTTCCTTGCCCGGCGCGATGCGCAGCGCGGCCTTTACATCGGTGAGCGTGCCTTCCAGCACGTTCTGTTCCAGCCAGTCGCGCGTGCGTTTCACCAGCTTGACCGGCCAGATCGCCATCAGGTCGGTATGGCCGATGGAATCCAGCGTCAGGTCAACGGCAGCGGTCCAACCTTCGGACCCGGCGCTGATGCGGCCTTTGGCCGATAGGCGGCGGTCCTGTTCGACCAGCGCCACCTGGCCAATATCGATGCTGAACGGATCGAGCCGAAGCCGAAGATCGACCGCACCTTCACTGAACCGGACAGGTTTTTGAAACAAGCCCGCCGGATCGACCTGCATTTCCGAAATGTGAATCTGGGTCAAAAAGCTGTGCGGCAGGCGGGTGCCAAGCGGGCCGGTCAGGATGGAGCCCGCGGCATCGGTCAGATAAGAATGCCCAGTCGCGCGCAGGCGCAGCGTCGTGCTTTCCACATCAAAAGCATTCAGGTTCACCCGTCCTTTTGCCGGATCATAGCTGACAGTCATCGCTGCGCGTTCAAAGGCGATGGGAACGGCGGCATCGGTCGGGCGCAGGGCGCCGGCGCCAAATTCCAGCGCGGCGTCCATGGTCGTGATCCCCTCGGCCTCCAGTCGGGCAGACAGCTTGCCCGAAATGGGCGCATCCACAGCCGCCAGAGGGGCCAAGGGCAGGATCAGCGCGGCCAGATCGGCGGCATGGACACGGTCCACTGTGGCGGACAATCGGGCGCTGTTCTCGCCTTTGCGGGTGATGGCCGTCAGCTGCGCCTGTGCCGGATTACCGTCTGCCCCCATCAGCGACAGGGCCATTTCTGCGCGCAGCTCATCGGGGTGATTTTCAAGCCGCAACCGCCCATCGCCAAGATCCCAGACTCGGCCCGACACCCTGTCTGTCAGCGCGAGCGTCAGGGCATCGGCATCTATGGCCTGCAACCGTGACAGAGCGGGGGTATCGAAAGCCTCGTCTATCATCGCAAAAAAGGCGGGCAGGCTGTCGATCCGACGGTCGCTGCCAAGGCCGCCAAATGCCACGTCAAAACTGCCATCGCGTTCGCGTGTCAGGTCGATGCGTGTACCAGACAGGCGCAGGCTGCTGGGCCTGATCTGCCCGTCCAACAGGGCATCCAGAGAGAAGGCCACCCGCACCTCGGACAGGATAAGGACGGGGGAACCGTCACGGTGCAGAAGGCGGGTGTCTTCTAGCCGCAGACGTGGCACCCAATTGTCATCCACCCCGATCTCGACCCCGCCGATGGCGATAGCGTTTTCGGGGAAGGTCGGGGCAAGGGCGCGGTTCAGGCGATCTTCAGCCTCGGCCACAGCCCAGACGGGAAGGCGCAGAAATGACCCGGTCAGCGCAAGAAGGCCAAAGCCCAGCGACAGCAATAGGACCAGCACGACGAACAGGCCGATAATCCCGTTGCGCAGCGGCCTGCGCCGCGGGCTGGGTGCGGGCTGCGGCATGGCCGGACCCTGCCCGTCGCCCGGGGCGGCGGTTTCCGGCACCGTGTCATGCAGGCCAGAATCTGACACTCTGCGAGGCCCCTCCCATCATTCACTGCCGGGATTGCCTTTATCTTCGCCCGAAGGCAACTAGAACGCAAAGCATCCATCGTCACAATGCAAGGAGCCGCCAGATGATCACCGCAGGCGCAAGCGCCCCCGATTTCACCCTGCCGCGCGATGGCGGGGCGTCCCTCACCCTTTCGGCCCT
This sequence comes from Fuscovulum sp., assembly GCA_035192965.1. Lineage (NCBI taxonomy): Bacteria > Pseudomonadati > Pseudomonadota > Alphaproteobacteria > Rhodobacterales > Paracoccaceae > Fuscovulum > Fuscovulum sp. Next base: position 2,432,464 of record CP136571.1, on the reverse strand, counting down.
GCGTCCGGGCAAGGTGGTGCTGTATTTCTATCCCAAGGATGACACGCCCGGCTGCACGCTTGAAGCGCAGGATTTCACCGCCCGTCTGGCCGATTTCACCGCCGCAGGCACCACGGTCATCGGCGTGAGCAAGGACAGCATCAAGGCGCATGACAAGTTCTGCAAGAAACATGGCTTGTCGATCATTCTCGCCTCGGACGAGGCTGGTCACACCTGTGAAGACTACGGCGTCTGGGTTGAGAAGAGCATGTATGGCAAGACCTATATGGGCGTAGAGCGCACAACGTTCCTGATCGACGGCACCGGCAAGGTGGCGCAGGTCTGGAACAAGGTGTCGGTCAAGGGCCATGCGGATGAGGTACTGGCGGCGGCCAAGGCGCTTTGACCATGCAAAGCCTGGCCGAGATGGCGTTGGAGGTTCTTTCCACCGCCGACGGACGCGCAAAAACCGCGCTGGGCCGCAAGCATGCAAGCGCCTGGTTTGCTGCGCGGGCAGCGGGCGCGCCGTTGCCGGTGGGCAAGGCCCAACCGCCCCTGCGCCCTGCCCGGCCGGAAAAACCCGATCTGCTTGCCCCGCGCGATGTGCCGCGCCGCCGCCCCGGAACCGAGGCCGGGCGCATCGCGCTGTTGCACGCGGTGGCGCATATCGAATTGAACGCCGTCGATCTGCATTGGGACATCATCGCCCGTTTTACCGATCATCCGATGCCGTTGGGCTTTTACGATGATTGGGTCAAGGCGGCGGATGAAGAGGCGAAGCATTTCAACCTGATCTGCGATTGTCTTGAAACGATGGGAAGCCATTACGGCGCCCTGCCCGCCCATGCCGGGATGTGGCGCGCCGCCGAAGATACAGTGGACGATCTGTTGGGACGTCTGGCCGTTGTGCCCATGGTGCTTGAGGCGCGGGGATTGGATGTGACGCCGGGCATGATCGAGGTGTTCCGCAAGGCTGGCGATACCGGGGCGATTGCCGCGCTTGAGACGATCTATGGTGAAGAAGTGGGCCATGTCGCCTATGGATCGAAATGGTTCAACTGGCTGTGCGGGCGGGATGGGTTGGACCCGAAAGACGTGTTCCATGATCTGGTTCGCCAGTATTTCCATGGCGCGCTGAAGCCGCCGTTCAATGAGGAAAAGCGCGCCGAGGCCGGGCTGCCGCCGGATTTCTATTGGCCGCTGGTGGCAGAGGCCGGGGCCGAGGGGTGACCCCATCCGCAGCTATCGGCGGGTTTCTGCCGACTTACGGCGGATTTCAGGTGCCGTTTTGGGCCATCTGGTCAATTATGTTGCGGCAGTGTGATGCGCTGGCTAATCAATGGGCGTCTCCGGTTGGGAGCATTTCGCCCGTCCTTTTCAGCAACGTACGGAAAACGCACAAGTGATGACGCGTGTCGCCTATCGGATAAACGCCACGATCGAGCGTTTCCTTCCCGAACAACGCCTGTTCCTGAAATCAGATACAGATACACGGTTCATCCGCCTGCGCCCGGTGACGCAATTGATCGCGGTGACAGGCTGCGCGATGTTCGTGGCCTGGACGATCGTCGCCACCGCCGTTCTGATGATGGATTCCATCGGTGCCGGATCGTCACGCGAACAGTCGCTGCGGCAACAGGCGATGTATGAAGAACGGCTGAACCTGTTGTCCGCCGACCGTGACCTGCGGGCCGAAGAAGCAGCCCGCGCGCAAGAGCGGTTCAATCTGGCGCTGGAACAGGTCGCCGATATGCAATCGCGGTTGCTGGCATCGGAAGATCGGCGCCGCGAACTGGAAACCGGGATCGACGTGATCCAATCCACCCTGCGCCGCACGATCATCGAACGGGACGAGGCGCGCAGCAAGGCCGATGAGGTGACGCTGGCCCTGGCCGAGACCACAGGGTCGGCACGCAGCGAACAGGGCCGCGTCCGTGATACGGTGGATACGCTGGCCATCCTGACCGAGGCGCTGGGCGATGCCGCGCAGGAGCGGGACCTTATGGAAGGCGCGGCGCAGAAATCTGCTGAACGCGCCGAAGAGATCATGGAACAAAAGCGCGCGATGGAACGTCAGAACGACGTGATCTTCGCGCAGCTGGAAGAAGCGGTCACCGTGTCGATGGAACCGCTGGACAACATGTTCCGCGATGCAGGCCTTTCGCCCGATGATTTGCTGAGTTCGGTCCGCAAGGGCTATTCCGGCACCGGTGGACCATTGGCGCCCATCTCGCTGTCGACATCCGGCGCGGCGATGAGCCCCGAGGCCACCCGCGCCAATGCCATTCTTCAGGGCCTTGACCGGATGAACATGTACCGCATCGCGGCCTTCAAGACGCCCTTCGCGATGCCGGTGAACACGCCCGTGCGCTATACCAGCGGCTTTGGCGGGCGTAACGATCCCTTTGGCCGTGGCTTCCGCCGGCATGAAGGGCAAGACATGGCGGGTGCCTATGGCGCGCCGATCCTGGCCACCGCCGATGGCGTGGTGATCCATGCCGGATGGGAAAGCGGGTATGGTCGTCTGGTCAAGATCCGGCACGAATTCGGGATCGAGACGCGCTATGGCCATTTGTCGCAAATCCGCGTCAACGTGGGCGATCGGGTATCGCGCGGCGACAGGATCGGTGATATGGGCAATTCAGGTCGTTCCACTGGCACGCATCTCCACTACGAGATCCGGATCGGGGGCGAAGCAATCAACCCGATGACCTTCATAAAGGCAGCGAGAGATGTTTTCTAAGAGCCGAATCAACGAGCCGGGCCCCAAGCAGGCCGAAGTGGAAAAGCCGAAAGCACCGGAGGCAGGCGTGACGAAACCCAGCACGGACTTCACCCCCGCCGCCCCCAAGGGCAAGGCGACCGCATCTGTTCTGTCCTCGGATCTGACCGTTGTGGGCAATCTGCGCACCACCGGTGACATTCAAGTAGAAGGCACCGTCGAAGGGGATATCCGCGCCCATCTGCTGACCGTGGGCGAAAGCGCCACCATCCGCGGCGAGATAGTGGCCGACGACATCGTCGTGAATGGCCGTGTGATTGGCCGCGTGCGCGGGCTGAAGGTGCGCCTGACGTCGACCGCACGGGTTGAAGGCGACATCATCCACAAGACCATCGCCATCGAAAGCGGTGCGCATTTCGAAGGGTCGGTTCAGCGCCAGGACGATCCGCTGGCACAGGGCCGCGTGACGGCCCCGGCAATGCCTGCGGCGGCCCCTGCCCCGGCAGCAAAGCCCGACGCGCCCTAATACGGGACGTGCCACTGGTCAGACTGCTAGGGCGCCCTTTGGGCGCCCTTTGCCATTTCAGGCCCAATGGACCGCGCGGCGATAAAGATGCCAGGTCGCATGCCCCAACACCGGCAAGACGACGAACAGGCCCAGAAAGCCGGGCAGCATCCCGACGAACAAGAGCACGGCGATGAAAGCCCCCCAGCCCAGCATCACGACCGGGTTTTCGCGCACCAGCGCGATCGAGGTGAGCATGGCGGTGACAAAGTCCACCTCGCGATCATCCAGCAGCATGGGCAGGCTGACCACCGTCAGCGCATAAAGCAGGGTGGCAAAGACCGCCCCTACAGCGGAGCCAAAGGCCAGCATCATCATTCCTTCGGGTGTCAGGAACACGCCCAGCGATGAGCTGACATTGGTCATGGTCGATTTGCCAAGAAACAAAGCAAAGATCGTATGGGCCAGAAAGTTCCAGAAGAGGAAAAAGACCACAATCACCGCCGCCATCGACGGGATCTGACGATCCTTTTGCCGAACCACCGCCCCCAGAATGTCACGGAAGACAAGTGGCTGCCCCGCCTCGCGCCTGCGGCTGATTTCATACAGCCCGCAGGCCGCAAAAGGGGCAAGGATGGGAAAGCCGGCAGCCGCGGGCAAAGTCCACCAGACCTGCCCCTGCGCGGTGAAGGCATAGGTCAGCAGCCAGCCCCCCACGACATAGACCATGGCAAAGAAGGCGCCGTAGAAAGGGTGGGCTAGGAAATCCTGCCATCCTGCCCCTAGGGCATGGCGAAGATCGCCGCTGTCCAGCGACAGGACCTCTGGCACCGCCGCAGACGGCGTACCTGCGTGATCGGACATCTTTCCCCCCTTTTTGCCAAAGGGTAAGCGGCGCGGGGGGTGGCGGCAAATATGTATTTCGCAGATCGCCTTAATCTGCGGCGGTGGCCTCGGCGCGGGATTTTCCGGCTACGTCCATTGCCAGCGTCGCGGCCATGAAGCGATCCAGATCGCCATCCAGGACACCCTGCGTGTCCGAGGTTTCGACATTGGTGCGCAGATCCTTGACCATCTGATAGGGTTGCAGCACGTAAGACCGGATCTGGTTGCCCCAGCCTGCCTCGCCCTTGTTTTCATAGGCGGCGTTGATAGCGGCGTTGCGCTTGTCCAGTTCCATTTGATAGAGCCGCGATTTCAGCGCGTTCATCGCGATTTCGCGGTTCTGGTGCTGCGATTTCATCGACGAGGTGACGACGATGTTGGTCGGCAAGTGGGTAATCCGCACCGCCGAGTCCGTCGTGTTCACGTGCTGACCGCCCGCACCGGACGACCGATAGGTGTCGATCCGGATTTCATTGTCGGGGATGATGATCTCGATATTGTCGTCGATCACCGGATAGACCCAGACCGAAGAAAACGACGTGTGCCGCCGCGCGGCGGAATCATAGGGGCTGATCCGCACAAGCCGGTGAACACCGGATTCCGATTTCAGCCAGCCATAGGCATTGTGACCGGTAATCTTATAGCTGACAGACCGGATACCCGCCTCTTCGCCGGCGGTTTCGGACTGCATCTCAACCTTGTATCCCTTTTTCTCCGCCCAGCGGACATACATCCGGGCCAGCATCGACGCCCAGTCGCAGGATTCCGTACCGCCCGCACCCGCATTGATTTCAAGGAAGGTGTCGTTGCCATCCGCCTCGCCGTCCAGCAGCGCTTCAAGCTCTTTGGCGGCGGCAACCTCGACCAGCGCTTTCAGCGCGGCTTCGGCTTCGGTGACGATTTCCTGATCACCCTCCATCTCGCCCAGTTCGATCAGTTCGACATTGTCCTTCAGACCGGTCTCGATCATCCGATAGGTGGACAGTGCCTCCAGCAATGCCTGCCGTTCACGCATCAGCTTTTGTGCCTTTGCGGGATCGTTCCACAGATCAGGGGCTTCGATCATGGCGTCGAACTCTTCCAGACGATGCGGCGCGGTTTCCAAATCCATCCGCTGCCCAAGCAGCTTCAACGACTTGGAGATCGCATCGACATTGTTCTGCGTCTCAGAGCGCATGGTGGTTCTGTCCTGTGCTGGTCTGGAGGTCTGAAAGTCTGGAGGGCGTGATACCCTTTGGCGCAGCGGGCGGCAAGGGCTGCGCCCTTGCCTGCCTGTGCGGTGGCGTCAGTAAAGGCCGCCGGAACTGAGCGTGCCGAAATCTGCCTTTTCCGGAATGACCGCCGTTTCCCCGGTTGAGGTGACAACCGTGGTTTCGCCGCCGCCATCCCCCTCGCCATAGGCGAAGAGCGGCAGGTTGGAACCCATGGCAAAGCCGCCATCGACCATCATGTCCAGACCGATGATGCCGTCCACGCCTTCGCGGAAGTATTCGACCTGCACATTCGGACCGGAAGCGTCATCCGGCAACAAGGACCCGGTAAAGCGGTCCAGCTTGACCCAGCGCCCGCCTTCAGGGACGCGGAATTCAGTGCCGCCATAGCGGGCCACGGCCTGTTCCATGAATTCCTGAAACACCGGCGCGCACATGCCGCCACCCGACGCACCAGAGCCAAGGCTGCGCGGCTGGTCATAGCCCATGTAGCAGCCCGCCACGATGTTTGACGTATAGCCGATGAACCAGACGTCCTTGGCATCATTGGTGGTGCCGGTCTTGCCCGCCACCGGAACCGGCAGGTTCACAGCCCGCGCCGCCGTGCCACGGTCCACAACACCTTCCATCATGGAAGTCAGCTGATAGGCGGTGATGGCGTCCATCACCCGTTCGCGTTCAGACCGGATGCTGACGCCCGCGCCAGGATCAAGGCTGGCCAGGCGGCAATCGACGCATTCCCGCTGGTCATGGCGATAGATGGTGCGGCCAAAACGGTCCTGGACGCGGTCCACCAGTGTGGGTTCCACCCGTTCGCCGCCATTGGCGAACATGGCATAGGCGGCCACCATCTTGAAAAGCGTGGTTTCCTGCGCGCCAAGCGAATTGGCGAGGAACGGGCGCATCGGGTTATAAACACCAAAGTTTTCGGCATAGCGCGCAACCGTTTCCATGCCGATTTCCTGCGCGATCCGCACGGTCATCAGGTTACGCGATTGCTCAATCCCGGTCCGCACCGGGGTGGGGCCATAGAACTTGTTCGACGCATTCTTCGGCGTCCACAGACCTTCGGCGGTTTCCACCTCGATCGGCGCATCGACGACGATGGTGCCGGGGGTGAACCCGTTGTCCAGCGCGGCGGCATAGACAAAGGGTTTGAAGCTGGAACCGGGCTGACGGGTGGCCTGTGTCGCGCGGTTGAAGACCGAGTCCTGATAGGAAAAACCGCCCTGCATGGCGATGACCCGTCCGGTGAACACGTCCATCGCCATGAAGCCGCCCTGCACTTCGGGGATCTGACGCAGGGACCAACGGATGAAACTGCCATCCTCATCCGACGTGACGGCCCGCACATGGACGACATCGCCCACTGCGACCAGATCACCTGCGACCTGCCCCCGGCGGCCAAAACTGCCATCCGCGTTCAGCTTGCGCGCCCAGGTCACATCTTCGGCCGGGATCCAGTGGCCATCGGCGTCATCCTCAACCCCTTCGATGCCGATGCGGGCGTCATTTTCGCCCACCTCAAGCACCACGGCAGGGGACCAGCCGGCGATGTCGCGCGGCACTTCCACCTCGGCCAAAGCCGGGCGCCAATCGGCCAGACGGTCAGCAGGGATCGTCTTGCCTGTGCCGCGCCAGATGCCAAGGCCGCGGTCATACTTCTCCAGCCCGTCGCGCAGGGCCTTGGCGGCCACTTCCTGAAGGTCGGGGTCGGCGGTCGCACGGATAGACAAGCCGCCGCCGAAGAATTCTGCCTCGCCGAAAGTAGTGGACAGCTGGCGGCGGATTTCGTCGGTGAAATAGTTGCGCGGCGGCAGCGCCTCGCGGAAGGCGGGGTAGTCGCCATTCTGCACGGTCAGCAGCGGTTTCTCTGCCTCGGCCTTTGCCTCATCGCGGGTGATGTGGCCATCCTCGGCCATACGATTAAGCACATAAGCCCGCCGCTCCAGCGCACGGTCCTTGTTGCGCACAGGGTGCATTTCCGACGGCGCCTTGGGCAGGGTTGCCAGATAGGCGGCCTCACCCGCCGTGAGGGCGGTCAGAGGTTTGTTGAAATAGGTCTGGGCGGCGGCCGCCACACCATAGCTGTTCTGGCCAAGGAAAATTTCATTCAGATACAGTTCAAGGATCTTGTCCTTGGACAGCGTCTCCTCAAGCCGGGTGGCAAGGATGATTTCCTTGATCTTGCGTTCGCCTGTCCGGTCGCCCGACAGAAGGAAGTTCTTCATCACCTGCTGGGTGATGGTCGATGCGCCGCGCAGTTCCTGACCGCGGGTCAGGATCGCATCGCGAAAGGCTGCGGCCATACCGGTGACGTCATAGCCGTGGTGGGTGTAGAAGTTCTTGTCCTCGGCCGCGATGAAGGCGTCCTTTACCAGATCTGGGATGTCTTCGATCGGCACGAACAGGCGGCGTTCCTGTGCGAATTCATCCATGATCCGGCCTTCGCCGGAATAGATGCGGCTGATCGTGGGGGGCGTATACTGCGCCAGGCTTTCATGGCTGGGCAGATCGCGCGAATACATGAAGAAAATCGCGCCGATGGTCAGCGCGCCGAACAGGATACCCAGCGTCACGGCTGTGAAGATGGCTCCGAAGAATGAACCGACGAATCTGATCACGCGCGCATTTCCCGAGGCTTTCCCATATTGCCCGCGCTTATACACGGCTGGGGGGGGAAAGGTCAAAACGATGGCGTGAAGGCGCGGGCAAACGGCATCTTGCCGCCGGTTGCGTCAGCCGTCCTTCATCCCGGCAAGGGCGGCGTCCTCGGCGGCCCAGACGCGCAGCGCATCGCGGATGGCGGCGGCCATGCTGGCCCGCCATTCCGGGTCGATCAATCGCTCCAGATCCGACGCAGAAGACAGAAATCCCAGTTCAATCAGCAGCGAAGGCACATCCGGAGATTTCAGGACGGAAAAGCCCGCCTGCTGGATGGGATGGCGGTGCATCTTGAGCCCCGCGCCCGAAATCGACTGTCGCAGCGCCAGCGCAAGCCGATCAACCCTTGGCTGGGTTTCGGTGCGGGCCATGTCCATCAGCACCGTCGCCACCAAATCATCCTGTTCGGTCAGGTCGATGCCCGACAGCAGATCGTCACGGTCATGCCGTTCGGCCAAGGCGCGGGCAGCCTCGTCGCTGGCATCTTCGGACAGGGTATAGATCGTGGCCCCAACGGCCTCACCCTCGGCCAAGGCATCGGCGTGGAGCGACAGGAAGACATCTGCCCCGGCAGCATGGGCCACAGAGATGCGTGCCTCAAGCGGAACGAAGATGTCATCATCACGTGTCATCACCACGCGAAAGCCGCCGTCGCGGACGAGCAGTTCCTTCAATTCACGCGCGAAAATCAGCATCAATTCGGCCTCGGTATGGCCATCGCGTTCCGCGCCCGGATCAATGCCACCATGCCCGGGGTCAAGAACCACGGTCAGCGGACCCTCGCCGCGCGGGGTCGGCGCGGACAGAGTGGCGGCCTGTGGCAGCGCCCATTCCGCCGGTTCTGGCAGGGCCGCCTGACGTTCGAAATCGGCTGGCGTGGTGGGCACCAGCCCAAGGCGCACCGTTGCGCCGGTATCGGTGGCCATTTCCGCCGTCATCACGGCCATCGGCGCGCGCAGCTCCATCACCAGACGCGACCAGCCGGGGCGAAAGCTGCCCGCACGCAGATCTGCAATCCGGCTGCTGTCGCGGCGCATGTCGGCGATGCCGGACCAGTCCACCTCGCGGAAATCCATGATCAGGCGGCGCGGGTTATTTGCCAGACGCACCCGCCACGGCACAGGCTGGCTCAGCTGGAGTGTGACGGACAGGGTTTCGCCCTGATCCATGATGGAAGACGCGGCGGGGTCCAACCGCGCCAAAGCCGACAGATCCTGTGCGGCGGCCGGAAGCCAGGCCATTACCGTCAAGATCAAGCCTGTCAGCCATGCACGCATCCCCTGCCCTCCTGCTTTTTTCTCGGAGTATCACGCCTGATCCGTCGCTTGTCCATTCAAGGCTGCGACATCCAGGGACGGGTGTGCTTTGAGGCCCCCGCGTCCCTTTGCCGGACACGTCTTCCCGTATCACGAAGCAGGGATTGGGCGGTGGATGCCTTGAATTCTTCCCGGCCCCACCCCTAAGGTGGGCGCAAGCGCTTTGCCCTGCGGGACGAAGACCATTGCAATGCCCGATCCGGGCCTTTCGTTGACGGAGCCTCTGATGCGCAGTCTTTTTGCGGGCACTGCCCTGACCCTTGCCCTTGCCCTGCCCGGCTTTGCCGACGGTCTGACCGATATGTCGGATGCGGAACGCACAGCCTTTCGCGCCGAGGTGCGGGCCTATCTGATGGAGAACCCCGAGGTTCTGGTCGAGGTGATGAACGAACTGGAAAACCGCGAACAGATCGCGGCCATGGCGCGCGACAAGGAGATGCTTGCTGCGCAATCCGACGCGATTTTCAATGATGCGGCGTCTTATGTCGGCGGCAATCCCGAAGGCGATATCACGGTGGTTGAGTTCATCGATTATCGCTGCGGCTATTGCCGTAAGGCGTGGGAAGAGGTGGATCAGCTTGTCGAAGGCGATGGCAATATCCGCTTTGTTCTGAAGGAGTTCCCGATTCTGGGTGAGGCATCGGTCCTGTCGTCGCGCTTTGCCATCGCGGTGCTGCAACTGCATGGGAATGAGGCCTACAAGACGGCCCATGATGCCCTGCTGTCGATGCGGGCAGAACCCACGCCAGAAGCGCTTGCGCGCATCGCGGGGGATATGGGGCTGGAGCCGCAGCCCATCATGGAGCGGATGAATGCCCCGGAAGTGACCAAGGTGATCGAGGACAATCACCGTCTGGCGCAGACGATGGAGATCAGCGGCACGCCTACCTTTGTGGTGGGCGGCACCATGGTGCGGGGCTATGTGCCGCTGGATGCAATGCAGCAGATCGTGGAAGAACAGCGCGCCAACGCGGGCTGATCTTCCCGCTTACTGGGCCGCCTCGGACGCGGCGGCCTTTTCGGCCGCGTCGATTTCGGCGGCCTTCTGTTCCACCAGTTCGACGATATGGTCGATCATCCGGTCATTGCCCAGCTTGTGGCTTTGCTTGCCTGCCAGATAGACCATGCCTGATCCGGCGCCACCGCCGGTGAAACCGATATCGGTCATCAAAGCCTCACCCGGGCCGTTCACAACACAGCCGATGATCGACAGCGACAGCGACGTGGTGATGTGGGCAAGGCGGTCTTCGAGCGCGGAAACCGTCTTGATTACGTCAAATCCCTGCCGCGCGCAGGACGGGCAGGAAATGATCGTCACGCCACGGTGGCGCAGACCAAGCGATTTCAGGATTTCGAAGCCAACCTTCACCTCTTCCACCGGATCGGCGGAAAGGGAGACGCGGATCGTGTCGCCAATGCCCATCCACAGCAGGTTGCCAAGGCCGATGGCCGATTTCACCGTGCCGGAGACAAGGCCCCCGGCTTCGGTGATGCCCAGATGGATCGGGGCATCCGTCGCTTCGGCCAGTTGCTGATAGGCGGCGGCGGCCATGAACACATCCGACGCTTTCACGCTGATCTTGAATTCGTGAAAATCGTTGTCCTGCAACAGCTTGATGTGATCCATGCCGGATTCCACCATGGCATCAGGGCAAGGTTCGCCATACTTGTCCAACAGGTGCTTTTCTAGACTGCCCGCGTTCACGCCGATGCGGATGGAACAGCCATGGTCCTTGGCGGCTTTGACCACCTCGGCTACGCGGCGGGCGTCGCCGATATTGCCGGGGTTGATACGCAGGCAGGCAGCGCCAGCCTCTGCCGCCTCAATCGCGCGTTTGTAATGAAAATGGATATCCGCCACGATGGGAACCGGGCTTTCCGCCACGATCTCGCGCAGGGCGCGGGTGCTTTCTTCATCCGGGGTGGAAACGCGCACGATATCGGCCCCGGCAATGGCGGCGCGCTGGATCTGTTCCAGCGTGGCCGCGACATCGGTGGTCAGGGTATTCGTCATCGTCTGCACGCTGATCGGTGCGTCACCGCCGACCAGCACCTTGCCCACGCGGATCTGGCGCGATTTGCGGCGATAGATGTTGCGCCAGGGGCGCACGGTATTCAGCGACATGGAGGCGGTCCTGCTGCGGGCAAACGTCTGCAACAGAGATAGACGCAGCCGACCGCAAGGGCAACCGCAGAGGCGACAATGCCTGAAGTTGATCAGTCGACGAGCGGTGCCGGGTCGGTTGCGGCCTGTGCCACATTCACGAACTTCGCCAGATCGGCATCGACGGAAAGATCCGCTTCGGCAAAGGTCTGGGTCAGGGCATCGGCGGAAAGGGCGACGTTCTTCACAACCGATGCGCCCGGTGCGGCGGGGCCATAGGTGCGGCCATTCACGGCAAAGTAAACAGATCCTGAATTGCCCGCGCGCAGGACGGGCGCCTCTTCGAGGCTGGGCACGACATAGCGTTCGCCCGCATCAAGAATTTTTTCGAACAGCACGGTGCCATCAGCCGATTGCACCCGCACCCATGACGGGCGCACGGCCAGAACTTCCAGTTGCGGCGCGGCGTCGGCAACGACTTGCACGCCATCCACAGCGCCAGCCTCGGCCAATGCCTGATCGACGGCGGCGGCCATGGGATCGGCAGGAGCGGCAGAGGCAAGGGTGCCCGTGTCGCGCGGATTGATTGCTGCGATGGGGCCATCGCGCGACGTCATCACCGGCACATCCAGCGCCTGCGGACGATACAGGCGATCCATCAGATCGGGCTGGGCTGAAGTATTCGCCTCGGCCAGCGCGGCGGGGTCTGCTTCGGGTGCGACGGCGACTTCGGCCACCAGCGGATCAATGCGCTGCACACCGTCGAGCGGGTCAATCTCGGCCACCACAACGGGGGCTTGGTCGATCGGGGCCAGTTGCACGCGCTGCACTTCTTGCAACACGGACCAGCCGCCATAGCCGATCGCGCCAATGAGCACCGCCAACACGAGAACGGAGCCGACCGCGCCCGGTTCAATCTGCGACAGCACGCTTTCGCTGCGCGGGATGAAGGTCGCGTTGGGATTGGCCAGCGGATCGCCGAAATCCTGCGTTGCACGTTTGGCCGTGATCCCCTGAGACGAGGCGGCCGCGCTCATGCCATGGGCGACTGTGAAATTCGCCTCGACACAGAATTTCTGAAATGCCCAATCCGGATCCATGCCGAGATAGCGCGCATAAGACCGCACATAGCCCGCGACAAACCCTTGGGTTTCAAAGGCCGACACGTCTGCATTTTCAATGGCAGCAATATAGGTGGCTTTGATTTTAAGCTCGCGCTGCACATCGAGCAGCGATTTGCCCAGCGTGGCGCGTTCGCCCCGCATCAGGTCGCCCAGTCGCAGTTCGAAATCGTCAAAGCCCTTTGGCTTGTCGACCCCGGCCGTCGAAGGTTTGGACCTCCAACCGATCATGCAACTTGCCCCATCACTGCCCCAAGACCACCGAGTCGCATTGTGCGCGACTCATATTCTGTCGTATTCAGGATAAGTTAGCACAGGGCAAGGCCTTTTGCATGTGCGGAAAGTGTCAGGCGGATACCTCGGCGCGATTCAGCGCACAATGCCCCCAAAGTGCATCCATAGCCCGCACCAGATGGTCGATCTGCCGCGAATCGTGCACCGGCGAGGGCGTGAAGCGCAGGCGTTCGGTGCCACGCGGCACGGTGGGGAAGTTGATAGGCTGCACGTAGATACCATAGGTTTCAAGCAGCATATCAGACAGCATCTTGCAATGCACCGGATCGCCGACATGGACCGGCACGATATGGCTGCCATGGTCGATGATCGGCAGACCCAACCCCTTGAGCCGGGTTTTCAGAATGCGGGCATGAAGTTGCTGGGAATCGCGCAGATGCTGCGCGGTCTTGAGGATGCGGACGGATGCCGCCGCACCGGCCGCCACGGCGGGCGGCAAAGACGTGGTGAAGATGAAACCCGGCGCATAGGACCGGATCGCATCCACCATGCGGGCCGAAGCAGCGATGTATCCGCCGAACACGCCATAGGCCTTGGCCAGGGTGCCGTTGATGATGTCGATGCGATGCATCTGGCCATCGCGTTCCGCGACCCCTGCCCCGCGCGGGCCATACATGCCCACGGCGTGAACCTCGTCGATATAGGTCAGCGCGTTGAATTCCTGTGCCAGATCGCAAATCGCGGCGATCGGGCCGAAATCGCCGTCCATCGAGTAGATCGATTCAAAGGCGATCAGCTTTGGCGCGGCGGGATCATCCGCCGCCAGCAATGCGCGCAGATGGGCCAGATCGTTATGGCGGAAGATACGCTTTTCGCCGCCCCCGCGACGGACGCCTTCGATCATGGACGCATGGTTAAGCGCGTCGGAATAGATAATAAGTCCGGGAAAGATGGACCGCAGCGTCGAAAGCGTGGCGTCATTTGCGATATAGGCGCTGGAGAAAACCAGCGCGGCCTCTTTGCCGTGCAGATCGGACAGTTCTGCCTCAAGCTGCTTGTGATAGACCGTCGTGCCGGAAATATTGCGCGTGCCGCCCGATCCCGCGCCCGTGGCATCGAGCGCCTCGTGCATGGCGGCCAACACTTCGGGGTGCTGCCCCATTCCCAGATAATCGTTGCCGCACCAAACGGTTATGTCGCGTTCCGTGCCGTCGGGGCGGCGCCAGACTGCCTGCGGGAAATGGCCCTTGCGGCGCACGATATCGATGAAGGTGCGATAGCGCCCTTCGTCGTGCAGACGTTGCAGGCTGGCATCCAGCGCAGCTTGGTAATCCATCGCGTCTCCTATCCGGCGGTGCGTTTCGCCGTCCTCAGTGCGCTTGTCCCGGGAAAAGCCTGATATGGCGGCGGCCCGGAATAAATGCGTCAGTCGTTGCTATAGCCATGGTCGGTAAACCCGGCCTTACCCTTGATATGGATCAAAGCGGCCATGATTCACCCCGGATTTGGTGGACCTGTTGCCGCAGTCAGTCTGCGATGGCAACGGTGCAATCCGTCGCGGCCTGCTGTTTGGCGGCACAGGCGGCGACCGCCTCATCCCCGGATGCACCCAAACCCCAGGCACCCGTTGCCGCCGAAATGGCCAATGCGCCGCCCGTGTAGTTCGCGAAATCGGTGGTCGCAGACATGGACAATTGCAGGGGCCGCGCCTCCCATCCTTCGGGGCGGACAAGGGCCACAATGACACAATCGGCGGCGCCTTTCTTCTTGGCGTTGCATTCGCCAAGGGCGGCGGTGCTGGCCGCTTCGATCGTGTGGTGGTTGGCTGCGGCGATGGTGGCTTCGGACATCAGCCCCTCATCGGGGGAAATGGCGATTGCGGCGTAATAGGGTTGGTCCTGCGCGACCATGGCCAGCATCTTGGCCTCGTCCTTGGCCAGCACGCCCTGCCCGTTGATTTCCACCTCGGCCGGTGCCGGGGCGAAGAGAAGACTCGCCGCCTCATCGCCCGTGATGCTTTGGGCAAGCGCGGGAAAGCCGGCTAAGGACAGGGTGAGCACCAGGGATGACAATCGGGACATGGCAGGTTCCTCATCGGATGACGGGGTTGTTTTAACCTGTCAGGCCGGGTCTGGACAGGGGCAGAAGTGTTGATAGGGTCGCGGCGCGTATCACATTCAGGAGACAGCGCCATGAGCCTTGATGCCGTTCTTGCCCGCATTGACGCGGACCTGCCACAGGCGCTGGAGCGGTTGATGGAATTGCTGCGCATTCCGTCGATCTCGACCGACCCGGCCTTTAAGCCCGATTGTGCACACGCTGCGGATTGGCTGGTGGCGGATTTGCAGACGCTGGGGTTCACCGCGGCAAGCCGTCCGACACCGGGGCATCCGATGGTGGTGGGGCACGGGGGCGAAGGCGGGCGTCACCTGTTGTTCTACGGGCACTACGACGTGCAACCCGTTGATCCGCTGGAGCTTTGGGCGCGTGATCCGTTCGACCCGCAGGTCGAAGATACCCCCAAAGGCAAGGTGATCCGAGCGCGGGGATCGTCGGATGACAAGGGGCAGTTGATGACCTTCCTTGAGGCCTGCCGGGCCTGGAAGGCGGTGCATGGCAGCCTGCCCGGCAAGCTGACGATCTTTCTGGAAGGTGAGGAGGAATCGGGTTCGCCGTCGCTGATCCCCTTCCTGCGCGAGAATGCCGCCGAGTTGCGCGCCGATCTGGCGCTGATTTGTGATACGGGGCTGTTCGAGGATGCGGTGCCTGCGATCACGACCATGTTGCGCGGGCTTTGCAAGGCGGAATTCACCGTACGAGCCGCAAGCCGCGATCTGCATTCGGGCATGTATGGCGGGTTGGCGCGCAACCCGATTCACGTGCTGACACGGTTGCTGGCGGGGCTGCATGATGCAGAGGGGCATGTGCAAGTGCCCGGATTCTATGACGATGTTGCCGAACTGCCCGATGCGCTGCGCCAGCAGTGGCAGGCTTTGGCCTTTGACCATGGCAAGTATCTGGGGGATGTCGGGCTATCGCTGCCCGCGGGTGAGGTGGAGCGGACGCCGCTGGAAATGATCTGGTCGCGCCCGACCGCCGAGGTGAACGGCATCTGGGGCGGCTATACCGGTGCGGGTTTCAAGACCGTGCTGCCGGGCGAGGCCCATGCCAAGGTGAGCTTTCGGCTGGTGTCGAAACAGGATCCGGAGAAGGTGCTCAAGTCCTTTAGATCATGGGCAGAATCGCAAATTCCGGCAGATTGCGAGATCATCTGGCATGACGGGATCGAAGGGTCGCCCGCATCGGTGATGGAGATCGGCGATCCGGCGTTCGAGGCGGCGCGGCAGGCGCTGACCGATGAATGGGGCCGCGCGGCGGCCTTTGTGGGATCGGGCGGGTCGATCCCGATTGCGGGATATTTCAAGACGGAACTGGGGATGGATGCGATGCTGATCGGCTTTGGTCGGGATGACGACCAGATCCACAGCCCCAATGAGAAGTATGATCTGGAGTGCTTCCACAAGGGCATCCGGTCCTGGGCCCGTGTTCTGGCGCGACTGCAATGAGCGTGGATATCCGCGATGCAACCCCTGCGGATGAGGCGGGTTGGCGCAGCTTGTGGCAGCAATACCTTGATTTCTATGAGGTTGTTCTGAAGCCAGAGGTCACCGCTGCCACTTGGGCGCGGCTGATGGACCCCGCCTCGCCGGTCAAGGCGCGGCTGGCTTTTGTGGATGGAGAAATGGTGGGGTTTGCCATTCACCTGCACCACCCGTCGACATGGGTGATCGGTGAGGATTGCTATCTGGAAGACCTGTTCCTTGCGCCTGCGGCGCGGGGCAAGGGCGTGGGGCGGGCGCTGATCGAGGATCTGAAGACGCTGGCGCGGGGCAAAGGGTGGCAGCGGCTGTATTGGCACACGGATGAAGACAACCTCGTGGCGCGGCGGCTGTATGACCGCTTTGTCGAGTCAGACGGGCATGTGCGGTATCGGCTGACGTTGTAGGGCGTTCTGGGGGTTAATCACCCGCCTTTTCAGCGTTTTACGCGAAATCGGCTGTGCAGCGGCCGGTGCAGACGCCTGTGCAGACAAGCGTATGCACGCAGCGAACGGTCCTAACGGTTAACCTTAACCGGTTGTTCATGACCGACTCAGCGCCAACCGCGCCAGTTTGGCGATCAGCAAAAGCCAAGGAAGGGTGTGGAAGGCGAGATCGAAGATGTCCATGGGGCGAAGAGGGATGCCGGCCACCAGCATCTTGAACTTTTCCCAGATGTGAGGTTCCGGGAAGAACGGGGCGAGGCCCAGCGTGAACGCGCCGACAAAGGCTAGGGTCAGGGGGATGCGGTCGAGGAATTACATGGGCACCTCCGGTTTTACGGGAGCGTTATCACACATTCATTATTCTGCATCTGTGGTGAAATGGCGCGGTCGACGGGGCTCGAACCCGCGACCCCCGGCGTGACAGGCCGGTACTCTAACCAACTGAGCTACAACCGCGCATTTAAACGTTCGGGGTCGGGCGGATGGCGCGGTTGACGGGGCTCGAACCCGCGACCCCCGGCGTGACAGGCCGGTACTCTAACCAACTGAGCTACAACCGCACTCGACCGCCCGGTTCCCCGAACGTGGGGTGGGTATTACGGAAGGGCGCGGGTGGCGTCAAGCGACCTTTGGAAAATAATCCGCGGCCGATGGAGAGGGCGAAATTTGGCGCAAATTTCGCGTCGATTTCTGCACGCAGAAATCGGATGCGCCCTTCCCGAAGGGCGCACGGAATTTGCGCCAAATTCCGGCGCGGTTTCTGCGTCAAAAACCGCTTTGCCAAACGGCAGTTACGGAGCGGGGATGAATTCCGCGTTGTCATCGGGCGGCAGCCGGAAGCGGCCATGCGCCCAATCGCCTGCGCGCCACGCCTCTTTCGCGGCGTCGATGCGTTCTTTCGACGAGGCCACGAAGTTCCACCAGATGTGGCGCGGGCCATCCATCGTAGCCCCGCCCAGCAGCATCAGCCGCGCCCCCTGCCCGCCTGCGCGCACCGAGATGCGGTCGCCCGGACGGAACACGAGCATCTGGCCTGCGGGGAAGGTCTGGCCGCCCACAGTCACCTCACCCGCCAGAATGTAGATGCCGCGATCTTCATGGTCGTCGGGCAACGGAATGGCGGCGCCGGGATCGAGGGTGGCATCGGCATAGAACACCTCGGACGGGGTATCGACCGGCACGCGTTCGCCCCAGGCATGGCCCAGGATCAGGCGGACGGTTTTGCCTTCGCCTTCCAGTTCCGGCAGCAGGCTGCCTTGGGCATGGACAAAGGCGGCGGGGTCGTCTTCGTTCTTTTTCGGCAGGGCGAGCCACGTTTGCAGGCCGAACATGGTATGCGGCTGGCTGCGCAGCGAGCCATCTGTGCGTTCGGAATGGGTGATGCCATGGCCTGCCATCATCAGGTTGACTGCACCCGGTTCGATCCATTGATCGGTGCCCAGACTGTCACGGTGGTGCAGGCGGCCCTTGAGCAGATAGGTGACGGTGGCCAGCCCGATATGGGGATGGGGGCGAACGTCGATCCCCTGCCCTGTCAGAAATTCAGCCGGGCCCATCTGATCGAAGAAGATGAAGGGGCCAACCATCTGGCGCTCCACCGAGGGAAGTGCTCGGCGCACCTCGAACCCGCCAAGATCGCGGGCGCGCGGGACGATGACAGCCTCGATCGCATCGACGGCATCGCCGATGGGGATGGACGGGTCTAGGGCGGGGTTCCAGCTCATGGCAGCCTCCGGGCTTTGCTTGGGTCCAATGTAGGGGAAGGCAGAGGCCGGGTCACCCGCCGCAGGCGCGCGCGGGTTGTGCAGGCTGGCACAGGCGCGCCGGGGGTGGCATGGTGGAGGGCATGGTGAACCGGATAGATCAGCAGCGCCCAGATGCGCCGGATATGGCGGGCTATGGCCCGCATGGCGTGGGCTGGCAGGACTGGGAGGTGGAGACGCCGCCTGTGGTCGATGTGGTGGCGACAGGGGACGGGCCTGAACAGTTTGCCCCCCGGCGGCTGCGCTGTGTGGTGTGGTATCCGGCGGCACCGGGCGGGGTGGCGGTGACGTTGCGCAGCCGGTTGCGCGATGGGCGGCAGGAGGCGGATCTGCAAGGGCGAGCCGTGGCAGGGGCGCAGCCTGTGGCAGGGCGGTTTCCGCTGGTGATCCTGTCGCATGGCTGGCCGGGGAACCGCTTCCTGATGGCGCATCTAGGCGAAGCGCTGGCCTCGCGCGGTTTCTTTGTGGTGGCGCCGGATCATCCGGGCAGCACCTATGAGGACCGGCTGGACGGGCGGGCGGATTTCGGGATCACGCTGGTGCATCGGCCGCTGGATCAGCGGTTCCTGATCGCGGCGGCGGTGGAGGCCTTTGCCGATCGGGTGGATGGAAGCCGCGTGGCCGTGGTGGGCTATTCCATGGGGGGCTATGGCGCGCTGGTGTCGGCGGGGGCGGGTCTGTCATCAGTGGGGGTGAATTGGCCGGGTGGCGCGCGCGGCGATCTGATGGCGCATCACGCCGAGGGGGCGGCGCTGCCGGCGGAAGGGTTGCGCGCCATCGTGGCGATTGGCCCCTGGGGCGTGCAGCACGGGTTCTGGACCGACGCGGCGCTTGCCGCGATCCGGGTGCCGATGCTGGTGATCGGCGGGGATCAGGACGGGATATCGGGCTATGCCGATGGCATCCGGCGGGTGTTCACGCAAGCCACGGGCTGTGACCGCTGGCTGCTGACGTTTCAGGGCGCGGGGCACAATGCGGCGGCCCCTATCCCTGCCCCGCGCGAAAGCTGGGCGATGGTGCCTTGGCTGGAGTTCGCGCCGTTCGAGCACTATGCCGATCCCGTCTGGGACAGCGTGCGCATGAACAACATTGCGCAGCATGTGGTGGCGGCCTTTCTGGACCAGTCCCTTTGCGGGGCGGATCAGGCGGCGCGGTTGGCCCCGTTTGAAGGCGGGCGGCCTGCGGGGTTTACCGAAGCAGGCGCGCCGGGGCTGCGGTTGGAGCGGTTGGCGAAAGGGTGATCACCCGTCGCGGCGCAAGATCACATCAAGCCGGTCGAGGAAGAGCGCGGCGTTGTCTTCGGAAAAGACCAGGGGCGGGCGGATCTTGAGGGTGTGGCCTTGTGGGCCGGTTGCAGAGATCAGGATGCGGGCCTCGCGCAGGGCGTTGACGAGGCGGCCCGCGCGGGCGCGGTCCGGCCTGCCATCGGTGACGATATCGACGGCGAGGAAGAGGCCGGCGCTGCGAATGTCGCCCAAGGCGGGGTGACGGGTGGCAAGCGTTTCAAGCCCCGCGCGGAAGGTGGCGCCGACGCGGGCGGCGTTTTGCATCAACCCTTCCTCTTCGATCACCGAGAGCACCGCCATCGCGGTGGCGGCGGCGACGGCATTGCCGCCGAAGGTGTTGAAATAGCGCGCCTTTGCGCCGAATTCGGCGATCACATGGGGTTGCAGGACAAGGCCCGCGACGGGGTAGCCATTGCCCATCGGCTTGCCCAGCGAGACCATGTCGGGGGTCACACCGTGGCGCTGAAAGCCCCACATATGCCCGCCCGTGCGGCCAAAGCCGGGTTGAACCTCATCAGCCAGAAACAGCCCGCCTGCGGCGCGGATGGCGGCGGCAGCGGGCGCGAGGAAACCCGGCGGATCGGTGAAGAGACCGTCGGAGGAAAAGACGGTGTCGACGATCAGCAGCGCGGGACGGATGCCGTGGCGGAAGAGATCGTCGATGGCGGTCTGAACATGGGCGGTGAAAGTGGTGGCGGGGTCGCCGTGGCGGGCATCGGGGGCCGGGATGGTGCGGACATGTGCGCCGAGCGGGACGCCGGGGCCGAGGGACGGGGAAAACTCGGCCACCGATGCTGTGACGCCGTGATAGGCGTTTTCCGTGACGATGATGCCGGTGCCGCCCGTGGCCGCGCGGGCAAGGCGCAGGGCCAGATCATTCGCCTCGGACCCGGTGCAGGTGAACATGACATGGGCCAGATCGGGCGGGAAATGCGCCAGCAGCCGTTCGGCATATTCCAGCACGCCATCATGCAGATAGCGGGTATGGGTGGCCAGTGTTGCCGCCTGTTCGGCCATGGCGGCCACCACGCGGGGGTGGCAATGGCCGACCGAGGCCACGTTGTTGTAGGTGTCCAGATAGGCGTTGCCTTCGGGATCATACAGCCAGACGCCCTGCCCCCGCAGCAGATGGACGGGGGTTTCGTAGAACAGCCGATAGGCCGGGCCCAGCAGATGCTGGCGGCGATCAACCATCGCGGCTTCGGTCGGGCCAAGGTTGCCCGCGCCGGGGACAAAGGCATTGGGCATGGGATCGCGGGTCATGGGGCATCCATTGGGGTGAGGCGCGCGAGGGCGCGAGACAGGGCTTTGGGGCCGGCCTTGGCCAAGGCGATGAGGCCCTGTGCGGCAGAGGGAAAGTTGCGCAGGATATAGGGCGCGTTTTCCGGGTAACGGGCGGCACGGAAGCTGGTGATGGCGAGCGTTGTCACCATGCGCGCAGCGACAAGATCGGGAAGAACGGTGATCTCAGCGGCGGTCAGCGGGTATTCGGTTGCCCAAGCGGCGGCAAAAGCGGCCAGCGATGCGGCGGGATTGGCGGGACCAAGGCAATAGGCGGCGGCGATGGCCAGATCGCAGACCATCGGCGTGAGAACCATGTCGCCGAAATCAAGGATGCCTGTCACATGATCGGGCGCGGCGGGATCGCCCAGCAGGTTGTGCGGGTTCAGATCGCCATGGATGACCTGCCAGCGCAGGGAGGGCAGCGCAGGAGCGACACGCGTATCGAAACGGTCCAGCGTTGCGGTGGCAACGGCGCGCAAGGCGGGATCAGAGATATGAGGCAAAAGCGGGCGCAGCTGGGCCGCGCGTTTGATATCCCATTGCAGGCTGTGATCGGCAGCGGGATCGCTGAACCCCTGCATCGCCCGCGCCAGCCGCGCGCCAAGCCGTGCGACGCCTGCGGCCTGCATCGGGCTGGGCGGCAGGGTGGCCAAGGGCGCGCCATCAAGCCAGGTGAGAACGCGCATCAGATGGCCGGAGGGCAGGATGACGTCTTCCGCGCCGTCGGCGGTGGTCACCACATGCGGGATGGGCAGGGTTGGATCGCAGGCGGCGGCATGGCGCAGGGCGCGGGTCTGAAACCGCGTCATGGCATGGGGTTCGGCGAGGTTGGCGATTTTGACCACGAAGCGGCCATGCGGCGCATCAAGCCGGTGGTTCAGGTCGCGTTCCGAGGTGAGCGGTGAAAGTTGGCCGGACAGGCCCCAATGGGCCGCCAGCGAGCCTGCGACGGTTTCGGGATCAAAGACGGGAGGACGGCTGTCCAGAAGAGGGCTGATCGAGGAAAGGGTCATGAGCCAGCCAAGGGTTCGCCTGCACGGATGCCGTTGGTGGAGTATCATCCCGTCTGTCGGGAAAGATAAAGGGGCAAAGGGAGCGCGGCTGGTTTGTAGGGGGCTGGGACGGTCTGGCGGCGCGTCTGACAGGGTGCGTGGTGGGTGGTGAGGGACTCGAACCCCCGACATTCTCGGTGTAAACGAGACGCTCTACCAACTGAGCTAACCACCCCGGCACGCCACTTGCGCGCTTTTAGGCGTTTTCGCAGGCGGGTCAAGGGCCCAGAAGCGGCCCCCGCCAAGGGCGAAGCGCGACAGAGTGGCGTCTTAGCCCCGGCCTTCCAGCGCGGGCTCTGGCCGCTCGCCCTGCCCCCGGTCCCAGTCCAGCGCCTTTTGGCGCATCGTATCCAGCACGGGAAACGGGGCCGCGTCGAGCAGGGCCAGAGCTTGAAGCGGGCGGGTGACGATCTCGCAGCACAGATCGGCGCTGGCATCGGTGAGGGTGGGATGAAGGGAGAGGTCGAGCGGCTCCGCCTCGGTTATGCCGAAGGCGGCGTAGTGATCCGAGAATTTGGTGCCATCACCCGGGATCTGGGTGTCGGAACTGCTGAACACGGCGCGGCGCGTGGGGATGCCATAGGCATGGGCCACGACCAGACCATGCAGCGAGGTGGAGATGATCGCTGAACAGCTGGTCAGGGCAGCAATGAAATCCTCGATGTCGCGATAGCCGATCCGATCCAGCCCGATTTCGATGACATCGCCCGATATCTCCAGCGGGTGCGCCTTATGCGTGTAGTGCCGGATGATCCCCAGCCGATGGCGTTTGCGCGCGGCGGGCCGGATGAGCGGCAGGAGCATCGCCGGATCGCCATAGATTTCGGGCGCTTCGCCGCCGCTTTGCAGCACAAGCTGGCGCGTCAGCGGGCCGCGGACCGCATGATATTGGGCCTGGGCCGACAGTGTATCGGTCATGCGGGGTGTGCCGGAACCCCAGACCTGCGTGCCTTCGCGGGCGAATTTGATGACCGAACCGATGGCAAGGATGCCATCGCCCTTTGGCACGAAACGGGGGGGAAGGCCGCTGAGTTTTTCCACGATATAGGGGTTCAGGATATCGCCCAAATTGCCGGGATAGGGTTGTTCCATCCACCACAATGCGGGGCGTTGATCCGGGGTCAGCCCCATCGCCAGCGCGCGCTTTTCCAGATCAAGGCGGAAGCTGCGACTGCGGTGATAATCGGCATGGCTGCCGGACCGGGCGAGCCTGCGCAAACCCAGACCCGCTGCCGGAAAGTTCTCATCGGCGAGATTGGCCTCGATCGCCAGCACCTGCGCTTCGGGCGGTCCGTCGCGCATATCGAAAGCGCTGCGCAGGCATTGCAGCGTTGATTTCGGCTTGTTCACGCGCAGGAAGAAATCCGCCGCAATCAGCGCCGTGTCCTTGTGGGCGGGGTCCAGCCGCAGGGCCGCGCGCAGGATCGCCTCGGCCTCGTCGCGGCGTGCGCGTTTGACGGCGAGCCGAAAGTGCCGGATCAGCGTGGCGCGGTCGCGCCCGAGGGTGAAGGCTTCGGCATGGTGCTGTTCGACCTTGTCGACAAAGGCCCCGACATTACCGCTGGCCCCATGCAGGAAGACGGCGCGCGTGTTGCGATCGGCCTCATCCTGCGAAAAGGACACGAGATCGTGGCTGAAGAGATGGATGCCAAGGCCCGGCTCAAAGGAGCGGAACGCTTCTTCAAGGAAATAGTCGTCGGTGCCATTGATGGTGGAGGTTCGCTCCAGCATGGCCAGATGATCGACGAAGGCCCGGCAGCGTTTCGTGCCGGTGAAATGCAGAAAGCCGGGGTGGAAGCGGCGGCCAAAGAGGGCGGGGTCAAATTCGCGGAAGCTTTTGAAATTGCGCGGGAACGCGCCGAAATCGTAGCCGAGCCCCGCGCTTGCGACCGGGGCGGGGCCGAACACATGCAGCGGCGGCCGCAGGATGCGCGTGTCGACATCCACCCAGAGAATGCCCTTCGGGTGCTTGTCCAGCATGTATTCATAGAACGGGATTTTCAGGCGGCAAATATCGGACCATTCCAGCTCGTCCGGTTTTTCGAGATGGACGATATCGTGGCGCAGGCCCAGACGAACGCAATCTTCAATCAGCGCGGCAGCCGCCCGATGATAATACTCTGCCCCTGAATAGAAGCTGACGACAGTCGGCACTGATGACACGGCAACACCACATTTAGCACGGGTTTTCTTAGGGCCTGCCCGTGGGACTGTCGAGAAAATTCAGCCTGGACAGGCAAAAGCGGCTTGCTTCCAAAAAGGCGATGCGGCACCACCAATCGGTGGTTGGTGTTAGTGGGACGACGTGTATGAGTGAGGCTGGTTTCAAGCTGTTTGAAAATCGTGATCTGGTGCCGCAGACGTGGCTTTCGGAGAGCGACGCGAAACACGGTGAACGGTTCCGGGTGTTCAACCCGACGATCACCGCCGTCGAAGGCGGCTATGCGATGTGTTATCGCGTGGTGCAGGACGGATCGGCCCATCGCTGGCTGGCCACCTGCAAGCTGGATGCGGATTTCAATATCCTTCCCGACAGCATCACCCCCCTTTCGGACCATCTGCGCTTTGCCGAAGAGGACAGCCTGAACGAACGGGCGCTGACCTGGCATGCCGATCCGCGCTATTTCACATTGAAGGGGCGACTTTTCCTGTCGTGGAACGATGGGGCGAACCGGCCGGGCAACAACCAGTTCCTGATGGAGATGGATGCGGGCGGTCTGCTTCCGGCCGGCAAGGCGCGTGTGATGAATTGCACGCCACGCCGCGAGGTCGAAAAGAACTGGATGTTGTTTGACCACGACGGCGCGGTCTATGCGACCTATTCCATCGCGCCGTTTTCGGTGCTGGAATTCGATCTGGATCAACCGGATCGGCTGGATGGACGGTTCGTTTCGCTGGCCGGGTGGCAGACCGAGTATGAATCCTTTTACGGGGTGTTGCGGGGCAGCGCGCAGCCGGTGCGGATCGGTGACCGGTTTGTGACGCTGGCGCATTCCAGTTTCAAATCGACGGCAGGGCGCATCTATTGCGCATGCTTCTACAGCTTTTCCGCCGGCCTGCCCTTCCGCGTAGCCGCAGCCACCGCGCAACCCTTCGAACTTCCCAATCCGAAGGGCGAGACCTTTGACATGCCGCGGCTGAATGGGGAGGTGGCCGAGGTCGTCTATCCCTGCGGCATGGTGGTGGCGGGCAGCGATCTGGTGATCTCATACGGGATCAATGATGAATCCTGCGCCATCGCGGTGGTGCCGACCGCCGCCGTCGAAGCCGTGCTGGAACCGGTCGATGGCGGGTTTGCCGTGGCCAAGTTGTCGCGTGTGATGCAGCCGACACCTGTGCCGCAGGACAGCGACTATGCGGCGGCACGCGCGACCACCCCCATCCCGCTGATGTGGTGGGATTGCATTGGCAAGAAGTTCGATGGCAGCATCGGAAACCGCAAGTTCAAGATCGGGAATTTCGGCGATATCGCGAGCAGGGATATCGTCGAGGCGCTGCTGGGACGCCCGACAGAGCCGGTCACGGGCGGGCAGCGCAAGCTGATTTCCATCGGGTCGGTCATCCACACGGCATCGCAGGGCGACATCATCTGGGGGTCCGGGATGAAGGGGACCAAGATGATGCTGAATGAAAGTGTGAAGGAATTGAGCGTCCATGCGGTGCGCGGGCCATTGACGCTGGATATGGTGCGCCGGCATGGGATCGACATTTCCAAGGTCAATCACCTGTTCGATCCGGGCTGTCTGATCCCGCATCTGTTTGCCGATCACGTCGCCCGAGCACGCGAAGGCGCGAAGAAGGGCGGATATCGGATCATTCCGCATTACCGCGATGACATGGTGCTGCGGCGCAAGCATTACCGTCATGTGCAGCATTTCATTTCGGTGGATTGCACGCCGCTGCAAATGATTGATGCGATGATCGGTGCGGACCGGGTGGTATCGAGTTCGCTGCACGGTCTGATCTTTGCAGAAAGTCTTGGCATTCCGGCCTGCTGGCTTGCGCCCGTGGGCGGCGAGGATGACCTGAAATACTATGATTACTACTATGGCACCGGGCGGTTCGCGGTGAAGCGGTTCGACAATCTGGAAGACGCCTTGCGGGCCGAACCCATGCCGCTGCCCAAGTTCGAGTTCCAGAGCTATGTGGACAGCTTTCCGAAAGAGGAAGTTCTGCGGTTGGGTGCATCGGGCGTGGCGCTGGGGACGACGGTTTCCTTCCCGCAGTTCGAGGATAGCAAGCATCGGCGCCATTTCTCATTCCTTGATCTTGGGCATGGTGGGGCAGAAGGGATATGGGGGACGGCCAAGTTTTCCCGGCTGCGCACGCATGTGCTGACGCCGAATGGGGGCAATCTGGTTGCCAATCTGCAGCTGCGCCCGTTCAACCATGCCGACTTTCTGCGTCCGCAGGCGATTGGGATCAGCGTCAATGGCGGCCCGGTGACCGAGGTGGAATGGGCCAAGGGCGAGACGGACGAGGTCGCGGTGAGTATTCCCCTTGCTGCCGAAGACATTGAAACACCGGTGGAGATTGTCTTTCAGGCGCGGAATTGCCGGTCACCCAAAAGCCTGGGCATCCCGTCGATCGAAGCGCCGATCACCTTTTGCCTGAAGTCGTTGAGCTTTCATCGGGCGGTCTGAACAGCGCGCGATGCAGGTGCGGGGTCACCCGGCCTGCATCCGCGATACCGGCTTTGCACGGCCACAAAGCAAAACGCCCCGGGCAATCCCGGGGCGTTTTGTTTGAATGATGGTGGGCGATAACGGATTTGAACCGCTGACATCTTCGATGTGAACGAAGCGCTCTACCGCTGAGCTAATCGCCCGGTGCGGGGGTGTTTAGTCGTCTTCGCCGACCTCTGCAAGGGCCTGTTTGCCCCCTTTTGGCGCATTCTTTGACCCGGCCCCGCGCAGGCGGACGGTGGTCATCTGATCGGCGCCTTCGCCCTTTTGCCGGGCCACGCGGGCGCGTCCGAAGGGGGGGATATTCAGGGATTCACCCTTTTGCAGCGCCTCGCCCATGGCGGCGAGGGTGGCTTCGACGATCTCTTTCACGCCGCCCTTCTTCTTGCCGTCAAGCGCGGCAACTACGCGGGCCACGAGTTCCTTTTTCTTCAGCTGGGGAGCGGCAACACGCGCCTGCTTTTCTTCGGGCATGGCCGGGGTGAGGATGATTTCGGCCATGGATTCGGACGCTGCTTCCGGTGCCACGGATTTCGGCGCGGCGACGGTGGCCTTGGGCGCGGCTTTGGCCATGGGCTTGGCTACCTTGGGTGCGGCCTTGGCGGCGGGTTTTGCCGTGGCGGAGGATTTCCGTGCGTCTGGTTTCTTGGCGGAACTGATGGCCATTACTCTACTGCCCTGTTGCTGGTCGGGGACCGACCTCGTTGCGATTGTGCATAGGTTATCCAGCTTGGCCGCGCATTTCCACCTTTGCGGTTGCACGGGGATGCGAATTTTCAAGCCGTGGGGCGGAATGGCAAAGGGGCGCAGCCTGTGCTGCGCCCCCTGCCCTGTCATGGCGCCAGCTTGGCCTTAATGCGCGACTTGCGCACGCGAGGCATCGGCGGCGGCGGCGCGGGCTGCGGCGGCGGCTTCTTCCGCCGCCTCATCCCATTCCACCGGTTCCGGGGCACGCACCAAGGCCAGTTTCAGCACCTCTTTCACGTGGGACACGGGAATGATGGTCAGGCCTTCGCGGACATTGGCCGGGATTTCGGTCAGGTCCTTGGCGTTTTCTTCCGGGATCAGCACTGTCTTGATCCCGCCACGCAGGGCAGCGAGCAGCTTTTCCTTCAGCCCCCCGATGGCCAGCGCGTTGCCGCGCAGGGTGACCTCGCCGGTCATGGCGATGTCCTTGCGGACCGGGATGCCCGTCAGCACCGACACGATGGAAGTCACCATGGCAAGCCCGGCCGAGGGGCCGTCCTTAGGCGTGGCGCCTTCGGGAACGTGGACGTGGATGTCGATGGCTTCGAATTTCGGCGGCTTCACCCCCAGTTCGGGGCTGATGGAGCGGACGTAAGACGCCGCCGCCTCGATCGATTCCTTCATCACGTCGCCGAGTTTACCGGTCGTCTTCATGCGGCCCTTGCCGGGCAGCTTGAGCGCCTCGATCGACAGCAGGTCACCGCCGACCGATGTCCAGGCCAGACCGGTTACGACACCGACCTGATCTTCCTTTTCGGCCAGACCGTAACGGAAGCGTTTCACGCCCAGATATTCTTCAAGCCTTTCGGGCGACACCTCGACGGCCTTGCCCTTTTTCTTGACGATCTCTGTCACGGCCTTGCGGGCCAGTTTGGCGATTTCGCGTTCCAGATTCCGCACCCCCGCCTCACGCGTGTAGGTGCGGATCATTTCCGTCAGCGCGGCGTCGGTGATGGCAAATTCACCCTTGCGCAGGCCATGATTGGCGATCTGCTTGGGGATCAGGTGCTGCTTGGCGATTTCGCGTTTTTCATCCTCGGTGTACCCGGCGAGCGAAATGATCTCCATCCGGTCCAGAAGCGGGCCGGGCATGTTGTAGGAGTTCGCCGTGGTGATGAACATCACGTTGGACAGATCGTATTCCACCTCAAGATAGTGATCGACGAAGGTGGCGTTCTGTTCGGGATCCAGCACCTCGAGCATTGCGCTTGCCGGGTCGCCACGGAAATCCTGACCCATCTTGTCGATTTCATCGAGCAGGATGAGCGGATTGGTGGTTTTCGCCTTTTTCAGCGCCTGGATGATCTTGCCGGGCATGGAGCCGATATAGGTGCGCCGGTGGCCACGGATTTCGGATTCATCGCGCACGCCGCCCAGCGAGATGCGGATGAATTCGCGCCCCGTCGCCTTGGCAACCGACCGGCCAAGCGAGGTTTTCCCCACGCCGGGCGGGCCGACGAGGCAGAGGATCGGGCCCTTGAGTTTCGCGCTGCGCGCCTGCACCGCCAGATATTCGACGATGCGTTCCTTGACCTTGTCCAGACCGTAATGGTCCTTGTCGAGAACCTCTTGTGATTTGAACAGGTCTTTCTTCACGCGCGACTTCACGCCCCACGGCACGCCCAGAAGCCAATCCAGATAGTTGCGCACCACCGTAGCCTCGGCCGACATGGGCGACATGGATTTCAGCTTTTTCAGCTCGGCATCCGCCTTTTCGCGGGCCTCTTTGGACAGCTGGGTCTTGCGGATGCGATCCTCAAGTTCGGCGATTTCGTTCTGGCCTTCTTCGCCATCGCCCAGCTCGCGCTGGATCGCCTTCATCTGTTCGTTCAGGTAGTATTCCCGCTGGGTCTTTTCCATCTGGGTCTTGACGCGGGATTTGATCTTTTTCTCCACCTGCAGGACGGACATTTCGCCCTGCATCTGGCCATAGACCTTTTCCAGCCGCTCGGACACTTCGAGCGTTTCCAGCAGTTCCTGTTTCTGCCCCACCTCGATGCCCAGATGGCCGGCCACAAGATCGGCCAGACGGGCCGGTTCGCGGGTTTCGGCCACGGCGGCGAGGGCTTCTTCAGGGATGTTCTTCTTGATCTTGGCGTAGCGTTCGAATTCCTCGGCCACGGCGCGGATCAGGGCATCGACCGATGCCTTGTCGCCCAGCGTTTCCGACAGGGATTCAACGCGCGCCTCAAAGAAGCGGTCATTGGGGACGAAATCGGTGATGCGGATGCGGGTCTTGCCTTCGACCAGCACCTTGACGGTGCCATCGGGCAGTTTCAGCAGCTGCAGCACATTGGCCAGCACGCCGACACGGTAGATCGCATCGGTGCCGGGATCATCAACGGACGGGTCGATCTGGCTGGAGAGCAGGATCTGGCGGTCGTCGGCCATCACCTCTTCCAGAGCGCGCACGGATTTCTCGCGTCCGACAAAGAGCGGGACAATCATGTGCGGGAAGACCACGATATCGCGGAGCGGAAGCACCGGATAGCTGGGGGAGAGAATATCGCTCATCTTGTTTCCTTGTCTGGCAGGAAGGCACCGGCCCCGATCTTCGGCAGCGCTTGGCCTTCCCCTTTTGGCATCCATATCTGGTGTTCCAGCGGGGGCGAGTCAACCACGCCTTCACGTCAACTTGTCGGCAATGATGCGCCCGTGTTCGGGCAGGGGCAAGCGGGCTTTGGTCTGAGGAATGTGCCTTTCTGGTCGGGCTCGGGTGCCCTGTTGCACAGATCGTGCCGCGTTGCGCGCCAGTGCGCAGATCGTGCCGGATAAGGATGCAAAGGATGGCAGATTACGCGATCCTTTGGGGAGCCATCGGCGAGATGTTTTGACCATCCGCACTGGCGTTCCCCCCTAGAGCGGTTCGATATCCCCCTCGGCCCGTTTGGCGTAGAAATCGGCGACGAAGGTGGCGAGTTGGCCGGCAGTTATGGCGTCGCGCAGGCCCTGCATGAGGTCCTGATAGTAGTGGAGGTTGTGCCACGTCATCAGCATGGAGGCGATGATTTCGCCTGCCTTGTTCACGTGGTGCAGGTAGGCGCGGGAATAGTTCCGGCAGGCGGGACAGGTACAATCGGCATCCAGCGGGCGGGGATCATCCTGATGGCGAGCGTTCTTGATGTTGATCTGACCGCGCCGCGTCCAGGCCTGCCCGGTGCGGCCGGAGCGGGAGGGCAGCACGCAATCCATCATGTCGATGCCACGCTCCACCGCGCCCACGATATCATCGGGCTTGCCCACGCCCATCAGGTAGCGGGGCTTGTCTTCCGGCAGGAAACCGGGGGCATAGTTCAGCACGTCGAACATGGCCTCTTGCCCCTCGCCCACGGCAAGCCCGCCTACGGCGTAGCCGTCAAAGCCGATATCGATCAGCGCACGCGCCGATTCCTCGCGCAGGTCCCGCGTCACGCCGCCCTGCATGATGCCAAACAGCGCGTGCCCCGGCCTATCGCCAAAGGCATCGCGCGAGCGTTGTGCCCATCGCATGGACAGCTGCATGGATTTGGCGACCTCGGCCTCGGTCGCCGGAAGCGCGGGGCATTCGTCGAAGCACATCACGATGTCAGAGCCGAGGAGTTTCTGAATCTCCATGCTGCGTTCCGGCGACAGCATGTGTTTCGATCCGTCGATGTGCGAGGAGAACCGCACCCCTTCCTCGGTCAGCTTGCGCAGGCTGGCCAGCGACATGACCTGAAACCCGCCGCTGTCTGTCAGGATCGGGCGATCCCAGTTCATGAATTTGTGCAGGCCACCAAGACGGGCGATGCGTTCCGCCGTGGGGCGCAGCATCAGGTGATAGGTATTGCCCAAAAGGATGTCGGCCCCCGTGGCGCGCACGCTTTCGGGCAGCATCGCCTTGACCGTGGCGGCGGTACCCACGGGCATGAAGGCAGGCGTGCGGATGTCGCCGCGCGGGGTGGAGATAACCCCCGTGCGCGCCTTGCCATCGGTGGCCTCCACCGCAAAGCCAATTCCCGTCGCCATTGCCAACTCCTTGCAGAAAGCGGCCCCTTTTGGTTCAAAGCGAGCGGGATGGAAAGGGGGGATGCGCCTATTCCGGGTAGGGGCGCGCCGCCTTGGCCACCGCCAGCTTGCCGCCGTTCTTCTTGGCCTGTGCCGTCGCCGTCCATTCATAGCGATGCACACCATCCGGCGGGCAAGGCTGCTTGTACTTGAACTGCCCCGCCGTGATCACATCGCCCCCATCATAGGCGACGACGCCGCCACCATGGTTGAAGCCGGGAACATCGCGGTCCACCAGCTTGAAGCGGATAAAGGCCGTCCCTTCGGGCACATCCTTTACCGTGAAGGCCGGGCTGGGCACCGTTCCCGGATTGCCGCTGTTGCAGAGCTTCAGGCCATCCCAGGTGAAGCCGATCTCAAAGGCCGAAGCCGAGATTGGCATCGCAATCAGCATAGAAACAGTCATCAGGCGGGTCAGAAAGAACATGGTACACCTTTGATATGGAACGTTAACGTTTGTAGAACTGGCAAAATGAACCCCTGCCTGCCCCCTTATTGCCGCCGCCGTGCGGGCTTGCGTGGGGGTGGGATATGGCCGCTTTCCTCCAACGCGCGGCGCAGGCGGCGGATCAGGGCGTTGCGGCCACGCTCATCGGCGGTGCCGCGCAGGGCCTCATTTATATCAAGGATAAGACGCGACACATCATTGTGCCAATCCATCCGCGCCACCTGTTCCGGGGCAAGGCGGGGAGGCTCTGTATTGGCGCGGCGGACAAAGCCGTTTTCCGTCAGAGAGTAGCTGTCATCCAACGCCGGCACGGCGATCCGTTCGGCAGGCACGTCGGTCAGCCGCGCGGCAAGGCCTGCCATCGCCTCTTCCTCGCCATGCACCAGAAACAGCCCGTGACGGATCGGCGCGCGCTCCATGATCCATTGCGCCAGTTCCGGGCCGTCGGCATGGCCGGAGTACAGATCGATAGACCGGATGCGCGCCCGGACGGGAAATTCCTCGCCCTGAATGCGCACTTGCGCCACGCCATCCTGCAACAGACGGCCCAGCGTCGCCTCGGCCTGATACCCCACCAGCAAGAGCGTCGCCGCCTCGCGCGCGATCCAGTTCTTCAGATGGTGGCGGATGCGGCCCGCCTCGCACATGCCCGAGGCCGCAAGGATGATGTGAAAGCCGCGCGCGGTCGCCAGGGCGCGGGATTGCTCCACGCTTTCGGTGAAATGCAGGTGGCTGGATTTCAACCCTTCGACCAGTGCCGCGCCGTTTTCCAATTCGCGCGCGTGTTTGCGGAACAAGGCCGTGGCGCGGGTGGCCATCGGGCTGTCGACATGGATGGGGCAAAAGGGGATGTCGCCCGCCAGCATCAGGCTGGACAGATCGGCGATCAGTTCCTGCGCGCGTTCCACGGCAAAGGTAGGGATCAGCAGAACGCCATCGTCGCGCCATGCCGCGCGCACCTCATCACGAAGGGTGGCGCGGCGATGTTCGGCGCTGGCCTCGATCCGATCAGTATCGCCATAGGTGGATTCGCAGATCACATAATCGAGGCCGGACGGACCTTCCGGATCAGATTGCAAAAGTTTGGCATCCGGGCCGATATCGCCAGAGAACAGCAAGCGCAGGGGGGTGTTGGGGGCGGTCAGTTCCACCTCGATAGACGCTGATCCCAGAAGATGCCCCGCATTCCAGAAGCGCGCGCGGCAGCCCGGCACAACGGGGAACCAGCTGTCCATCTCCTGCGGGCGCAGCAGGGCCAGCGTCGCCTCGGCATCCTTGCCGTCATAGATCGGGGACACATCCGCCCCGCCCCGCCGCCGATTGCGACGGTTGAGCATTTCAACCTCGCTCTCCTGGATGTGGGCGCTGTCGGGAAGCATCACGCCGCACAGGTCCACCGTCGCCGGGGTGGCGTGGATGGGGCCAGTGAAGCCGTCGCGCGCCAGTTTGGGCAGCAGACCGGAATGGTCGATATGCGCATGGGTGAGCAGGACCGCGGAAATGGCCGCGGCGTCAAAAGGGAAGGGGCGATAATTCAGGGTCTTTTCCGTCTTTGATCCCTGAAACATGCCGCAATCGATCAACACCGCGCCTGATGCCGTTTCCAGCCGGAAGCAAGACCCAGTCACCGCCCGCGCGGCCCCGTGAAACGTCAGGATCGGGTTTCGGGTCATGGCGGTATTCCCTTTGATACGGGCGCTCCGGCGCGGCGGTCAGTCGATCACGTCGAAATGCACCTCGACCGGGGTGCAATCCTTGCCGTTGATCGGGATCATGTCCTGCGGGCAGGTCGACATGACCACCACGCAATCGATCTGTGCGCGCAAAAGCACATGATCGCCGGGTTTCGACAGGGGCTCGCCCCAGGTGATGCGCCCATCAGCGGCGATGGGAATGTTCATCCACAGGTTCAAGGGCGCGGGGCATTCCGTCCGGGGAAAGCCGATCATCGCGAGCGCCGCGTGCAGGTTGTCGGTGCAATTGTCGTGATAGGTGGTGCAGCCCAGCGATTGATAGCGGTGGATGTCACAGGCGGCGATCACCGTGTCATGGCGCCCCGGCGAGGTATCTTCTTCCAGCACCAGAATGGGGCGGCGACGATTGGTGACCAACTCATCGCCTTTGGCCGGGAAAACCGAACCGAGATTGGCATGAAGATGCTCCATCGACATGAACTCCCCCGGGTCATCGGCGTTGAAGGCCCAGGTATCCACCACCTGCGTGCCGTGGGTGTTCACGATGCGGATCGCCTGCCCTGCCGCCAGTCTGACCGCCCTGCCCCGCCGTGCCGGAACCATTTCCATGTCTATCCCCCCGTTTCCTTCACGATGGGCGCAGGACAGGGACGATGCAAGCCCCCGCGCGCAGCACAGGTGTTGAGAGGGATTTGGGTATTTGGGCCAAGATGAATGGGCAGGATCGGCCTCTCCTTCAGCTTGGCGGCAAATACCCGCAGGGGGTGAATGGCGGCGCGGCACGCGACGACAGAGGGGGCGGCAGGCCCCCTACCCCTGAGCCAAGCGCGGATGCGCGCAGGCGAGGCAAACGGGATGCGCGGCCCCGGAACGGGGGCGCGTGCCGGTTACTTCTTTTCCTCATCCGGTCCGGGGGTCAGGCCATAGGGCGCGACCAGACGCCAGACATGGGCAGGGATCATGTTCTTCATCCGGGCCGGAAAGGCGCGGCGCAGGTGCAGGACAGTCTCGATCGCCTTCATCTCCACCCGGGCGCGGGCAAATTCAAGGCCGCGCGGGCCGATGCGGGGTTGCAGGAAGGCCACGATGGGGCGCGCCCAATCGGGCATTGCGCGCAGCGGCATTCCGCCTGCGGCACGTTCGGTATTGGCCATGAAGCCGCGCACGGCGCCTGCGCGTTTGCCCTTGTCGGTCAGCGGCTTGACCGTCAACCGATCGGCCAGAAGGGCCAGCAGTTCCTCGCCCCGCTCGTTGCGGGTGATGACCCATTGGTCGCCGTCACCGCCCATGTAACCCACGGTGATATCGGCCAGTCGGTTGGTGTAATCGACGCAGGTCTTGCAGGTCATCGGGAAGAAATCGGCAGGCAGTTTCGACAGCGGCAGCTTCAGGAACGGCACGGTGCGCGTAGGTCGGCCATCGTCATAGCGCAGTTCCACGCGGTAATCGGCGCGGAACTCCAGATAACTGATCCTGTCGGGCCGGGGGTCGATCTGGGCGAGGAAGTGGTGGAAGTTTTCGGTCGTGGTGTTGTCGGAACAGGGGGTGCCGATGACATAGATCCGCTCAAACCCCAACTCCGCCTCCAGCGCGCGCAGGGCATGGACCTGGCAGGGGATGCCCACCAGCGCGATGCGGCGGTGTCCGGCAGCGGCGGCGGGTTCCAGCAGGGCCAGCGTCGGGCCGAACCCCATGCGCATGCCGCGCACCTGTGCCAGTTGGGCAGGATCGGTCACGATAACGGGGAGCGGTTTCCAGCGGTCGGCCGGATCGGGCGCAGTGGCAAGAACGGCGGTGACAGCCCCGGTTTCCAGCAGGCGCGCAGCCAGCGCCGTGGTGATCCCGGTCCATTGCGCGCCGGGAAGCGGGTTTGTCATCCGCGCGCGCAGCATCCGGCGGGTGATCCCGAAAAAGGCCTCTTCACCCTGTTCTGGCTGGGCCGTGCGGCCATGCGCTTCGGTCTCTAGTCCCGGATAGTCGGGTGCAATGAACTGGCAGGCGCGGCCACAGGCCTTGCCGTCGCCCATGCGCGAGACGCCGCAATCGGTGCACAGGCCGGGGCGCGGCGCACCGCCAAGGCTGGGGGCGTAAAGGCCGGGGATCGGCGGGATCGGGCCATCGGGCATGACTGCGGCTTTCGCGGGCCGGAGGGGCCCCTGTGGCAGAGGCTAGCCTGCGGCGGCGGAGTCGTCCAGAAAATGTGTCAACCTGGCGTTACAGTTTTCATTTGGACATCAAGCAAACATCGGGAAGGTCACACCCAACGACCAGGCCAGCATCAGGCCAAAGCCAAGCCCGCCCACGGCGGCAAAGCCCGTGCGCCGCCCGACCCAGCCCGCCATGGTTCCAAACAGAAGGTAGAACAGCAGGATCACCGGCAGGATGATCAGAAGGAACATCAGCCGGTCGAAGTTCAGCGCGACAGCGGCGATGAGGGACATCAGGAAAGCCCCGCGCACCAGCAGAACGCGCCAAAGGGGTGCGCGCCCGGCCTCGGTCAGCAGGGCGTCGCTGAGGAAATAGGGGATGGCCCCTAGTGCCAGCCCGGCGATGACCGCGATCCGGCCCGGATGGGGCAGGAAGCTGGCGACATAGCGATCCAGCGCCATCCCGAAGGCCAGCAGCGCCGCCAGTCCGACCAGTGCGGCCATGGGCCAGATGCGCAGGGGAAACTGCCCGCGCAAGCGCCCGGCGCGGGCCAGCAGCGCCAGCGTGATGGCCCCGTAGGCCGCAAAATGCAGGGCGAGGTAGTCGGCCACCAGCACGGGCAGTACCCTTATGTTAAAGGGCGCGAGGATGAGCGGCACCACCAAAGCGGGCAGAAGCGCCGCGATCAGAAAGGGGCGCAGGGGTAGGTGCGGCAAAGGCGCTGTCGGTGCGGCGGGCAAGGCGCGGGCAAGTGGCCATGCCAGCGCGGTAAGGCCTGCGAGCAGCAGCAGGATCCAGCCGCCCCGCGCCTGTGCAGGTTGCGCGCCATTGCGGCCGAAGGCGGTGTCGAGCCAAGCCGTTGCGGCGTTCAGCGCGGTGGGGGCGTAAAGCACACCCACATGTTCCACATTCGGGGCGATGACCACCTGCCGGGCGGACCCATCCGTCATGGAGCCGACGACCTGCCCTTCGCCTGCCTGCGGATCGGTAAGGTGGAGGACACGCAGCGCCTCGGTCCGCAGCATCCCCTCCCATTCACCGGTGATCATCAACAGGTTGACGGGGCGGTCAGCGGTGACGGCCTGCGAAAAGGCCGAGACCGCGACCACCGCCTGCACGGGCGGATCGTTCAGCGCGGCGCGGATGATGATATCAGAGGCCATGGAATGGCCGAGATAGGCCAGACGCCCATCCGCGCGGGGATGGGTCAGGGCGGCGCGGGCGACGCTCCGCAACTCCTCTTGCATCAATCTTGTGGTGCCGTTGATCGTGGTCACGTCCCCCGTCATCGGGCGCGGGTTGCGGCCATGGCCCATGAAATCAAAGCTGACGACGATGTATCCGGCATGGGCCAGCGTCAGGGCAAAAGGGTCCATCAAGGGGCGCGATCCAGCAAAGCCATGGGCCACAACCACCACTGGCGCGGGATCATCGCCGGGGGCCAGATAGAGCGTCGCAGGGGGGCCATCCGGTACGGCAAAGGGGGTGATGGACAGGCCCATGCGCCCGGCCTCAAGCATCCAGACGGACAGGACAATGGCCATCACCGCCAGAATCGCCACCACTGCCCGCACGGATTCCCCCTGCCCTGTTGCCATGCCCTCCACCTAACACAGTCCCGCACAAAGGCCACAGTTGCGAAACTGTGACCGGCGGGGGATGGACGGGGCATTGTCCCCGGCGCGGGCTGGGCTTAGGTTCCGCCGCCACAGAGTCACTCACCTTGATGGGGTTTCCCTTGCATCGCGCCCTTGCCCTTTTGTCCCTTGCCCTGCTGACCGCCTGCGGTGCATCCAAGGAGATGCAGCTTTATCCCACCACGGGGCCGCTGGCCGCGCAGGTGCCGCCGCCGGTGATCCGGGCCACGGCCACCAACAGCGATGACAATTCCGGGGCGCTGAGTTTCCGCATCCCAAAGGGCGCGCGCTGCAACGGGACGTGGACCAGCGTGGCGCCCACCGTGGTGACCAAGGAACGCGGGATCAACCTGTCGATCCGCGATCTGGGCGGGCGTCTTGGGCGGGACCGGGAAACCGTGGCGGGCGTGAACTCGGGCGAGCTTTATGCCGTGTGCAAGGATGGCACCATCGTGCAGGGCACCTTTGTCATGGGCAGCGGCACGACCAGCGGCACCGGCACGGCGACCGATACGCTGGGCAACAGCTACAAGGTTCTGTTCTGATCAGCGGCGGGTGGCGAGGGCTTCGGTCAGAAGCCCCGTGACCAGATCGGGCGGCACGTCTTCGGCGACGAAGGCCTCACCAATCCCGCGCGCGAGAATGAATCGCAGGCGGCCGTCGATCACCTTCTTGTCCTGCCCCATCAGCGCGACCAGCGCCTCGGCCCCCGGCAGATCGCCCTCGATATCGGCGAGGTCCACCTTCATGCCCATGGCGCGCAAATGGGCGCGCACGCGGCTGGGGGCTTCTTGTGCGCACAGGCCCATGCGCTGCGACAGCTCAAACGCCAGCGCGCAGCCGATGGCCACGCCTTCGCCGTGCAGCAGGCGGCTGGAATAGCCGGTGGCCTTTTCCAGCGCGTGGCAGAAGGTGTGACCCAGATTCAGCAGCGCGCGTTCGCCTTCTTCGGTTTCATCGCGCGACACGATCCCGGCCTTCATCTCGACCGACCGGCGCACGGCGTATTGGCGTTTGCCGGCATCAGTGGCGAGGTCGGGGGCGTTCACCTCTAGCCAATCAAAGAAGGCGGAATCGCCGAGGAGGCCGTATTTCACCACCTCACCATAGCCCGCCAGAAAATCGCGGGTGGGCAGGGAGTCGAGGACGAGAGTGTCGGCCAGCACCAAGGACGGTTGGTGAAACGCGCCGACAAGGTTCTTACCTTGCGGGGTGTTGATCCCGGTCTTGCCGCCGACGGAACTGTCGACCTGCGCCAGCAGGGTGGTGGGGATTTGCACGAAGCGCACACCGCGCCGCAGGACGGCGGCAGCGAAGCCCACAAGATCGCCGATCACACCGCCACCAAAGGCGATGACGATATCGCGGCGTTCGACCTTTTGGTCCAACAGCCATTCGACGCAGCGGCCGAATTCGGCCCAACCCTTTGTCTGTTCGCCCGCAGGCAGGGCAAGGGTGGCAACGGTGATGCCTTCGGATTCCAGCGCCGCGACAAGGCGAGAAAGGTGCAGCGGGGCCACGGTTTCATCGGTGACAACGGCGGCACGGCGGCGTTTCAGGAGGGGGGCGATTTCCGCGCCGGCGCGGTCGATCAGGCCGGGGCCGATCCGCACCTCATAAGAGCGGTCCCCAAGGGCCACGGGCACCACATCGACAGCCATGCTATTCCCCTTCCAGCACATCCGGGCGCTGTTTCAGCGCGGCGATCACCTTGGCGGCCATGTCGTCGATCGACAGATCGGCGGCGCTGTCCACGGTGATATCGGCAAGGCTGTAGAGCGGGACGCGCGCCTCGTAAAGCTGGCGCAGCGTTTCGCGCGGATTGGCCGTGCGCAGCAGGGGACGGGTGGATTTGTGGCGCACGCGTTGCCACAGAAGTTCCAGATCGGCGCGCAACCAGACGGCGATCCCCGCATCATGGATCAGGTTGCGGTTCACCTCGGACAGGAAGGCCCCGCCGCCGGTGGACAGGATGCAGGGCGCGCCACGCAGCAAGCGGGCCAGCACCTCGGTTTCCCGTGCGCGGAAGAAACCTTCGCCATCGCGTTCGAATATCTCTGCGATGGAGCGGTTGGCGGCTTTGACGATTTCTTCGTCCGAATCACGAAACGCCACCGCAAGCGACTTTGCGACGGCCGTGCCGACCGCTGTCTTGCCCGCCCCCATCATGCCGACCATAACGACCGTCTTCTTCAGCCGTTGCATTATCCTCAGCCCACATCACACCTGTGTGTCCGGCGCATTTCCGCCCGCCGAAACTGTTCTTCATCTCCCTCAATGGCGTGAACTCTGCGCGAAAGCCATATATAATCGCGCGGCGCGGCGTGGCTTTTGCCAGCGCTTCGGCTATCACTGGGCCATCATCTGGCAGTCTCGGAGCAATCGCTTTGGGACCGCCGGACAACGATACGGCCGCGACAGGCTGCAAGGTCCGCAACGAACGGACAGGAAGAAGACGAGGCAAGGCATATGGGGCGGATCATCAAGGCGCTGCTGGTACTGGCGATCCTGGGGTTCATCGGGCTGACGGGTTATGCCTATCTGGGGGACATGGCCCCGGATCAGGCCGAGGTGAAGGTTCCGGTGACGCTGAATGCCGATTAGGCTGTTGCGAGGTTCAATGGTTGCGGCGGTGTTGGCCGCCCTGCCCGCTGTGGCGGCGGCGCAGGAACCGCTTTCCGCCATCGACTGGCTGTCGCAATCGGTGACAACGCCCCCCCCGGCAGAACCTGCACCGGACGCTCCGGCCGTATCGACGGGCGTGGTGCAACAGGATGTGGCGGTGACCGTGATCGGCGCGCCCACGGCGGACGCGCTGGGGTTGCTGACGCCCAAAGTGACGGGTCTGCCCGCCGCCCTGTGGGGGCCGGGCCGCAGTGCCGAAATCGTGGCGATGATCGGGGCCGAACGGGTGGACAGCCTGCCCGCGTTGCGGGGCCTTTTGCTGACGCTGCTGCTGGCCGAGGCGGTGCCGCCGGCGGATGGCGGTCCGGGGGCGGCGCTGCTGACCGCGCGCATTGACAAGCTTTTGGACATGGGGGCGCTGGATCAGGCGCGCGCGCTGTTGGATGCGGCGGGAAGCCGGGACCCGGACCTGTTCCGCCGCAGTTTCGACGTGGCGTTGTTGACGGGCGAAGAGGATCGTGGCTGCCGGATCATGGTGGAATCCCCCGGCCTTGCCCCCACCTTTCCGGCGCGCATCTTTTGCCTTGCGCGGTCGGGCGACTGGAACGCGGCGGCGCTGACGCTGCGCACGGGGCAAGTGCTGGGCTATATCACCGAGGCCGAGGAGGCGCTGCTGTCGCGGTTTCTGGACCCCGACCTTTACGAAGGCGAGCCGCCCTTGCCCGCGCCCTCGCCGGTGACCCCGCTGTCATGGCGGATGTTCGAGGCGATTGGCGAGCCGCTTTCGACCGCGACGCTGCCCATCGCCTTTGCCCATGCCGAATTGCGCCCGCAAGCGGGATGGAAAAGCCAGATCGAGGCGGCGGAACGGCTGGCGCGGGCCGGGGCGATTTCACCCAACGTGCTGCTGGGCCTTTATACCGAGCGTA
Source organism: Fuscovulum sp. (assembly GCA_035192965.1). Lineage (NCBI taxonomy): Bacteria > Pseudomonadati > Pseudomonadota > Alphaproteobacteria > Rhodobacterales > Paracoccaceae > Fuscovulum > Fuscovulum sp. Next base: position 2,391,354 of record CP136571.1, on the reverse strand, counting down.
AGGCCGCGGCTTCGGGCGGGGTGTGGGACAGGGTCAAGGCCTTCCAGCGTTTTGATGCAGCGATGCAGGCCGGGGACCGCCCGGCCATCGCGCAGATTCTGCCCGAAATCTGGGCCTTGATGACCGAGGTGGAACTGGAAGTTGCCTTTGCCGATCTGTACGGCAAAAGGCTGGCCGCCATGCCGTTCGAGGGAGAGGCGGGGCGGATCGCGCTGGTGATGGGGCTGCTGGCCCCGGATTTTGAGACGATCGCAGCCAGCCTAAAGCCGGTCAGCCCGCTGGAACTGTTCCTGATCGGGCTGGCACGGGGGGATGTGGCAGGGATCACCGCGCCAGACAGCCTGTCGCGGGCCATTGCGCCGGCCTTCATCGCGCCCGATCCGGGAGAGGACCTGACCCGTCTGATGGATGAAAGCCGGACGGGCGAGGCGATCCTGACCGCCATCGAAAAGATCGAACGCGGCGTGCAGGGCGATCTGGACGGGGTGACGGACGGGCTGTCGCTGTTGCGCAAGGTGGGCATGGAAAAGGCCGCGCGGCGGGCGGCGTTGGAACTGCTGCTGCTGGAACGGCGCGGCTGACCATGGCCCCGCGCGACGACGCCACCTGGATTTCGGCCTTTCTGGAGGCGCAGGCGGCAGAACTGGATGCGGCGCGCAACACACGGCTGGCCTATGGGCGCGATCTGGCGGATTTCATGGGCTGGCTGGCGCGGCGGGGGCAAGCCTTCATTAGCGCGACGCGCGAGGATGTGGAGGCCTATCTGATTGCCTGCGAGGCAGAGGGGCTGTCCAAGGCCACGCGGGCAAGGCGGCTGTCGTCGATCCGGCAGCTTTATCGCTTTGGTCATGGCGAAGGCTGGCGCGACGACAATCCTGCCATTCGCATCAAGGGGCCCGGGGCCACGCGCCGCCTGCCCGCATCGCTGACCCATGATGAGGTGGATCGGCTGCTGGAGGCCGCCCGGACCAAGGGCCGGGCTGAAGGCGAGCGGCTGCGGAACCGCGCGCTGCTGGAACTGCTTTATGCGACGGGCATGCGCGTATCGGAACTGGTGGAACTGCCCGTGGCCGCTGTGCGGGGCGACCCAAGAATGATTCTGGTGCGCGGCAAGGGCGGCAAGGAGCGGATGGTGCCGCTGTCCGGCCCTGCACGGGCGGCGCTGACCGGTTGGCTGGCGCAGCGCGACAGTGCCGAGGAAAAGGCACGCAAACAGGGCCATGCCGCCAACCGCCATCTGTTCCCCGGCCCCGGCACGGACGGGCATCTGACACGGCAGCACTTCTATCTGCTGATCAAGGATATCGCCGTGCTGGCGGGCGTCGATCCGGGCAAGGTGACGCCGCATACGCTGCGCCATGCCTTTGCCACCCATCTGCTGGCAGGCGGGGCCGATCTGCGGGTGATCCAGACGCTGTTGGGCCATGCCGATGTGGCCACGACAGAGATTTACACCCACGTTCTGGACGAACACCTGAAATCACTGGTGCTGGAACATCATCCCCTCGCGAAACCGCAGCCCAAGGGTTGAGCCTGCCGCCCCCTGCCCGCATAGTGGCGCTGCCGCCTGTTGGTGCGGTGTTTGCACCGGAACCCCAATGACGCTTGACGCCGCTTTCTGGATCACTGCCGTTTCCATCCTTTGCCTGTTGTGCCTTTCGGCCTTTTTCTCGGGGTCCGAGACGGCGCTGACCGCGTCGTCGCGGGGCAAGCTGAAGGCGCAGGCGGATAAGGGATCAACAGGCGCGGCCAGCGCCATGGCCGTGACCGAAGACAGCGAGCGGATGATTGGCGCGCTTTTGTTGGGCAACAACATCGTCAACATCCTGTCGGCATCTTTGGCAACGGCCCTGCTGACACGGCTTTTCGGGGATTCAGGTGTTGCGCTGGCCACGCTGGGGATGACTGTGCTGGTCCTGATCTTTGGCGAGGTGCTGCCCAAGACCTTTGCCATCACCTATCCAGAAGCAGTGGCCACACGGGTGGCACCGATTATTCGGGTGTTGATCGTTGTCTTTTCGCCGGTTGTTTCCGTGGTGCGGGCTGTGGTGCGGGGTTTGCTGCATCTGCTTGGCGTGCGCGGCAATGATGCCGGGCGGATGACCGCCATGCGCGAAGAGATTGCCGGAACCATTGCGCTTGGCCATTCCGAAGGCGCGGTGGAAAAAGATGCGCGCGACCGGTTGCTGGGCGCGCTGGACCTGACCCACCGCACGGTGGACGAAATCATGCGCCATCGCCGCCAGATCGAGATGATTAACGCCGATGACGCGCCAGAAAAGATACTGTCGCAGGCGCTGGCCTCTCCCCACACCCGGTTGCCGATCTTTCGCGGCAGTGACGAAAACATTCTGGGCGTGATCCATGCCAAAGATCTGCTGCGCGAGGTGGATCGGTTGATGCGCGGCGATGCGACGGGCGGGATGGAGCAGTTGGCGGGGCTCGACATCGTGAAGGTGGCAATGAAGCCCTATTTCATTCCCGAAACCACCACACTGGACGAACAGATGCGCGAGTTTCTGACGCGGCGCACGCATTTCGCGCTGGTGGTCGATGAATATGGCGCGTTGCAGGGGCTGATCACGCTGGAAGATATCCTTGAGGAAATCGTGGGCGAGATCACGGATGAGTTCGACGTGGTTGCCAAGGATGGCGGGCTAAGCCGGAATGAGGCGGGCGATTACATCATCGACGGGGCCATGACGATCCGCGACCTGAACCGCGCGAATGACTGGTCATTGCCGGATGACGAGGCCAATACGATTGCCGGTCTGGTGATTCACGAATCGCAGACCATCCCGTCCGAGGGGCAGGCCTTCAGCTTTCACGGGTTCCGGTTTGAGGTTCTGCAAAAGCGGGAGAATCGGATCACGCGGCTGCGGGTGCGCCCGCTTTAGGCGGCAAACTGTCAGATCTGGGGTGCGGATGGCGCGGCGGTGCGCGTGACGTTGCCGTTGCGATCCACGGTCACACCGTATTCTTCGGGGTTGGGAACAGGCGGCAGGCCCTGCGTGCGCACGGCCAGCAGGTGATAATGCAGGTCGAACAGCGCCTGATCGAAATAGGCCGGCGCCACCTCATCCACCGGGCCGCTTGCTTGCGCATCTGGCGAAAGCGGGGCGGGCTCGTCCTGATCTGGGGCGCGCTGCGTCATCTGGCATCTCCGGTTGTGCCGCAAAGATGCCGCGAATCTGCCGCCATTTCCAGCGGGCATAGGGATGACACCCATCCCTGCGGATGGGTTGCCCCCTACCCTTATCGACTGCGGAACAGAGATCCCAAGATACCGCGCACCAGGGCCTGCCCGCTGCGGCTGCCCAATTGGCGGGCAAAGCTTTTGGCAAAGGCCTCACCCACGGAATCGCTGCGGCTGGAACTGCTGCGGGGCTTGGGTTCGGCCTTGGCATTGCCGTCATAGCGGCGGGCCCGGCTGTACCCATCGGCATCGCCATCGGGCCGATCGGCCCCCTTGTCCCAGGGGGAGGGGCGGTCATCCGATTGCGCCCCTTCCTGCGCCTGCGCCTCACGCGCGGCGGCATCGGCCCGGGACCGCAGCATTTCATAGGCGCTTTCGCGATCAACCACCTTGTCGTATTTCCCGGCAACCGGAGAGGCCACCATCAGTTGCGCCCTTACGGCCGGGTCGATGGGGCCAAGCTGGCTGGAGGGCGGGCGGATCAGGGTGCGTTCCACGATCCCGGGGATGCCCTTGTTTTCCAGAAAGGACGTGACCGCCTCGCCGGTGCCGACATCACGGATCGCCTCTTGCGTGTCAAAGCGCGGATTGGGGCGATAGGTTTCCGCCGCCATCTTCAGATCCTTCTGATCCTTGGCGGTAAAGGCACGCAGCGCGTGCTGCACGCGGTTGCCCAACTGACCCAGAATGTTTTCCGGCACATCGGCGGGGTTCTGGGTGATGAAATAGACCCCCACCCCCTTGGACCGGATCAGGCGAGCCACCTGTTCCACCTTGGCCACCAGTGCCTTGGGCGCGTCGGTGAACAGCAGATGCGCCTCGTCGAAGAAAAAGACCAGCTTGGGTTTGTCGGGATCGCCCACTTCGGGCAGGGATTCGAACAGTTCCGACAAGAGCCAGAGCAGGAAGGTGGCATAGAGGCGGGGGCTGTTCATCAGCTTGTCGGCGGCGAGGATGTTGATGCGCCCTGCCCCATTGGCATCCAGAAGCATCAGGTCGGCCAGATCAAGCGCGGGTTCGCCGAACAGCTTTACCCCGCCTTCGTTTTCCAACACCAGAAGACGCCGCTGGATCGCGCCGATGGAGGCGGTGGCGACAAGGCCATAGCGGGTGGAGATGGCATCCGAATTCTCGCCGATGAAAACCAACAGCGCCTGAAGATCCTTCAAATCGAGCAGCGGCAGGCCTTCCTCATCGGCCAGACGGAAGGCGACGTTCAACACGCCTTCCTGCGCCTCGGTCAGTTCGAGAAGGCGCGAGAGCAGCAAAGGCCCCATCTCGGCCACGGTGGCGCGGATCGGGTGGCCCTGTTCGCCGAACAGATCCCAGAACACGACCGGGAAGGACCGGTATTGCAGGTCCAGCCCAATCTTGGCGGACCGTTCGGTAAAGGGCGTGTGCAGCTTGTGCGTGGCCGAACCGGGCGCGGCAAGCCCCGACAGATCGCCCTTCACATCAGCCATGAAGACCGGCACCCCGGCGGCGGAAAAACCTTCGGCAAGGATTTGCAGCGTGACCGTCTTGCCGGTGCCGGTGGCCCCTGCGATCAGGCCATGGCGGTTGCCGTATTTCAGCAGCAGGGTTTGTGGCAGGCCATACCCCTCACCGCCGCCACCCACGAAAATGCTTGCCTGATCGGTCATTCCCTGCCCCTGCGCTGTCATCCGAACGGGGCGCGGATCATCTTTGCTGCCCCGGCCCGGCGGCAAAGATACAGGCTTTGCCCGGCCGCGCCAGTGCAGGATTGCGCCGGGTGGGTGCGGGGCGACTGCGCCGCTGTCGCAGCGCAACAGAGCACGCGGTGGGGCGCCGGATCAGCCGTTTGAATTTTGACCAAAAGGACAGGTTTATCCAATGATTTCAGCCGTGCATGGGCCCAGATTCCCGGTTGACGGACTGGAAATAACCGCTTAGCGTCCGTCTCCATGAAGTCGGCCAGTCCGACAGGGAGCAATAATACGACGCGAAAAGGGCCGGTCGACCGGCCCTTTTTCATTTTGTCCCGCTTTCATGCAGACCGGGCGGCCACCGCCCGCGCATCACCAATTTGGCACCTGACACTGCTTGCGCCGCATGGTAAGCGGCTGCGAAACCAACCAAGGACGCAGCTTATGTCACTCCTTTCCCTTCATCGTCCGCTGGCTGTTGCGCTGGCCTTCGGGCTTGTCTCTGCATCCGGCTTTGCGGCGCTTGCACAGGAAGCCACGGAAGCCACGGAAGCCCCCGCAGAAACCGCGGCCCCCGCGGCCGATGCCGCCGTCGCCGAAGACCTGTCGATGGGTCAGGCCCCGGCCGATGGCCCCGGGTCGACCTATGTGAAAGAGGCTTTTGAATCCTGGGAACTGCGCTGCGTGCGTGTGGCCGAGGGTGCGGAACCCTGCCAGCTGTATCAGTTGCTGAAAGACGGCGAAGGCAATTCGGTGGCTGAAATCGGGATGTTCTCGCTGCCTGCAGGGGGCGAGGCTGCGGCCGGGGCCACGATCATCGTGCCGCTGGAAACGCTGCTGCCCGCTGGTCTGCGGCTGGCCGTGGATGCGACCGAACCGAAGATCTATCCGTTCACCTTCTGCTCGCAGATGGGTTGCGTGGCGCGCGTGGGCTTTACCGCTGCCGAAGTGGCGGGCTTCAAGGCCGGTGCAAAGGCCACGATGACCATCGTTCCCGCGGTTGCCCCCGACAAGACGGTGGCGCTGGACATGTCGCTGAAAGGCTTCACCGCCGGTTATGACGCCGTGGAAGCCGCCCGTGTGGCAGCCGAAGCTGCGGCACCCGCCGAAGGTGCTGCGCAGGACTGATCCCGGTTCGCGCCGAGAACACAGGGCCGTGCCGCAGGGCGCGGCCCTTTTCGTTAGGCGCGGCGCAGCACAAGAACCGCGTTCAACCCGCCAAAGGCGAAGGCGTTGGACATGGCGACCGTCACCTCTGCCTGACGCGCCACGTTCGGCACGACATCCAGCGCACATTCGGGATCGGCCTCTTCAAAGCCGACAGTGGGGGCGATCACGCCCTCGCGCAGGGCCATGAGGCAGGCCAGCAATTCCACCGCGCCCGTGCCGCCGATCAGATGGCCATGCATGGCCTTGGTCGAACTGACCGGCGGGGTTTGCGCGCCGAAAACCTGTTGGATGGCAGCGGTTTCCGTTCGGTCATTCGCAGCGGTGCCGGTGCCATGGGCATTGATGTAATCCACAACGCCGGGGGCGAGCCCGGCATCGGCCAGCGCGCCCGACATCGCCCTTGCAGCCCCGTCAACCGAAGGTGCGACAAGATCGGTGGCATCCGATGTCATCGCGAAACCCACGACTTCGGCCAGAATTTCGGCCCCACGCGCCAGCGCCGCTTCGCGATCCTCGAACACGAAAACCGCCGCGCCTTCGCCCTGAACCATGCCATCGCGGGTGCGGCTGAAGGGACGGCAAGCGCAGGAGGACATGACGCGCAGCCCTTCCCAGGCCTTGATGCCGCCGAAGCACAGCATCGCCTCGGACCCGCCAGTGAGGACGGCACGCATCGCGCCTGCGCGGATCATCTGAAAGGCAAGGCCCATGGCGTGGTTGGAACTGGCGCAGGCTGTGGAAACGGTGAAGACCGGGCCACGAATACCATGCGCCATGGACACATGGCTGGCCCCGGCATTGGCCATCAGGCGCGGCACGGTCAGCGGGTGGACGCGGGATTTGCCATCGGCATAGACCGCGCGGTAGCTGTCATCGGAGGTTTGCAATCCCCCGCCCGCCGTGCCGAGGATGACGCCGCAATCGGCCCCCTCGCCCACCGCCAGCCCGGATTGCGCCATGGCCTGCGCAGCGGCGACCAGCGCAAACTGGGCGAACCGGTCTGACGCGGTGATCGTGGCCCGGTCCAGATGCGCGGTCGCGTCCCAGCCCGTGACCTGCCCGCCGATGCGGACCGACAACCTGTCAAGATCGGGAATATCCAACGGGCCGATGCCGCAGCGCCCGGCACGCATGGCGGCCCATGTTCCCGGCACGTCATGCGCGAGGGCATTGACGGTGCCTGCCCCGGTGATGACAACCCGCCTCATGCGGCCCTTTGCGCCACCAATCCCTGCACCGCATCGACAATGGCCGCGACGCTGGTCATGTCAAAACCCGACTGGGCCGGATCGTTGGCGTTGAACGGGATCGAGATGTCAAAAGCCTCTTCCATCGCGAAAATCGCCTCGACCAGACCGAGCGAGTCGATGCCCAGGCTTTCGATGGTGCTGTCCGGGGTCACATCCGACACATCCAGCACGGCCTGTTCGGCGATGATGGCAATCACCTGTTGCTGCAAATCCATGGACGTTCCCGCCGTTCCTTGTGTCACTCTGCAACGATCTAGTCGCTCTCAGATGACTTTGGAATGACACTGCGTTCGATTTCCGCCACGCGGGCGGCCAGACGGGGCAGACGGCGCAGCGCTTTCTGGATTTCCACATGGGTTTCCATCTTCACCGCCGGGTACCCCAGCAGCACGCGGCCTGCGGGGGCGTTGGTGAAAATCTTGGTCGCGCCGCCAGCAATGACGTCATTGCCGACAAAGATGTTGTCATTCACCCCGCATTGGCCGGCCATCACCACCCGGTCGCCGATGCGCGCGGAACCGGCGATGCCGACCTGCCCGCAAAGCAGGCAATCGCGCCCGATCTGCACGTTATGGCCGATATGGACGAGGTTATCGAGTTTGGTACCCGATCCGATGGTGGTGTCGCGGATGGTGCCGCGGTCGATGCAGACATTCGCGCCCAGTTCGACATCATCGCCCAGCGTCACGGCACCAAGCGAGTGAATCCGCGTCCAGCTTTGATCCTTGATGCCTTCGCGCGTGCCGAGGGTTTCGCGAATCTCTTCCACACCCGATTTTTCGGGTGTGACGAAGGAAAACCCGTCCGCCCCGATGACCGCGCCGGGTTGGCAGATGAACCGATGCCCGATGGTGACCCGCGCGCCGATGCGCGCGCCTTGCAGGATCAGGGCATCATCGCCGATCTGCGCGCCTTCGGCGATGGAAACATGGCTGGCGATGCGCGCACGCGCGCCGATGCGCACGCCGCGCCCGATGGTGACAAAGGGGCCGATCGCAGCCCCGTCGCCGATTTCGGCACCGGGGTCGATCGCCGTCATCGGGTGGATGCCGGGGGCGATATCGGGGCCGGGGTCCATCAGCACGGTCAGCCCGGCCATCGCTAGCCGCCCGCGCGGGGCAAAGATCGCGGCTTTCAGCCCCAGCGCCTGCCAATCGGCCCCAGGCCAAAGCAGGGCCGCCCGCGCCCCGCCTTGCGCGATACCGCCTGCGTATTTCGGGTCCATCGCCAGCGCGAGCGCATCGGGGCCCGCGCTTTGCGGCTCGGACGCGCGGGTGACCTTGATGTCAAGGTCCCCCTCCGCCTGGGCCCCAAGGGCAGCAGCAATGTCGCGGATCGTATGGGCCATCGGGCAGCGTCCTTGGGTCAGTCCGTCCGCCGCAGGCTTACCCCTGAACGCCGTCCAAGGCTACCCCAGCCTCGGTCAGCGCGTCGAAGATGCGTCCGTCGCGGCCATAGATATCACGCCGATAGGTCATCTCGCCCTTGGCGGTCGGCCAAGCGGTGAAATACACCAGATGCACGGGCAGCTTTTCATCGAATTTCACCACCGTTTCACGGTCGCTGTCGAGATGATCCTGAAAGAACCCTTTCGGATCATCGGTTTGCGCGGCCAGCAGGGCATAGGCGAAATCAAAGGGATCGGCCAGACGGATACAGCCATGGCTGTAGGCGCGGACCTCATGGTCGAACAGTTCCTTGGCGGGCGTGTCGTGCAGATAGATGTTGTACTGGTTGGGGAACATGAACTTCACCTTTCCCAGCGCGTTGCCGTCCGATGGCGGCTGGCGCAGGCCAAAGGGAAAGCTGCGCGCGGAATAGGCGGCAAAGTTCACAGCGCCGCGCGGGACGACACGACCGTTGCGGTCAATCACCTGAAGGTGGCTGACGGCATTGGGGTTACGCTGCAACAAGGGCAGGTATTCCTTGACGATGATGGACCGCGGCACGCCCCAGCTGGGGTTGATGACCAGATGGTCCATCTCATCGGAAAATTCCGGGCTGCGCTGATCGGGGACGTTCTTGCCGATGACGGCGCGGGTCTGGAAGGTGACCTTGCCGTGATCCACGATCTTTGACGTGAAATCGGGCAGGTTCACCCAGATATGGCGCGGGCCGCGCACGGTGTCATGCATCCAGCGTAGGCGTTCCATCGCCACGACGATGGATTTGACCCGGTCCTCGGGGCTGACATTCAGTTCGGCCAGCGTTTCCGCAGTGGCACGGCCATCGGCTGTCAGGCCGTGGTCGATCTGAAAACGCTGCACGGCGGCCTGCATATCGCGATCATAGATCGCGGTCGCGGAGCGGCGCAGATAGCCCATGGCCACCAGCCTGTCGCGCAGCGCCACCACATCTGCCCCGGTATCCCCCGGCGCAAGCGCATCGGCCTGAACCGCAGCACCCCAGCCGCCACCGGCCATCCTGGCCTCAAGCGCCAGCTTTTCCTTCATCAGGCGGGCATATTCGGGTGTCTTGGGCGGCAGGCCACGCAGCAGGGCCTGCGGATCGGTCTGGTCGATCTGTGCCAGCAGGCGCAGGGGATCAAGACGCGTCACCTCGCGGTGGATCCCGGCATCGGCCTCTTCGGGGACAAGAACCCCGGTCGCCACGTCAGATGCATAATCAAGGAAGGCACGGGTCATCCGCACCTCAAGCCGGCCACGGTCGCCTTCGGTGACAGCGGCGGCAAAGGCGGCGCGCAAGGCGGCGGCATCATAGCGGGCCACGGGCAGGCCATGCGCCGCTGCACCATCAAGTGCAGCAAAAAGCGCAGCCCGCCGCGCCGCATCCTCGGCCCCGGTCCAGAGCGTGGCGTAATTGCGGGCACGATAGTAATCGGCCAGCGTTGCGTCTTCGGTCAGCGCAACCGCCACGGCCTGCGCATAGGGCGCAGAGGGTTGCACAGCCTGCGCCAGACCTGCGGCGGGTGGCAAAGCCAGCGCCGCCGTCAGCAAGAGCGATGCGATACCCCTGCCCCAGCGACCATGTGCTGCCTGATTGCGCTCGAACCCCTTAACAACCGCTTCAGACACCACCATGACGTTCCCCGAAACCCGCGAATTTATGTGTATTTGCGACAGTTTGGGTGATTCCCCAAGCAGAGTCCATTCACAACCACCACATCGCGAAGGCCCGGAAGCGCAAGATCGTTTCCGATGCGGCAATAGCGCTGTGTTGGCAACAGGCGCGGAAATTTGCACATCGCCCCCCGCCGTTCAGCGAAAATTTGCCGATTGGGGCTTTGTTGCGTCTGGCCCGCCAATCAGCGCTTGGGTCACGAATCGTCCTGTGCAATAACACTACGGCGCTTGGGGATAAGTGGCACAGAAGCTGCTCTTAGAGGCGGCGAAGACGGATCACGGGGACAGCAGTCAGAATGACAGACATGACCAAACTTGGAGTGACACGTCGCGGTGTGCTTGGCGTTTTCGCGGCGGTGACGGTTGCTGCGGCCCCCACCTACTCCAATGCTTTTGGTTTGCTGCGCGGCGCGGGCGATGTGCGCCGCATCCGTATGTATTCGGGCCGCACCGGGGAAAGCGTCGATACGATCTATTGGATCGAAGGCGAGTACATTCCCGAAGTCGTCAAGGAAATCAATTACTTCATGCGTGACTGGCGGTCCAATGACCAGATCAAGTATGACCTGCGCACCATCGACATCATGGCTGCGGCGCATAGCCTGATGGATGTGTCGGAACCCTATGTCCTGCTGTCGGGCTATCGCAGCCCGGCCACCAATGCGATGCTGCGGTCCAAGTCGGGCGGTGTGGCGCGCAACTCGCTGCACATGAAGGGCCAGGCGGCCGATCTGCGGCTGAAGTCCCGCTCTGTCGGACAGATGGCCAAGGCGGCAGAGGCCTGCGCGTCGGGCGGCGTGGGCCGTTATTCGCGGTCGAACTTCGTGCACATGGATTGCGGACCGGTTCGTCACTGGGGCGGCTGATTTCCGCCTATCGCAATTGGCGGTATGACAAAGGGGCGCTTGATGCGTCCCTTTTGCGTTTCCTGCCGCGCATCAATCGCAGTTATTCATCCTCGTCATCCGCCGCATCTGCCGCGACCTGACGGCCTCGGAATCCCTGGGCCACGACGAATTTCTCGGAACTGTCGGACCGGCTGGCGGGCGGTTTCACATTTGCCACCTTGCGGAAGTTGCGCTTGAGCAGGGTCTGCATCTCATTCTCGGCCCCGCCGGCAAGAACCTTGGCGACGAAGGTTCCGTCATCTTCCAGCACGTCAAAGGCGAAGGCCAAGGCCGCCTCGACCAGCGCCACGATGCGCAGGTGATCGGTGGCCTTGTGGCCCGACGCCGACGCGGCCATGTCTGACATCACCACATCGGCGCGGCCGCCCAGCCAGCGTTTCACCTTTTCATCGGCGTCATCGTCAAGGAAATCCAACTGGTGAATCTCGGCGCCCGGGATCGGCTCCACCTCTTGCAGATCGACGCCCAGCACGGTGCCCACCGGCTTCTTCGGGTTCTGCCCCAACGCATTGACCCGCACAACGGCGACCTGGCACCATCCCCCCGGCGCGCAGCCAAGGTCCACCACCCGGCCGCCCGGTTTCAAGAAACCGTAGCGATCATCCAGTTCCAGAATCTTATAGGCCGCGCGTCCGCGATAGCCCTCTTTCTTGGCCCGGACGACATAGGGATCGTTCAACTGCCGCTCCAGCCAGAGCGTTGACGAAAGCTTGCGCCCCTTGGCCGTCTTGACCCGTACCCGCAATTCGCGCTGGCCGCGCCCGGAGGTTCCCTTTTCCTGTGTCATGCGTAAGGCCCATCTTCCAGAACGCCATCCGCGCTCATCTGTGCATATAACAGCCCTTCGCGCAGGCCACGGTCGGCCACGCTCAGGCGATCGGTCGGCCATATCCGCATCAGCGCCTGAAGGATAGCCGCGCCGGACATGATCAGCGCGTGGCGGTCGCGGCCGATGCGCGGATCGGTGCGCCGCCCTTCGGGGCCCAGCGACAGATATTCCCGGATCACCAGATCAATCTGATCGGATGTCATCTGCAACCCATCCACCTTGGTCCGATCATAGCGGCGCAGGTTCAGATAGCTGGCAGCCACTGTCGTGACGGTGCCAGAGGTGCCGATGATCTGAAAACCGGCGCGGGGGTTTTCGGCGTTATAGGGCGAAAAGCTGGCGAGGTTTTCTTCAAAGAACCAGCTCATCAACGCAAAACGCGCAGCATCATCATCCACGTCGGCGAATTGATCCTTGAGCGTGGCGACGCCAAGCGGGACAGAAATCCAGTCCACCACCCGCGCCGACGCCTCACCCTGCGGCTGAAACCCGCGATGCAGCCGCATGATCGACCTTGCCCGATCCTCGGGCGGCACGGCGGACAGGTCGATCCAGACCAGTTCGGTCGATCCGCCGCCGATATCGACCACCAGCAACTGTTCGGTGCGCGCGTTCACCAGCGGTGCGCAAGAGATCACGGCCAGCCGCGCCTCTTCTTCGGGAGCAATGATTTCAAGGCTAAGCCCGGTTTCACGCCGGACCTGCCGGATGAAATCCTTGGCGTTGCGCGCGCGGCGGCAGGCCTCTGTCGCAACAAGGCGCATCCGGCGAACGCCGTGCTTTTCGATCTTTTTCTGACAAATGCGCAGCGCCTGCACCGTGCGCCCCATCGAGGCGCGCGACAACCGACCCGAGGCTTCAAGCCCCACGCCAAGCTGGACAGTCTTGGAAAAGCTGTCCACGACCTGAAACTGGCTGCCCTTTGGCTGGGCAATCAGCATCCGGCAACTGTTTGTGCCAAGGTCGAGCGCCGCATAAAGCGTGCCCGCCCCCGGCGGATGGGAAGCTGACGGTTCTACCGCGGGCGGCACGCCGTCTGGCATGCCGTCCAACTGCGGGATCGCGTCCGCCTCCCGGGGACGCTGGGGCGTCATGACCGCCCTCCATCTGTGGTTAACCCAATCGTAGCCGCCTTTGGCCACCCAAGGCAAGCGCGCGCTGACCGGCGGTTGCATGCTGCAATCACATTCATCATTTGCTTGAGAATTTTTCCGATCCCGCTCTGTCGCCGCCGTCACCAAATTGCGCTAGGTCGGAATTGGCGCAGGTGGGGGTCGTTCCTCGCCTGCGCCATGTCGAAAACCGACATCGGCTGTCGGGGATCGGCGCTATCAAAGGGTCAAGCACGGCAAGGGGAATCGCATGCCTGAGGTTACCATCGTCTACTGGCGCGACATCCCGGCCCAGGTCATCGTGGGCAAGGGGCGGCGTGGGTCCAAGATCCAGCTGACCGAGCGCTTCGAGCAGGCCATCGACCGCTGCGCCATGAAGGTGGGCGCGCGCGATACCGACAGCTATCTCGCCGAATGGCGCAAGGCTGCCCCCTATGAGGTGGACGGCGACCCGGATGAAATCGTGAAATCCGTGGCGGCCCAGCTGGAAGCCGAATTTGATACCGCGCGCCTGAAGGCGCTGATCGACGCCGAGGGTTGGGCCAAAGCCTGATCCGTTAACCGTGGGAGAGCCGCATGGCCCTGTTCAACTTTCGCCGTGAGGCAGCCCCTGCCCCATCTGCCGAGGCCCCGGCCGAGATGGAGGCCTTTCTCAAGGGCTTTTCCATCGAGGTGATGCCGCGCACGGCGGAAAAGGTGGAAAGCTTCCGCGCAATCCTGCCCGCAGGCACCCGCGTCTATATCGCCCATATCGACGGCACCCCGATCGAGGACATGGTGGCGACAGCAAAGCGGCTGAATGCGGAAGGCTATCCCGTGATGCCGCACTTCCCCGCGCGCATCATCAAGGACCGCGCGACGCTGGCCGATTGGGTGGCCCGCTACAAGGGCGAGGCCGATGTGAAGCAGGGCCTTCTGCTGGCTGGTGGTGTGGCGCAGCCGGTGGGCGACTTCCAGACCTCGATGCAACTGCTTGAGTCGGGTGCCTTTGACGGGTTCGAACGGCTGCATGTGGCGGGCCACCCGGAAGGCAACAAGGACATTGATCCGGATGGGTCTGACCGCATGGTGATGGAAGCCGCGCGCTGGAAATCGGCCTTTGCCGAGCGGACCGATGCCAAGATGGCGATGGCCACGCAATTCTGTTTTGAGGCTGATCCCGTGATCGCCTGGGTGGACCGTCTGGCCGCCGAGGGGGTTAAGCTGCCGGTGCACATCGGTGTGGCGGGGCCTGCGAAACTTCAGACCCTGATCAAATTCGCCATCGCCTGCGGCGTGGGCCCGTCGCTGCGCGTGCTGCAAAAGCGCGCGATGGATGTGACAAAGCTGCTGCTTCCCTATGAGCCCACCGAATTTGTCGCGGCCCTGGCCGCGCACAAGGCCGCGCATCCCGATTTCGGGATCGAAGCGGTGCATTTCTTCCCCTTGGGCGGCATCAAGACCAACGCCACCTGGATCACCGAAAACGGCGGCACTTCCGGCCAGCCTGCACACGCATAAGAAAAGGTTCCCCGATGACTCGTACCGTCCTTGAATCCAAAACCAAGACCGTGATCATCGGTTTTGACGAACCTTTCTGCGTGATCGGTGAACGCATCAACCCGACAGGGCGCAAGAAACTGGCCGCCGAACTGGAAGCCGGGAACTATGAGACTGTCATCCGCGACGCGCTGGAGCAGGTGGCCTGCGGGGCGACGGTGCTTGATGTGAATTCGGGCGCGGTCTTCACCAACAAGATGGCCGAAGACCCACGCTATGCCGACAACAACTTTGTCGAACCGCCGCTGATGAAGGCGCTGATCGAGATCATCCAGCAAACGGTGGACGTGCCTTTGTGTATCGATTCGTCGGTTCCCGCCGCGCTGGAGGCCGGGCTTGCCGCCTGCGAGGGCCGCCCGCTGCTGAATTCCGTGACGGGAGAAGAAGAGCGCATGGAACTCGTCCTGCCGCTGGTGAAGAAATACAACGTGCCCGTCGTGGCCATTTCCAACGACGATACCGGCATCTCGCCCGATCCCGATGTCCGGTTTGCGGTGGCCAAGAAGATCGTGGAACGCGCGGCAGATTTCGGCATTCCGGCGCATGACATCGTGGTCGATCCGCTTGTGATGCCGGTGGGCGCGATGGCGAGCGCGGGTCAGCAGGTCTTTGCCCTTGTCCGCCGTCTGCGCGACGAGTTGGGCGTGAACACCACCTGTGGCGCGTCTAACATCAGCTTTGGCCTGCCGCATCGGCACGGGATCAACGCGGCCTTCCTGCCCATGGCCATTGGCGCGGGTATGACAAGCGCGATCATGAACCCGGTCCGCCAGCAGGAGATGGAGGCGATCCGTGCCGCCAACTTCCTGATGAACCATGATGCCAATGGCGGGGAATGGATCCGATTTGCCAAGGTTCTGGAAGCGGTCGAAGGCGGCATGACCTTTGCCGAGGCCTCGAGCGCCGCGTCGCAGGCGGCCGGTGGCCGCCGGGGCGGCCGCCGCGGCCGCGCCTGATTAACCAGATCGTAACCATGGGGCGGCTAGGGTCGCCCCATGCAAACCGTCAGGCACACCCCTTCTGATACCTGGATCAGGCTGATCTTTTCGGCCAAGGCGGCGGATGGCCATGTCATCCGCCGCAATGTGACGTGGATCGACCGCGAGGTCGGGCGCGAGCGGTTCATCACCGAGGTGCGGTCGCGGGGGTTTCATCTGTTGCAAACCGCCGACCAGTTCATCGTGGTCTGTCATTCCGGGCCCGTGCATCTGCTGTTCTGAGCGGCTTGGGCCAACGAAATTTCTGCGAAATTTCAGGCCCTGCACCTCTGATTTTTCGCAGAAAAATCGTTGAGGTGCGTATAGCCTGACTGTGCAGACCGACGCACTGGAACACACCCATGCCCGCGCCCCTTTCCGGCATCACCATCCTTGATCTGACCCATGTCCTCGCAGGCCCCTTCTGCGCTACGACGCTGGCTGATCTGGGCGCGCGGGTGATCAAGGTGGAACGGCCCGGAACCGGGGATGATACCCGCGCCTTTCCCCCTTTCGTGCAGGGGGAGTCCGGCTATTTCGCGGCGCTGAACGCGGGCAAGCAATCCATTGCGCTCGATCTCAAGGCCACGCCCGACCGCGCGTTGTTTGACCGGTTGCTGGCGCGGGCGGATGTCGTGCTGGAAAACTATCGCCCCGGCGTGATGGAGCGGTTGGGCTATGGTTGGGATACCCTCCACACCCGCCACCCCCGGCTGATCTATGGCGCCGTGTCCGGCTTTGGCCATACCGGGCCCGAGGCAGGCAAGCCCGCCTATGACATGGTGGTGCAGGCGCGCGGCGGGGTGATGTCGATCACGGGCGAAGAAGGCGGCCCCCCGGTGCGGGTGGGGGCATCCATCGGGGATATCGTGGCGGGGATGTATCTGGCGCAGGGGGTATTGGCTGCGCTCTATGCCCGCGAAAGGACGGGGTTGGGGGCGAAGGTCGACATTGCCATGCTGGATGCCCAGATCGCCATTCAGGAGCACAGCCTTGCCATCACGGCGGCAACGGGCCATCCGCCCGGCCCCACCGGCGCGCGGCATCCGACGATCACGCCCTTTTCCACTTATCGCGCCGCGGATGGGTTCTTTGTGATTGCCGCCGGGAATGACGCGCTGTTTGCGCGGCTGTGCACTGCGCTGGCGTTGCCTTTGGCGGATGATCCGCGCTTTGCCAACAATGCCGCGCGGTGCGAGCATGTGCATCTTCTCAAACGCCTGATCGAAGCGGTGACGCTGGGCCATCCCGCCGCGCATTGGATCGCGGTGCTGGAGGCGGCCGGGGTTCCCACCGGCCGGGTGCAGACCATGCTGGAGGCGATGGCCGACCCGCAGGTTCTGGCGCGCAACATGGTGGTGCCGGTAGACCCCGCGCCGGGGGGGCCTGCCTTCACTGCGGCAGGCAATCCGATCAAGATGTCCACGCTGCCAGACCTTCATGCGCGTGGCCCTGCCCCCCGTCTGGACGGGGACCGCGCGGCGATCCTGCACTGGCTTGACGCGGGCGAACCCTGACCTGCCGCTATCCGGCATTGCAGACGCCGCCCCACGCCCTAGAACAGGCACACGAACAGGAGAAATGACCTTGCCCACCGCATGCGCCGTGGATTTCGCCGCCCTGCCCGATGAACGCTGGGATGATCCGGCGCGCGGGACGATCCAGTTTCGGACGCTGTTTTCCGCGCCTTCCACTGACAGCGATGAAATCACCTGCGGAGTCGCGATGATGGCAGCGGGGGATACCTTTCCGCTGCATTCCCATCCGCAGGCCGAGGTCTATTTCGGGCTGGAGGGCGAGGGTGAGGTCATGATCGATGGCACCCCCCACCGCCTTGCCCCCGGTGTTGCGCTTTACATCCCCGGGGGCGCCGTGCATGGCGTGCCGCAGGCGTATGGACCGCTGCGCTGGTTCTACACCTTCGCCGCCGATTCCTTTGCCGACATCCGCTATAGTTTTATCCACGAGACGGGACAGACCGCATGACCGCCGCCGCCCAAACCGCAACCGCCGCCACTGTTGAAGAAGCGCTGGTGATCTTTACCCCTTCGGGCAAGCGCGGACGGTTCCCGCTGGGCACACCGGTGCTGACAGCGGCGCGGCAGTTGGGCGTGGACCTTGATTCCGTTTGTGGCGGGCGGGGCATTTGCTCCAAATGCCAAATCACGCCCAGCTACGGCGATTTTTCCAAACATGGCGTGACGGTTGCCGATGACGCGCTGACGGAATGGAATTCGGTCGAGGAACGCTACAAATCCAAGCGCGGGATGCTGGATGGCCGCCGTCTGGGGTGCCAGGCCAAGGTGATGGGCGATGTCGTGATCGACGTGCCGCCGGAATCTCAGGTCCACAAGCAGGTGATCCGCAAGTCGGCCACCCAGCGCGACATCATTATGGACCCGGCGACCCGGCTTCTCTATGTCGAGGTGGCCGAGCCTGACATGCACGAACCCACGGGCGATTTCGAACGTCTGGCCATTGCCCTGCGCGATCAGTGGCAGGTGGAGGATGTGGCCGCCGACCTTTCGCTGATGCGCCGGTTGCAGCCGGTGCTGCGCAAGGGCGAGTGGAAGGTCACCGTCGCCCTGCACAAGGGCAACCATGATGGCACGCCGCGCATTCTGGACATCTGGCCGGGTTTCCATGACGGCGGGCTTTACGGGCTGGCCATCGACCTCGGCTCCACCACCATCGCGGCGCATCTGTGCGATCTGAAGGATGGGTCGGTGCTGGCCTCGTCCGGCCTGATGAACCCGCAGATCAGGTTCGGCGAAGATCTGATGAGCCGCGTGTCCTATGCGATGATGAACCCCGGCGGCGATGTCGAGATGACCCGCGCGGTACGCGAAGCGATCAATGGGCTGGCCCAGACCATCGCGCAGGAGGCGGGCATTGATCCGACCGCGATTTATGAGGTGGTCTTCGTCTGTAATCCTGTGATGCACCACCTGCTGTTGGGGATTGATCCGGTGGAACTGGGTCAGGCGCCCTTTGCGCTGGCCACCTCAGGTAGCATAAGTCTGGATGCGCGCGATCTGGACCTTCCCGCGCTGAACCGCGCGGCACGGGTCTATATCCTGCCCTGCATCGCAGGCCATGTCGGGGCCGACGCCGCTGCCGTTGCGCTGTCAGAGGAGCCCAACAAATCAAAGGACATGGTGCTGATCGTCGATGTCGGCACCAATGCCGAAATCCTGCTGGGCAATTCCACGCGGGTGCTGGCCTGTTCGTCGCCCACTGGCCCGGCCTTTGAAGGCGCGCAGATTTCCAGCGGGCAGCGCGCGGCACCGGGCGCGATCGAGCGGGTGGAAATCGATCCCGTGACAAAGGAGCCGCGTTTCAAGGTGATCGGCAGCGATCTTTGGTCCACCGATCCGGGCTTTGATGAGGCGACCAAGGGCTCTGGCATCACCGGCATCTGCGGTTCGGGAATCATCGAGGCGGTGGCAGAACTGCGCATGGCGGGCCTTCTGGACCCAGGCGGCCTGATCGGCAGCCCGGAACAGACCGGGACATGGCGCTGCACGCCCGAAGGGCGGACGCACAGCTATTTGCTGCATGATGGCAGTCTGGATGGCGGGCCGCGCATCATGGTGACGCAGGGCGATATCCGGGCGATCCAGCTTGCGAAATCGGCGCTTTATGCCGGGGCGCGGCTGTTGATGGATGAGATGGGCGTGGAAAAGGTCGACCGCGTCACGCTGGCCGGGGCATTTGGTGCGCATATCAGCCCGAAACACGCGATGGTGCTGGGGATGATCCCGGATGTGCCGCTGGACCATGTGACCAGCGCCGGCAATGCAGCCGGCACCGGCGCGCGGATCGCGCTGTGCAGCGTGGCGGCGCGCAACCAGATCGAAGCGACGGTGCATCAGATCCACAAGGTGGAAACTGCCATCGAGCCGAAGTTTCAGGAACATTTCGTCAATGCCAATGCCATTCCCCATGCAACGGACCCCTTCCCGGAACTGAACGCCATCGTCACCCTGCCTGACGTGAGCTTCAACGCGGGTGGTTCGGGCAGCGAGGGGCGGCGGCGGCGCCGTGGCTGAAAGGGCTTTCCTTCTGCGTGCGACGCCTTACAAACAGGGGGCAGACAAGCAGGGTAACCATGATTGACGAAGACCCGGTAGCCGATCTTCTGTCCCGGGTGGCCGCGCAGGACCGCGCGGCCTTTCGTGAACTTTATTCCAAGACTGCGTCGAAACTTCTGGGCGTGCTTCTGCGTATCCTAGGCACAAGGCCCGAGGCGGAGGATGCGCTTCAGGAAGTTTTCACCCGCATCTGGCTGCGAGCCGGACGCTTTGACGCAACGAAGGGGCGCGGCATGACCTGGCTCATCGCCATCGCGCGGAATCACGCCATCGACAGGCTGCGCGCCCGCCCGGACGAGTCGCTGCGCGACGATGCCGATGCGCTGGATACCGTGCGCGATGCCGCCCCAACGGCGGAAAACCGGCTGATCGCCTTGGGCGAAGCGGGCCGTATCGCCGAATGCTTTGCCACGCTGGAACCCGACAGGGCCGAGGCGGTGCGCGGGGCCTATCTGAACGGGCTGTCTTATGTCGACCTTGCCGCACGGTTTGACGTGCCTCTCAACACCATGCGGACATGGCTGCGGCGCAGCCTGCTGCGGCTGAGGGAGTGCATGGACGCATGACAACCGAAGACACCCCCTTGTCGCCACTGGATGCAGATGACGCGCTGGCCGCGGAATATGTGCTGGGCGTTCTGTCGCTGGCCGATCGCAGCGCCGTTGAGGCGCGGCTGAAGAATGACAGCGCCTTTGTGGCCCGTGTGGCCGCATGGGAAAACCGGCTGGCGCCGCTGAATGACGATTACGCCGAAGTGCCCGCCCCCGACCTGTTGCCCCGGATCGAGGCGCGGCTGTTCCCGGTTGCGGCCAAACCCGCCCGCCGCCCGCTGTTCGGTTGGCTGTCCGGTGCGGCGACTGCTGCCGCCATTGCCATTGGCGCAGTGGTCATGTTCACACCGCCTGCCCCGCCGCCCGTGGTGGCCACGCTGGGCGAGGCAGATGCAAGCCTGCGGTTCGAGGCGCGCTTTGACGGGCAGGCCCTGACCGTGACACGCGTGGCCGGGACGGCCGCGCCGGAAGGGCAGGTGCAGCAGCTTTGGATCATCGCACCGGATGCAGCCCCAGTGTCGCTGGGCCTGCTGGAGGGTGAGACCATCGCCGTCCCCTATCCCGAGGCCCCGGCCGGTTGGACACTGGCCGTGTCTGTGGAACCTGCTGGCGGGTCGCCCACGGGCGCACCGACCGGGCCGGTTGTCGCGGCAGGCGTGATAACGGACCTGTGATCCGAAAAATTTGCGGGGCTGAAACTTCTGCCCCGCACACCCCGTAACTTCCGGGCAAGGCAGCGAGAGCTGCTTCAACCTTGGGAGATACACGATGAAACTTCGCTTTGCTTTTCCGGCCCTGCTGCTGACCTCTGCGATGGCCATGGCCGCCAGCGATGGCAGCGAGAACCCGATGGTCGGCGGTGCGGCCATGTTCTCGGACAAGAACATCGTCGAGAACGCCGTGAATTCGGCTGATCACACAACGCTGGTTGCTGCCGTGCAGGCCGCCGGTCTGGTGGAAACGCTGCAGGGTGCAGGCCCGTTCACCGTTTTCGCGCCGACCAACGACGCTTTCGCCAAACTGCCGGCTGGCACCGTTGAAACGCTGCTGCTGCCCGAAAACAAGGACATGCTGACCAAGATCCTGACCTGCCACGTCGTGGCTGCGAATGCCATGTCGACCGACATCGTGAAAATGATCGCGGATGATGGCGGCATGCACAAGATCGGCACCGTTGGCGGCTGCGAATTCACCGCCGCGATGGATGGCGATGCAGTCAAGATCACCGATGGTCAGGGCAATGTTGCCACCGTCACGATTGCCGACGTGAAGCAGTCGAATGGCGTGATCCATGTGATCGACACGGTTCTGCTGCCCGCGAATTAATCGCAGGTGGCAGGCGCGGGCGGGGCCGTCACTCCCTGACCCGCGCACCTACCGCTTCTGGCGCCAATCTCTGTCCCCAAAACACAGGCGCTGGGGCGGGCAAGGGGGTTTCGGGGTATTTCGCCCGGAACCCCCTTGTCATTTTGCGCATCGTTCCGTTTCCTGACCGGCATGGAGCGGCGGTATCTTTTTCTTTTGTCTTCGGCACGGCCCGGCGGAAATTCCGCGCTGCTGGCGCAAAATGCGGCCATGGCCCTGCCCGTATCTGCACAGCATTGGATTGACCTGAGCGCGGCGCAGATTTCCCCCTATCGTGACCTTCGCCCCGCAACGGCGCAGCCTGTTGGCGATCTGGCTGCCATTATGGATGCCATGCGCGCCGCAAGCGATATCGTCATCGTGGCACCTGTCTACTGGTATGCCCTGCCCGCCCCGGCCAAGCTGCTGCTGGATCATTGGTCGGGCTGGTTTGATGCGACGGAAACGGGCTTTGCCGATTGGGCGCGGGAAAAGACCGTGCATCTGATCACAAGCCGCGCCGACCCTGAACCGACCGTTCCCGAATTGCTGGAGGCGATGGTCACAAGGTCCATCCTCTGGCTTGGCATGCGCTGGGGTGGCGCACTGCACGGGGTGGGCGATGCGGTGGGGGAAATCGCGCAGGACACGGCTGCAATGGCAGTGGCGGCGCGTTTCCTGATCGGAAACAAAGCCTGATCGGCCCAAAGATCGCTTGCCACAAGGGCCGGGGCCAACCTACGCTTTGGTATAGTCCATCATTGCCCCGGGGTTGCCATGTCCTTTCGCGCATCGATTTTCGCCACCGTCTGCGCCGTTCTGCTGCCCTATGCCGCGCTGGCCGAGGGGAAAAGCATCATCGTTCTGGACGCCTCGGGTTCCATGTGGGGGCAGATCGACGGGCGGGCAAAGCTGGAGATTGCGCGTGAGGCGCTGGCGGGTGTGCTGGCGGGGATTGATCCGGCCACCGAACTGGGCCTGATGGCCTATGGCCATCGCGAAAAAGGTTCGTGCAGCGATATCGAACTGGTCGTCCCCCCCGGACCCGGCACAGCGCAGGCCATCAGCGATGCCGCCGCGGGGATGAAATTCCTGGGCAAGACCCCGCTGTCCGAGGCGGTTCGTCAGGCAGCCGCCGAGTTGCGATCCACCGAGGCGAAGGCAACCGTTATCCTGATCACTGACGGGATCGAAACCTGCGATGCCGATCCCTGCGCTTTGGGAAATGAACTTGAGGCGTCAGGGGTGGATTTCACCACCCATGTCGTGGGCTTTGGCCTGACCGCCGAGGAAGGCAAGACCGTCGCCTGTCTGGCCGAGAATACGGGCGGAAAGTACATCGAGGCGAAGGATGCCTCATCCCTGTCTGATGCGCTCAAGACCACGGTGGCGGTGGCCGAACCAGAACCGGAACCGGCACCAGCGCCCGAACCCACCCCGCCCCCTGCCGCGCCGGATTACAACTTTGCCCCGCTGGCCTTTTTCGCACCGGGCGCGCCTGTGCCGGTCGAGGAGGGCACGGCCTTTGCGCTTTATCAGATTGCCAGCGACGGATCTTTGGGCGACCGCGTGACCACCGAATATGGCGAGGTGACGGTGACCATCGAGCCCGGAACCTACAAGCTGGAAACAAAGCTGGACGAAGTCACGGTGTTACAGGATGTGACCATCACCGCTGACGCCATCGCCGCGCCCGAGGTCATTCTGAACGCCGGTCGGGTGATCATCCACCCCAAGGGCAGTGCGGGCGGCCCGGATGAGGACAGCGCCGCCGTCCAATTGCTCAACGCCGCTGGGGAACGGCAAGGCACCTATTACGGCACGACCGATATCGTGGTGCCCGCGGGTGATCTGAACCTGCGGGTGGAGGTGGGCAATGCCTTTGCCACCCAGACCGTGGCCATCACCGCCGCCCAAACCACCGAGGTGGACATCATCGCCGAGGCCGGGCTTGCCGCCGTGGAAGGGTTCTATGTCGACGGCATGATGCTGGAGACAAACGCCCATTCCGTTGCGGTCTATCCGGTCAAGAAGAACCTTGATGGCTCGCGCGACCGCATCGCCACCGCCTATGGAGCGGGCAGCCAGTTCACCCTGCCGCCCGGGGACTATGTGGTGGAAGTGGGGCTTGATCTGGCCCTGGCCGAAGCGCCCTTTACCGTGAAGGGCGGCGAACGGGTGGATGTGTCGGTGGTGTTGAACGCAGGCGTGATGGCCGTGACGGCGCCGGGGGCATCGTCGATCCTTGTGATGTCGGGCAAGGCCAACATTTCGGGCGAACGGGAACGGCTGCACACCGAATACGGCGAGGCGATCAACCTGACCGCCGCAGCCGGCGACTATGTGATCGAGGCCTATCGCGGCGACCCCGCCGTGATGACCGAAGCACGGGTCACCGTGGTGGCGGGCGAACGGACCGAAATCACCGTTCCCTGACCCACTGCGGCGCGCGCCAAACCCGCTTGACGACGGCGCGCGGCTGGCTTACCTCAACCCCTGTTGCGGGTGTAGCTCAATGGCAGAGCAGCAGCTTCCCAAGCTGAATACGAGGGTTCGATTCCCTTCACCCGCTCCATCCCTTTCCTTCCTGCGCTCGTCTTGTTAGCAAGCGGCAAGCAATCAGGAAGGGATATCTCCATGAACAGTGACATCACCCGTATCGGCACCGGTGCCCGCATGTCCGAGGCCGTGGCCTATAATGGCATCGTCTGGCTGGCGGGTCAGGTCGGCAATCCCGGCAGCAGCGTGGCGGATCAGACCCGCCAATGCCTGGCCGAGGTGGACCGTATCCTCGCCGAGGCCGGAACGGACAAGACGCGCATCCTGTCTGCCCAGATTTGGCTGGCCGATATCGGCACCTTTGCCGAGATGAACGCCATCTGGGATGCATGGGTCCCGCAGGGCCACACCCCGGCACGGGCGACGGGCGAAGCGAAGCTGGCGACGCCGGATTATCTGGTCGAAGTCATCGTGACGGCGGCGTTGAGGTAATCAAATTTCTTCGAAGAAATTTGCAAAAATCTTCAAAGATTTTTGGCCCCCGGCGTGATGCGCCGGGGGTCTCTTTATCCGCGGAACCACGCGGCCAAAGCGGCGGTTGATCCGTCCTTGCCATCCGTGCCCTGATGCCCTTCCAGCACGGGTTGCAGCGCCAGCGCCAATTCCTTGCCCAGTTCCACCCCCCACTGGTCATAAGAGTTGATCCCAAGGATCACCCCTTCGACAAAGACCCGGTGTTCATAAAGCGCGATGATCTGGCCCAGCGTGAAGGGAGTCAGGCTGTCATAGGCCAGCGTGACCGAGGGGCGGTTGCCTGGGAACACGCGATGCCGGGCCTGCCGGTCCTGTTCCGCCCCGGTCAGACCTTTCTTCGCCATGATCGCGCGCGCCTCGTCCAGCGACCGGCCACGCAGCAGCGCCTCGGATTGCGCAAGGCAGTTCGACACGAGAAGCAGGTGCTGATGCGCCAGATCCGGCTCATGCCCCTGCCGGGCGATCAGAAACTCGCAGGGCACCACGCGGGTACCTTGATGGATCAACTGGTAAAAGGCGTGCTGGCCGTTCGTCCCCGGCTCGCCCCAGACGACAGGGCCGGAATGCATGGGCAGATCGGACCCGTCCATCGCCACGCGCTTGCCGTTGCTTTCCATCTCCAGCTGCTGAAGATAGGCGGGCAGGCGCGACAGGCGCTGGTCATAGGGCAGTACGGCGCGCGTGGCATGGCCGCAGATCTGATTGTGCCAGATGCCCACCAGCGCCAGCAAAACAGGCAGGTTCGAATCCAGCGGCGCAGATTGGAAATGCACGTCCATCGCCCGCCCCCCGGCGAGGAAGCCGCGAAAATCCTCTGGCCCCACGGCCAGCATCAGCGCAAGGCCGATGGGACCCCACATGGAATAGCGCCCGCCGACCCAATCCTCGAATCCAAAGACGCGGGAAGGGTCGATTCCGAAGGCAGCGGTCTTTTCTGCGGCGGTCGACACGGCGGCGAATTGCGCGGCAGGGTTCGTAACCTTGCCCGCCATCCAGACCCGCGCGGTTTCGGCGTTGGTCATCGTCTCGATTGTGGTGAATGTTTTGGAGGCCACGATCACCAGCGTGGTTTCCGGGTTCAGCCCGTGCAGCGTATCGGCGATATGCGCGCCATCGACGTTGGATACGTAATGGCAGCGCGGCCCATCGTGATAAGGCGCCAGCGCAAGTGTTGCCATGGCGGGGCCAAGGTCGGACCCGCCGATCCCGATATTGACCACATCGGTGATCCGGCCGCCCTGCCCTATGAAGCGGCCATCGCGCACGTCGCGCGCGAACGCCTCCATCCGGGCCAGAGTTGCAGTGATGCCGGGGGTGACGTTCACGCCCTCGACCATCACCGGGCCATCCAGATCGCGCAGAGCGGTGTGCAGGACGGCGCGGCCTTCTGTTTCGTTGATCTTGACGCCACCGAACATGGCGGCGCGTTTGGCCTCTACCCCCGATGCGGCGGCAAGAGCGACCAGCAGTTTCCGTCCATCGGCATCGACATTGGTTTTTGACCAATCCAGACGCATCCCATCGGCAATGGCGGTAAAGGCCCCTGCCCTGTTGGCATCGGCGAACAGATCAAGGATGCGGCGATCCTTGACCGCCTGATGATGTGCGGCCAGCTCGGCCCATTCCTGTTTCATCACTCACTCCGCCCAATGCACAATTGCGTTGTCCAGCACGGCGCGCACTGGCGCCTCTTCCGGGGTTAGCGAAAGCGCGCGCTCCAATGCTTCGCGCTTCTCTTCACCCACGATCAGGATATGAATGTTCATCGCGCCCTTCAGCACTGGCGCGGTCAGCGTCACGCGGGGCTCGCCTGCCGCCTCGGCCCGCATGGGCAGAAGGATCGGTGCATCCGGGGCCAGCGCCTCGGCCAGTCGATCCGCGCCGGGGAACAGGCTAGCGGTGTGCATGTCGGCCCCCATGCCCAGCAGCAGCACCGAAATCGGCAGATGCGGGCGCAGGCCTTCGGCAAGGTCGTCCAACACGCCTTCGGGCGTCTCTGCCGGGGAAAAAAGCGGGATCAGGTTCGCCGCCGCTGCCTTGCCACGCAGGAGGCGTTCGCGCAGCAGGCGGGTGTTGGATCGGGGGCTGTCCTCGGCCACCCAGCGTTCATCGTTCAGGAACACGGCCACATTGGCCCAATCCAGATCAACGCCGGACAGCGTGTCAAAGATTGGCCCCGGTGTGGTGCCACCCGGCACGCAAAGCGAGGCCCGCCCTTCCCGCCGCAGGAAATCCGCCAACTGACCCGCAATCACATTGGCCAGCCCCAGCATCAGGAATTCCCGGTCGGGATAGACCTCAAGTTTCATTCGCGGATCTCCCGCCAGCGACGGCCATCGCGGTGCATCAGCATCAGCGCATCCTCGGGGCCTGAGGAGCCAGGATCATAGCCCTGCGGACGATCCCCCCGCGCCTCCCACCCGGCGATAATCGGGTCGGCCCAGGCCCAGGCGGCCTCGACCTCATCCCCGCGCATGAACAGGGTCTGGTTGCCCCGGATCACATCCATGATCAGCCGTTCATAGGCATCGGGAATATCCTCGGCCTCAGCCCCCAGCGCATCGGCAAAGGACATGTCCAGCGGCACCTGCATCAGGCGCATACCCCCCGGCCCCGGTTCCTTGATCATCATCATCAGGTTCATGCCTTCATTCGGCTGCAACCGGATCACCAGCACGTTTTCACGCCAACCAGACGCATCATCAAAGATCGAATGCGGCGGTTCCTTGAAGGTGATCGCAATCTCGGACGCCCGCGCACGCAGCCGTTTGCCCGTGCGCAGATAGAAGGGCGTGTTCTTCCAGCGCCAGTTCGAGATATGGCATTTCAGCGCGATATAGCTTTCGGTCCGCGACGCCGGGTTTTCCGAATGTTCGACATAGCCGCCCTGCCCGCCACCCGGCAGATACTGCCCGCGCACGATATCTTCGGGCTTCACCGGATCAAGCGCGCGGATCACCTTCAGCTTTTCATCCCGCACGGCATCGGGGTCAAAGTGATAGGGCGGTTCCATCGCGATCAGACACAGCAACTGCATCATGTGGTTTTGGACCATGTCCCGCATGGCACCGGACTTGTCGTAATACGCGCCGCGTCCTTCGACACCCACGGTTTCTGCCACGGTGATCTGGACATGGTCGATGTATTCGGCCTTCCAGAGCGGTTCGAAAAGGATGTTGGCGAAGCGCACCGCCATCAGGTTCTGAACCGTTTCCTTGCCCAGATAATGGTCGATCCGGTAGATCTGATGTTCGTCGAAATGCTGTGCCAGCACCGCGTTCAGCGCGCGCGCGCTGGCCAAATCGCGGCCAAAGGGTTTTTCCACCACGATACGGCTTTGAGGATCGGCGATGTCATGGGCGTGCAGGCGTTCGGCGATGTCGCCAAACAGCGTGGGCGCGACCGAAAAGTAGAAGGCCCGCACCACGCCGGGCCGCATCAGCGCCTTGAGAGTATCCCAGCCCCCGGTGCCCTGCGCATCAATTGAAACATAACCGATCCGTTCGATGAACCCGGCAATCTGCGCCGGATCGCGCCGCGCGGCGGGAACAAATTCGGCAATGGCCTCTGCCACCATGGTGCGAAATGCTGTCTCGGTCAGGTCAGCCCGTGCCGCGCCGATGATCCGGCTGTCGGCGGTCATCTGCCCCGACAGAAAGCGGCGATACAGCCCCGGCAGGATCTTGCGCCGGGCCAGATCGCCCGTGCCACCAAAGATCACAAGGTCGAACGGATCGACCGGGATGACGCGCGAAACCATGACTGTCCCTCGTTCTTGGGCTTTTGCCCCACACTTGGTCAGCGCCTTTGTTAGCGCTAACGATGCTGCTTTTACCCCTGCAACCCGCGCGAGTCTAGCACCGCTGCGCCGCAGCGCAAACGCCCGCTTGTGGAAGGTGGCGGAAAGCGACAGTCGGCGGGCATCGCATCGCTATGCCACAACGGCAAAGGTTTGCGCTACGGTGCGTTTGGTTCAGCCTTCATCAACGCCCTGCCAGCGCACCCGCATCAGGCCCGGCTCCGCCACCAACCGCTGCACGGCAAGCTCCAGCATCTCTTCTGTGACGCCTTCACCCGTGACGGTGGCCGACAGGTCCAGACCATCACCCGTCTCTGCCGCGCGCAATTCAACCTCGCTCAGATGCAGCCCGCCGATGGTCAGCGTCCGCAGGACAAGCGCCCGCACCACCGCCTCTTGATCCCCCCGGCAGGTGATCACCACCCTGTAGGATCGGCTGATCGGCACCCCGGCCTTGGTCTTGCGCTTCAACCATTTGACCAGGGGGCGCAGGCCCAGGTTGATGAACACGACAAGCCCCGTCAGCAACACGGCATAGGGCCACGCCCCCGCCCCGGCCATCATGCCCACGGCGGCCGAACACCAAAGCGTTGCCGCTGTATTCAGCCCGTGAACGTTGAACCCGTCACGAAAGATGATCCCGGCACCCAGAAACCCGATGCCAGAAACGATCTGGGCTGCCACCCGCGTCGGGCTGACCTCATCAGGGTAAAGCCCCGAAAACGTGACAAAAGCCGCCGCCCCCAGCGCGACAAGCGCATTTGTCCGCAGCCCCGCCATGCGCTGGCGCACCTGTCGTTCCGATCCGATCAGCGCGCCGCAGAAAACCGCCACCGACAGGTTCAGCGCCGCCAGTTGCAGCGGAAGCGGGAAAAACGCGGTCAGCATGGGCACCCCCTTGAGCAAAGCCC
This sequence comes from Fuscovulum sp., assembly GCA_035192965.1. Lineage (NCBI taxonomy): Bacteria > Pseudomonadati > Pseudomonadota > Alphaproteobacteria > Rhodobacterales > Paracoccaceae > Fuscovulum > Fuscovulum sp. The sequence continues at coordinate 2,361,891 of CP136571.1, read as the reverse complement.
AAGATCACCGCCCCCGTTGGGAAATGTAAAGGATTTGTAACGACTATATGACAGTCAAACCCGTCACGCGACCCATGCGCGACGACAGGGACACCGTCACGCGTCCAGTTCGGCATCCCAATAGAGGTAATCCATCCAGCTTTCATGCAGGTGGTTGGGCGGGAACTTTCGCCCATGCGACTGCATTTCTTCGGCGGTTGGCGGGCGCGGGACGCGGCGCAGATGCAGGCCCGACTGGCGCAGCGTCTTTGATCCCTTGCGCAGGTTGCAGGGCGAACAGGCCGCCACCACGTTTTCCCAACTTGTCACCCCACCGCGTGACCGGGGCAGGACGTGATCAAAGGTCAGGTCGCCCTTGGCCCCGCAATATTGGCAGGAAAATTCGTCCCGCAGAAAAAGATTGAAGCGCGTGAATGCCACGCGCTTCTGGGGTTTGACGAATTCTTTCAGCACCACGACCGAAGGTATGCGGAACTCTTGCCTCTGGCTGCGAACCACGTGGTCGTATTCCGCCACGATCTGCACCCGGTCCAGAAACGCCGCCTTGATCGCCTCTTGCCAGGGCCAAAGGCTGAGCGGGTAATAGCTCAGTGGCCGATAATCGGCATTCAGCACCAGCGCCGGATAGTGCTTCAGCGCGGCTGGGTCGCGTACAAACTGTGTCCTGAAATCGCCGTCCATACTTTGCCAGACTCCGCCTTCATCCTGCCATCTTGCGATGCAGGGCGGGGAGCCCCGCCCCAGCACATCGACTATATCTGGCGGAAGACCTGTGGCAAGCCCCTCAAGCTGTGGTGGCCTGTCACATCCGCCTGATCCTTGCATAGACCGGCTACATGACACGGACGTGACCGTGACGCCCAAACCTGCGGCAGGATGCGGCAGGATCGGGCAGCCTTTTGATGCCACATGCCCAGCCGCCAAAAGGAAAGGGCGGCCCGGTTGTTCCGGACCGCCCCCGTATGCATTCTTGCCGTAGGTCAGGCTGCGGCTTCGACCGCGCGCTTGGTCAGCACCTTCACCAGATTGGCGCGATAGGCGGGTGTGCCGTGCAGATCGCCGATCATTCCGGTCGAATCCACCGTCAGCCCCGCCACTGCGCTGGCGGCAAAGTTGCCCGACAGCGCAGCCTCGGCATCTGCCCAGCGGAAGACGCCATTGTTGCTGGCCCCTGTCACCGCCACCCGCACGCCATCGGCGAACTTGGCAACGAAGACGGCGGTCAGGGCAAAGCGGCTGGCGGGTTGGTTGAACTTAACATAGGCCGCCTTTTGCGGGACGGGGAAGGTCACGCCGGTGATGATCTCACCCTCTTCCAGCGCTGTGGTGAACATGCCCTGGAAATAGTCATCCGCCGCGATCTTGCGCCGGTTGGTCACCACGGTTGCGCCCGATGCCAGCACCGCCGCCGGATAGCAGGCGGCAGGGTCGTTGTTGGCAAGGCTGCCGCCGATGGTTCCGCGATTGCGGACCGCCGGGTCACCGATGCCGCCTGCCAGATGGGCCAACGCAGGGTAATGCGCCAGCGCCTCCTTGGCCACTGTTGCGTGCGGCGTGGCGGCCCCGATCGACAGGCCATCAGACCCAAGGCAGACGCCCTTCATCTCGGCGATCCCGGTCAGGCTGACCAGAACTGTGGGTGCCGCAAGGCGCTGCTTCATCGTGGGCGTCAAGGTTTGCCCGCCCGAAAGCGCCTGCGCGCCTTCGTTCGACAGGGCCTTGACCGCATCCGCGATGGACGAGGGTTTCACGAAATCGAAGTTATGCATGTCCGTTCCTCCCTCAACCGTTGATCGCCGCCCATACCCGTGCCGGAGACACGGGCATGTCGATATGCTTGACGTGGGTCATCCCGCCCCGATGCAGGGCGTCGATCACCGCATTCACCACCGCAGGCGGTGATCCGATGGCGCCAGCCTCGCCGCAGCCCTTCACCCCCAGCGGGTTATGCGTGCAGGGCGTGATGCAGGAATGATCCACCGTATAGAACGGCACATCATCGGCTCGCGGCATGGCGTAATCCATATAGGACGCCGTCAGCAGCTGGCCGTTTTCATCATAGGTGGTGTTTTCCAGCAGGGCCTGACCGATCCCCTGCCCCACACCGCCATGAACCTGCCCCTCGACGATCATCGGGTTCATCACATGGCCGAAGTCGTCGGCACAAGTGAAGGAGGCGATGTCGACCTTGCCAGTCTCGGCATCCACTTCCACTTCGCAGAGATAGGCCCCCGCCGGATAGGTGAAGTTGGCCGGGTCATAGAAGGCCGTTTCCTCCAGCCCCGGCTCCAGCGTTTCCAGCGGATAGTTGTGCGGGACATAGGCCGAGAAGGCGATTTCGCCGAAGCTTTTCGCCTTGTCCGTGCCGGTCACGCTGAACTTGCCATCGGCAAAGACGATGTCGTTCTCGGACGCTTCCAGCATATGGGCCGCGATCTTCTTTCCCTTGGCAATGATCTTGTCCACCGCCTTGGTCATGGCCGAACCGCAGACCGCCAAGGAACGCGAACCGTACGACCCCATGCCGAAGGGGATCTTCGATGTATCGCCATGCACAATCTCGACCGAGCTTTCGGGAATGCCCAACTGTTCGGCCACGATCTGCGCGAACACCGTTTCATGCCCCTGCCCGTGGCTATGCGCCCCGGTCATCACGCTGATATTGCCGGTGGCATTCACCCGCACGGTGGCCGCGTCGTAAAGACCGACGCGCGAGCCGAGGACGCCTACAAGGTTCGACGGTGCGATGCCACAAGCCTCGATCCAGGTGGAAAGCCCCATCCCGCGCAGTTTGCCCTTGGCCTTGGATTCCGCCGCGCGCTTGTCGAACCCGGCCACGTCGGCCAGTTCGATCAGCTTGTCCAGCGTCGCCTGATAGTTGCCGGTGTCATACACAAGGCCCACGGGCGTGGTGTAGGGGAACTGGTCCGGCTGGATCAGGTTCTTGCGGCGCACCTCGAACGGGTCAAGGCCCAGCTCGCGGCACATCTTGTCGACCACACGTTCGATGCTGAACGTGGCCTCGGGGCGGCCCGCGCCGCGATAGGCGTCGACGGGGGCGGTGTTGGTGAACACCGTCTTCACGTTCACATAGACATGCGGCACCTTATAGGGGCCGGCCATCAGAGTGCCATGCAGGAAGGTGGGCGTCGCGGTCGAGAAGTTCGACAGATAGGCCCCCACATTCGCCAGCGTTTCCGTGCGGATCGCAAGGATTTCACCGTCCTTGGTGGAGGCCAGTTCGATCTTGGTCACATGGTCGCGGCCATGCGCATCGGTGAGGAAGCTTTCCGACCGTTCCGCCGTCCAGCGCACGGGGCGGCCCAGCTTGCGCGATGCGGCAAGGACCAGCGCCTCTTCGCCATAGTGATAGATCTTCGAGCCAAAGCCGCCGCCCACGTCGGGGGCCACGACTGTCAGCTTGTTCTCCGGAATGCCCAGCACGAAGGCCGAAACCAACAGACGCGTCAGATGCGGGTTCTGGCTGGTGGTGGTCAGCTTGTAATCGCCCGTGCCGGGGTAGTACTCGCCGATGGAGGAACGCGGTTCCATCGCATTGGGCACCAGACGGTTGTTCACCAGTTCCAGCGTCGTCACATGCGGTGCGGATTTGAACGCGGCGTCCACGGCGGCGCGGTTATCTTCGATCCAACCCCAATCAAAGCACAGGTTGTCCGGGATCTCGTCATGCACGCGGTTCGACGCATCGGCCACGGCCTTTTTCATGTCGACGATGGCGGGCAATTCTTCGATATCGCTGTCATCGGCCAGTTGCTGGGCTGCATCCTTGGCCTGATTGTAGGTTTCCGCGATGACGGCGGCATAGGCGTCGCCCACATGGCGAACCTTGCCATGGGCCAGCACCGGGCGCTTGGGTTCGCGCATCGGCGTGCCATCGCGGCTGTTGATCAGCCAGCCCGCCGGGTTGCCGCCCACATCCTTGAAATCCTCGCCGGTGAAGATGGCCAGCACGCCGGGCATTGCGGCGGCGGTGGCGGTGTTGATCGCCTTGATCCGCCCATGCGCCACGTTCGACCGGACAAAGACCGCAAAGGTCTGTGCGTGCAGCGTAAGGTCATCGGTGTAATTTCCGCGCCCCGACAGGAAGCGCACATCTTCGCGCCGCTTCGAGCTGGCGCCGATCCCGTAATCCTTTGGCATCTGAATCCCTCCCTGAAGTTGCGGTTATTCGGCGGCCATCGCGGCTGCATCCTGCCCGGATGCCGCCAGCACAGCCTTGACGATGTTATGATACCCGGTGCAGCGGCAGATATTGCCTTCCAGATAATGCCGGATCTCGGCCTCGCTCGGCTTGGGGTTTTCGGCCAGCAGGGCGGCGGAAGACATCACCATGCCCGGCGTGCAGAAGCCGCATTGCAGGCCGTGATGATCCTGAAACGCCTGCTGGACCACCGACAGCGACCCATCGGCATTGATCATGCCTTCGATGGTCTTGACATTGGCCCCGGCCGCATCGGCGGCGAACATGGTGCAGGATTTCACGGCCTTGCCGTCGACATGCACCACGCAGGCCCCGCATTGCGACGTGTCGCAACCGACATGGGTGCCGGTCAGACCCAGCCCTTCGCGCAGAAAGGACGACAGCAGCGTGCGCCCCTCGGTCTCGGCCGAAACGACCTTGCCGTTCACGGTCATCGTGACTTTCGTCATGGTTTTCCTCCCTTGGAAATCCCTGGGTAATGAATTGCCCGCCGGTTCAGCCGATCAGCTTTTTGAACCAGCCCTTTTTCTTTTCGCCTTCGCCTTCGCCCTCGGCTACAGCCTCGGCCTCGTCTTCCTGCGGGCCTTCGACGGCGGCCTGAAAGCGGGTGAAGAATTCATCCGCCATCTTCTTGGCAAAGCCGTCGATGATCCGGCTGCCAAGCTGGGCGATCTTGCCGCCCACATTGGCATCCACTTCATATGTCAGCCGTGTACCCGCCTCGCTGGGTTCCAGCGTCACCGCAGCGCTGCCCTTGGCAAAACCAGCCGGGCCGCCCTTGCCTTCGCCGCTGATCTTCAGGCTTTTGCCTTCGATCCGGTCGCTGATCGACACCGCCCCTTTGAAGGTGGCCTTCACCGGGCCGACCTTCTGGGTCACTACGGCCTCGAACCCCTCTTCCGGGCTGCCGGTCATGCTTTCGCATCCCGGCACGCATTCCTTCAGAACATCGGGGTTCAGGATGGCCGCCCAGACTGTTGCTGGGTCTGCCTTGATTTCTCGAAAATCGCTAAGCTGCATGTCTCTTCCCTCGTCTTGGCATCAGACTAAGCGGCAGGCGCGTCGCCCGATATGGAACAATGGTCGTATAGGCGGGGTCGCGGCAGGCTCACGGCGGGGCAGCCCCTGCGCTATCCCGCCGCAGGCAGCCCGACGATAAAGCTTTCCAGCGCGCGCGGCTCCAGCGGTTTCATCATCAACCCGATGCCCGCCTCGGCGCAAGCGGCGCGCAATTCCGGGCGGCGGTCGGCGGTCACGATGCGTGACGGCACCGCGCCATGCCGGGCCTGCACCTCAGCCACAAAGCGCAGACCATCCATCCCGTCGCCAAGGTTGTGATCCACGATAAAACAGTCGGGCAGGATGCCCAGTTCATCGATCAAATCCAACGCCTCTTCGCCCGAGGCGGCATCGAGCACGCTGACCCCCCATTTTTCCAGCAAAAGGCCCATGGCGCGGCGCAGATCGCCGTCATTTTCCACCAGAAACACGATCCGGTTCTGCATCGACGGGCGGGGCGCGGGGGAAACGGTCGGGCGGGGGCCATCGGCCACCAGTGTCAGACCTTCGGACAAGGGCACCTGCACCATGAAACATGTCCCCACCCCGATCTGGGATGTCAGGCCCAGCGGATGGCCCAAAAGCGCGCAGGCACGTTCCACGATGGCAAGGCCCAGCCCCATCCCCTCGGATGCCGAAGCGCGGGCGTTCAGGCGGTGGAACTCTTTGAAGATGTTGTCCTGTTCTTCTTCGGGGATGCCCGGCCCGGTATCGCGCACCTCGATCCGCACCATCCCGCCGCGCCGCCGCACCCCCACCAAAACGCGGCCCCGGTCAGTATAGCGGATCGCATTGCCGATCAGGTTTTGCAGGATGCGCCGCAGATAGGCGGGGTCAGACATCACTGAAACCCGCGACGGCACGACCGACAGACGCAGGCCCTTGGCCGCCGCGATGGCCCCGAATTCATCGTTCAACTGCGCCAGCAGCCGGTCCAGCCGCACAGGCCCGACCGCCACCGCCGCGCGCCCGCTTTCCAGTTTGGAAATGTCCAACAGCGCGCCCAGAATCCCCTCGACCGACAAAAGCGCATTCTGCGCCTTGTCCAACGTGGCTTTTGCCTCGGGCACCAGTGCCCCTTCACCGATAGAGGAAATGAACAGCTTTGCCGCCGACAGGGGTTGCAGCAGGTCATGGCTGGCCGCCGCCACGAAACGCGACCGGCTGGCATTGGCGCGTTCGGCATGGGCCAACGCATCCTCCAGTTCCAGCGTGCGGTCCATCACCCGCGCCTCAAGCGTTTCATTGGCGCGGGACAATGCCTCGATTGCAGCACGTTCGGCGGTGACATCGGTGAAAGACATCACGAAACCACCGTCCGGCATCCCTTGGGCAAAGACATCCATGATCATGTCCGGCCCGCGGCGCAGCTCAAACCGGATCGCCCCACGGTCACCCTTGGCCGCCACCCAATCGCCCAGCCGCGCCTCGGCCCTGTCCTCGCCAAAGGCCAGATCGGGGCGGAACCGGTCAAGGATAGCATCAAAGCTGACGCCCATGCGGAACCGCGCCATCGGGATAGTCAGCAACTGGCCCAACCGCTGATTCCACCCCACAAGCCGCGCCTCTGCATCGAAGATGCAGACGCCTTGGCTGATATGGTCCAGCGTGGCGCGGATCACCCGCGCCTGATCGTCCAGCATCTTGCCGCGTTCGGACCGTTCCAGACGGATGATCTCGGTCACGTCCGTCTGCAGGATCACCGTCCCGCCATCCAGTGTGCGATGTTCGCTCACCTGCACCCAGCGGTCCCAGACCATGCGCACGTTAAAGATCACATGCCGGTCCTGATGCCGCCTGCGCCGCGCAATGGCCCAATCCTCGGGCGTCTCGCCCCCCGGCAATTCCAAAAACCGCGACCGGCTGACGCGGTCAACATAATCACCAAAGGTCAGGCCCGGCTTCAGATGATCGCGCAGGTCCAGCATGTGCATGCCAAAGCGCGAATTGCACATCACTAGAACATCCTGCGCATCGAACAGGGCAAAGCCTTCCTGAATCGTCTCGATGGCATTGGCAAGGTTCTGGCGCGCCGCCTCGGTCGCGCGGTTCGCATCGGCCAGCCTTGCATTGCTGTCATTCAGCAGGTCCAGCGCGCGTTCCAGATCATGGGTGCGTTCGCGCACCTGATCTTCCAGCATGGCCGCGCGTTGGAACTGGGCATAGGCGGCGCCGCTGTCATCGGTGATCTGTTCCACCCGCCGCATCAGAACCTGCGCGATGGTGAGCAGCTTTTGCGTCTGCCGTTCGGGCGGATCGGCGGGGTTGATCAGCGTGTCAATCATCGCGCACTTCCCGGCGGATAGATCGCGACCCCGGTCATGGTCTGGTTCACATGCATGGAATTCAACTGCTCGCCATAGGTGGAAAAGCCCACCACCCCATGGGCGCGCAGGATGGCCGACACCGCCCCGGTCTTCTGCTTTTCCTGCGCTTCCATCCGGCGCAGGATGCAATCGCAGGCCAGAATGGCCACCGGCTGCCCCTTGGCCGCCAGCGCGACCATTTCCGCCTCAAGATGCGCCACCATGTCCTGCGGCTGCGCCAGTGTCAGCACCACGCCCTCATCGATGGCAGAGAAGAAGATCAGATCGCCGTCCTCGCCTACCTCGCGGATGGCGCGGACATGGTGTTTGCCACCGATGCGCACGACAACCGGATGGGCGGCAAAGGTGAATGTGGTCAGTTGCGCCGGATCCTTGCCCAGAAGCCGTGCATATTCCTGCGCTGCCGGTTCGGCATTGATCTGCCGCACGATGCGGCGGGCGGGATCGGCCTCGGTCACCACCATCCGCGCCTCGGTGGGCAACAGGTGATCCAGGCTGAACACCTTCACCCGGCAATCGGTGCGGATCAGCGCCAGCACGGCGGCGTTCTGCAAGGCATGCCCTTCATGCAGCACATAGGTCGCCTTGAACCGCGTCCCGTCCCCCGCCGATCCGCCAAACAGCGGCACCGGCCCCAAGCCCGACGCAAGGGCCGAGGTGAGTTCATCCTCGCGCACCGACAGTCCGTCGACCAGCAGAAAGGCAAACTCGCCTGCCCAATCGGGCCTTTGCCGCGCCAGCCCCTGACGCGACCGGATCAAACGGCCGATCATCGCCTCACGCTCCAGCACCGAAAGGTCAGGCACCAACAGCACATCGGCGGCGAAATGCGCGGCGGGAAGGCCCACGGCGACAATCTCGCCTTCGGTATACCCCTCGCCCGAAATCTCGCCCGCGGTGGAACAACCGATCACCGGCGCGCCGCCAAACCGCCCCGGCAGGCGCAGCGCCAGCGCATCGAGGTCCGCATCGGGCGAAACGAACAGCACCACCAGCGCGAATGGCCCCGGCCCCAGCGCCTCTTCCAACCGCCGCAGGGGATTGGCCGCCGTCACGGAAACAGAGGCCCGCGCCACCAGCGCCAACCCCGCCCGATCCGGCCCCGCAACACCCTCCCAAGGCTGGTTCACCGCAATCCCCCCTCGCGTCCCCCCGACGCAATTCTTGTGGAAAGGCTAGCCCCCGCCCATGGTTCGAACAAGCCCTTGCCCGAAGGCACAGCAAACCCTCTCAGACAGGGACAAACCGGCAAGAGACCCCGGGCCAGAGGTCGCCTCAGCTCGCCTCGGGCATCAGCCGGTCAAAGCTTGCTTCCTGCGCGATCAGCACCGCCTGCGTCCGGCTTTGCACGCCCAGCTTGCGCATGATGGCGGTGACATGCGCCTTCACCGTGGTTTCCGCGATGGTCAGCTCATAGGCGATCTGCTTGTTCAACATCCCCTCGCAGATCAGTTGCAGGATCTTGGCCTGCTGCCGTGTCAGAAGCGACAGCCGCGCAATCGCTTCTTCCTGCTGATTGGCCGGCGCATTGGGATCGGCCTGCGGCACGAACCCATCGGGCAGATAGCCATCGCCGGCGCGGATCGCGTCAAAAGCCGCCTTGAACACCTCGCGCCGGGAATGCTTTGGCACAAATCCGACCGCCCCCGCCCGCAGCGCCGCCCCGATCACCCGGTTGTCGGCCAGCGAGCTGACCACCACCACCGGCACATCGCCCACTGTGGCCCGCAGACGGATCAACCCGTCCAGCCCGTTCACATCCGGCAGGTTCAGATCCAGCACGATCACATCAGGCAAGGGCGACAGTTCCAGCCGCGTCAGCGCGGTTTCCAATCGGTCGGCGGTTTCCACCACCTCGATCCCCGCCACGGCGCGCAACGTCATCGACAGGGCATCGCAGAACAGCGGATGGTCATCCACGATCAGGGCCGAAGCCAACCTGCGCATTCCCTGTTCCATGACCAAACCTACCCGTTCCACACCCGCAGGCTAGCAGCCCTGCCCCGCCCCGCCAACCACGCCAAAGGTCGAAGCTGCGGGCAAGCTGTCGCGCAGGTTTTCGCGCGCCTTTGCCCGAACGGCTTTCCTTGCGGCCAAGCCCCCGCTATCAGGCGAAAACCCTTTCGCCTCAGGTGGCCCCCATGATGATGTCCCGCCGTGCCCTTCTTGCCCTGTCGCTGCCGCTGGCACTGGCCGCCTGTGGCGCGCCGCCCGAACCCGAGGTGTCGCGTGGCCCCCAGGGCCCAGAGGAAATCAATCGCCTGATTTCCCGCTATGCGCAGGTTTACGACATTCCCGAAAGCCTGATCCACGAAACCGTGCGCCGCGAAAGCGGCTATAACCCCGCCGCCCGCAACGGCCCCTATTACGGGCTGATGCAGATCCACCCGCAAACCGCCCAGACCATGGGCTTTCGTGGCGATCCGTCCCAACTTTTGGATGCGGAAACCAACATGATCTATGCGGGCAAATACCTGCGCGGGGCGTGGCTCGTGTCGCGGGGCGACCATGACGCCGCACATATGTGGTATCGTCGCGGCTACTATTACGAAGCAAAGCGCATGGGTCTGCTGGAAGAAACCGGCCTGCGCGGCTAGTACCACATATCGGCCATCGTGGCCTTCTTGCGGGATACGTAATCCTCCAGCGCCTCGCGCATCGCGATGTCCATGGGCGGGGCCTCAAATTCGGCCAGCCGCTTCTTCCACAATCGGTTGGCGCGTGTCGCAGCATCCGCCCCACCCGCCGCCTCCCATTTCTCGAACGGCTCATTGTCGGACAATTCGCTGTCCCAGAACGCCGTTTCGTAATGCGCCATGGTGTGCGCACAGCCAAAGAAATGGTTGCCCGGACCCACTTCGGCGAAGGCCTCCACCGCCAACTGGTCGTCGTCGATCTTCACCCCGTCCAGATAGGAATGCAGCGCGCCGCACAGATCGGCATCCAGCATGAACTTCTCATAGGACATGCTCAAAAGCCCATCCAGAAACCCGGCGGAATGCAGGATGAAATTCGCCCCGCAATGAATGGCAGCCAGCATCGACATGGTGCCTTCCATCATCGCCTGCGCATCGGGCAGCTTTGACGTGGTGAAATTCCCCGAACAGCGCAGCGGCAGGTTCAACCGCCGCGCCAGTTGCCCAATGACCATGGAACCGATCGCAGGCTCCGGTGTGCCAAAGGTGGGCGATCCTGACCGCAGGCTCATCGATGACAGGAAATTGCCAAAGATCACCGGCGCGCCCTTGCGCTCCAACTGCGTCAGCGCGCATCCCGCCATGGTTTCCGCGAGCGACTGCGCAATTGCCCCGGCATTGGTCACCGGCCCCATAGCCCCACCAAGGATGAAGGGCACCACCACCGCCGCCTGATTGGCCCGCGCATAGGCGCGCAAACTGCGCGTCATCGTGCCATCCCAGACCAGCGGCGAATTGACGTTCACATTTCCCAGGATCACGCAATTGGCGTCCACAAAATCGCGTCCGAACACGATCCGCGCCATGTCGATCGAATCCTCGGCCCGCTCCTCCGCCGTGACCGATCCCATGAAGGGCCGGTCTGACAGCGTCAGATGCGCCATGACCATGTCGAGATGCCGTTTGTTCACGGCAATATCCGTGGGCTCGCAGATCGTCCCGCCGGAATGGTGAAAGGCGGGGCTCGCCTGCGCCAGCTTGATGAAGTTCCGGAAATCCTCCAGCGTCCCAAAACGCCGCCCCCGGTCCATATCCATGACAAAGGGGCTGCCATAGGCGGGCGCAAAGACCACCGACCTGCCACCGATCTCCACCGATTTCGCCGGATTGCGCGCATGCTGGGTAAAACTCACGGGCGCATCACGCAGCACCTCGCGCAGCAATCCGGGCGGAAAGCGCACCAGCACGCCGTCCACCTCCGCCCCTGCGCGCTTCCAATGCTCCAGCACCACGGGATCATCGCGGAACTCGATCCCCGTCTCGGCCAAGATCCGATCCGCCGCCGCTTCGATCTTCAGCAAGCTTTCCTCGCCCAGAATGTCATAGGTGGGAATATTGCGCAGGATATAGGGCCGTCCGACCCCGCCCCCCTTCTGCGCCCGCTCCGCCTGCCGCGCCGCGCGGCCTGACCGCTGATGCCGAACCTCGTTCATCCGAACCTCCCACCCCGCTTGACCCAATCAGGCGCCCGGCTCCCGCGAAAGTCAGCCCGAATCGCGACCAGAACAGGTCCAAACCCGCCCCGGCTCATTCTTCTCTGCCCAAATATCCTCGGGGGGTGTGGGGGGCGAAGCGCCCCCACGCCTGAGCCAAGCGCGCATGCGCGCAGGCGAGGCAAAAACAATGCGGGCGCATGCCCGCTCCGTTTCACACGCCTCGGATCAGGTCACCACATTGGGGGCCGACCGCCCGGTGAACTCGGCGATCCGCGCGATCTGGTCTGCTGCCCGGATCACCGGGGCAAGCGCCGCCTGCGGATCAAGGTCCAATCCCCCCGGTCCCGGCGCATAGCGCTCCAGATACAGCCGCAGCGTCGCGCCCTCGGTCCCTGTCCCCGACAGGCGCAGCACAAGGCGGGATCCGTCGGTGAACATCACCCGCACCCCTTGCTGGGTGCTGACCGATCCATCCACCGGATCGGTATAGGCAAACTCATCCGCCCCGGCGATCACCATCCCCTCGACTGTCTTGCCCGGCAGCCCTGGCAGAGCCCCGCGCAGCGAGGCGACCATCGCTTCAGCTTTGGCCACCTCGATCGCTTCGAAATCATGGCGGCTATAGTAGTTGCGCCCGAACCGCGCCCAATGCTCGGCCAATATCTCGGCCACCGATTGCTTGCGCACGGCCAGAATGTTCAGCCACAGCAAAACCGCCCAAAGCCCGTCCTTTTCGCGCACATGGTCCGATCCGGTGCCGAAGCTTTCCTCACCACAGATCGTGGCGCGGCCCGCATCCAGCAAGTTGCCAAAGAATTTCCACCCCGTGGGCGTCTCGTAACTCTCAATCCCCAGCGCCGCTGCCACCCGGTCCGCCGCCGCCGAAGTGGGCATCGACCGCGCCACGCCTTTCAGGCCGCGCGCATAGCCCGGTGCCAGATGCGCATTTGCGGCCAGCACGGCAAGGCTGTCCGAGGGCGAGACATAAATCCCCCGTCCCACCACCATGTTGCGATCGCCATCGCCATCCGACGCCGCGCCAAAATCCGGCGCGTTGTCCCCAAACATCTCATCCATCAACGCCTTGGCCCAGGTCGGGTTCGGGTCGGGATGCATCCCCCCGAAATCCGGAAGCGGTGTGGCATTGACGCAGGTCCCCTGCGCCGCGCCCAGACGGTTTTCCAGGATATCCACCGCATAGGGCCCGGTCACGGCGCACATGCTGTCCATACGCATCCGGAACCCGCCTGCGAACATCGCGCGGATCGCCCCGAAATCGAACAGCGTCTCCATTAGCGCGGCATAGTCGGACACCGGGTCCACCACATCGACCACCATCCCCGCAATCGAGGTGCGCCCGATGCGCGACAGGTCCACATCCTGCGCCTCGACGATGCGATATTCCGTGATCTCGGTCGTGCGCTTGTACATCGCCTCGGTCACGCCCTCCGGCGCGGGTCCGCCATTGGGCATGTTGAACTTGACCCCGAAATCCTCATCCGGCCCGCCCGGATTGTGCGAGGCCGACATGATGATCCCGCCATCGGTCTTGTTCAGCCGGATCAGGTGGCTGGCCGCCGGGGTGGACAGGATCGCCCCCTGCCCCACGATCACCCGCGCCGCGCCATTCGCTGCCGCCATCCGAAGGATGACCTGCGCTGCGCGGTCGTTGAAATAGCGCCCGTCGCCACCCAGAACGAAGGTCTTTCCCTGCGCCCCCACGACATCAAGGATGCTCTGGACGAAATTCTCCAGATAGTGATGCCCCATGAAAACGGGCGTCTTCTTGCGCAGGCCGGATGTGCCGGGCTTCTGCCCCGCGATGGGCTGTGTGGGAACGGTGCGGATTGTCATGGCTTTCCTCCCAAGGAAACAGTGGCCGCTGGGGCCTTGGCCGCAACCGGCCGGAAGACGAGTACGGATTGCGCAGGCGCCCGCGTGCCGGGGCCGCCCGTTTCGGGCGCTGCATCGGGGCGTGTGGTATCCAGGATCAATTCCCAGCCCGGCGCGGTATCGGGCAGGCGCAGCACGCATTCCACGCCTGTATTGAACACCGCAAATATCGCGGAATGGCCGCCATCCGCCCCTTCGGCCGCCATGCGCAATTCCACCCCAAGGCAGCGAAAACCCGGATCATGCCAATCCTGCGCCGATGGTTTTTGCCCATCCGCCCGCCGCCAGACGACATCGGGCAGCCCATCCGCAGGCCGCGGGCGCGCATGCAGGAACCGCTTTTGCCGCAGCACCGGATGCGCCTTGCGCAGCGCGATCAGCCGCGCGACAAATGCCACCAGCCGTTGGTCACCCTTTGCCCAGTCGATCCACGTCGTCTCGTTATCCTGCGCATAGGCGTTGTTGTTGCCGCCTTGGCTGTGGCCAAGCTCATCCCCCGCCAGCAGCATCGGCACCCCTTGAGCCAACATCAGCGTGGCCAGCAGGTTGCGTTTGCGCAGGTCGCGCGCCGCGCGCACGGCTTTGTCGTCGCTCGGCCCCTCTACCCCCATATTGTCGGAATGGTTGTCATGGTGGCCGTCGCGGTTTTCCTCGCCATTGGCGAAGTTGCGTTTCAGGGTGAAACTGACCAGATCCTCCAGATTGAACCCGTCATGCGCGGTGACAAAGTTCACCGAAGATGTCGCCGCCCGCCCGTGATGGTCGAACCGTTCAGCGCTGCCCAAAAGGCGCTTGGCAAGGTCCGGCGCAAGCCCCGGATCGCCTTTCCACCACCGCCGCACACCATCGCGGAACTTGTCGTTCCATTCCATGAAAGGATGGGGATAGCCGCCCAGCTGATACCCGCCGGGGCCGATATCCCATGGCTCGGCGATTAGCTTCACCCGCGACAGGACCGGGTCCTGCCGGATTGCATCGAAAAAGCCACCATGCGGATCAAAGCCATGCGCCTCGCGCCCCAGAACGGTGGCAAGGTCAAAGCGGAACCCGTCCACATGGCAGACCTCAACCCAATAGCGCAGGCTGTCCATCACCATGCGCAGCACCATCGGATGGGTCAGGTTCAGCGTATTGCCGGTGCCGGTGTCATTCACATAATGCCGCCCGCCATGCAGCAGGCGGTAGTAACTGGCATTGTCGAACCCCCGGAAAGACAGGGTCGGCCCGAATTCATCCCCTTCGCCCGTGTGGTTATAGACCACGTCAAGGATGACCTCGATCCCCGCCGCATGCATCCGGCGGACCATGGATTGGAACTCCCAGACCTGCCCCTTGGTCAGGTAGCGCGGCTCTGGCGCGAAGAAACCGATGGTCTGATAGCCCCAGTAATTGCGCAGCCCCTTGGCGATCAGGAACCGTTCATCGGCAAAGGCCTGAACGGGCAGCAATTCCAGACTGGTCACCCCCAGCTTCACCAGATGATCAATCACCGCATCTGACGCCAGGCCAAGGAAACTGCCCCGCAGCCCCTTTTCCACGCCGGGGTTCAGCATCGTCATGCCGCGGACATGCGCCTCATAGACCACCGACTCGGCGGCTTGCACACGTGGCGGCGCATCATCGCCCCACATGAAGGACGTATCCACCACCACCGATTTCGGCACGGCAAAGGCGCTGTCGCGGGTGTCATAGGACATGTCCCCGCGCGGACTGCCCACCTTGTACCCCATCAGCGCATCCGACCATTTCAACCGCCCTTCCAGCGCGCGAGCATATGGGTCGATCAGCAGCTTGTGCGGGTTGAAGCGGTGGCCCAGTTCCGGCTGATACGGGCCGTGCACCCGATAGCCATAGAGCGTTCCGGGCATCAGCCCGCCCACATGGCCGTGCCAGATGTCGCCATCGCGTTCCGGCAACGCGAGACGGACAAGTTCCTTGCGCCCATCCGGGCTGAACAGGCACAGCTCGATCTTTTCGGCATGGGCGGAAAAGACGGCGAAGTTCACACCTTCACCGTCAAACGTGGCGCCCATCGGCCAGGGTCGCCCCGCCGAAACAGCATGGCCCACCAGTCGCGGCGGCAAGAGCGCGTGTTGTGGTGTCACGCGGCCAATCCGTCATAAAGCGCGGCATAGTCGGCGGCGCTGGTCTCCCATCCCACCGGGTGGCCCATCGCGTTCTTCTGAACCCGCGCCCAGAGTTTCGGGTCGGCATACAGCGCAACCAACTGCCGCAAGGCCTGAGCAAAAGCCACCGCGTCTGTCGGGTGAAACTGCACCCCGGTTGCCACCCCTGCCGCCAGAGCGGCAGGTGACGCGTGGATGACCGTATCCGCCAACCCGCCCACCAGCGCCACCACCGGCACCGTGCCATAGCGCAGCCCATACATCTGCGTCAGGCCGCAAGGTTCAAACCGGCTGGGCACCAGCACCGCATCCGCCCCGGAAAACAGCCGATGCGACAGCGCCTCATCATAGCCGATCCGCACCGCCACGCGCCCCGGAAAACGCTGTTCCAGCCCCCTCATCGCGCCTTCCAGCGCCGGATCGCCCGATCCCAGAACGACCAGCGCCCCGCCGGATGCGATGAATTCCGGCACCACCTGTGGCAGCAGGTCGATGCCCTTCTGATCCGTCAACCGGCTGACGACAATGGCCAAAGGCCCTTCGGGAACCGACAGACCAAACTCCTCGCATAGCGCCACCCGCGCCGCCGCCTTGCCCTTCATCGCGCGTGCCGAATACGGCACGGGCTCGGCCTCGGGCGACCAGACCGCGGTGTCGACCCCGTTCAGGATGCCGGACACCACCCCCGCCCGCGCGGCGATCACGCCCTGCATCCCCATCCCGAATTCCGGCCGCATCAGTTCCGCCGCATAGGTGGGCGATACGGTGGTGATCCGGTCCGCCGTCACCAGCCCGGCCTTCAGGCTGGACAGCCCGCCGTAATACTCCAACTGCCCCGGATGAAACGCCTCGCGCGGCAGCCGCAGCGCGCCCAGCATCCCGGCATCGGCCCAGCCCTGAAAGGCGATGTTATGGACGGTCATCACCGATCCCACGCCCGATGGCCCGCCATAGGCCAGATAGGCCGGGGCATAGCCCGCCTGCCAGTCATGCGCATGCAGCACCTGCGGCTTCCAGCCTGCAAACCCCTCGCGCGCCATGCGCGCCGCAACCCAGGACAGGGCGGCAAATCGCTGGGGATTGTCGGGCCAATCGCCCCCGGCACTGTTGTAGGGACCGCCTTCGCGATCAAAAAGATGCGGCGCATCCAGCAGAAGGACGGGAACCCCCTCAACCTCGCCCTGAAAGACCACACCGTCGCCGCCCCACAGCCCCGGCTCGCGCCAGACTTCGCGCAGTCCGGGCAACAGCCCACGCAACCGGCGATAGGCGGGCAGCAGCACCTGCATGTCCCAGCCCTGCGCGCGCAAGGCGGCGGGCAGCGCGCCCACCACATCGGCCAGCCCCCCGGTCTTGATCAGGGGCACGCATTCCGATGCCACCGACAGCACCCGCCCCTTGATCGCCATGAAAGCCCCCTT
Source organism: Fuscovulum sp. (assembly GCA_035192965.1). Lineage (NCBI taxonomy): Bacteria > Pseudomonadati > Pseudomonadota > Alphaproteobacteria > Rhodobacterales > Paracoccaceae > Fuscovulum > Fuscovulum sp. The sequence goes on along the minus strand of CP136571.1, from coordinate 2,344,711 downwards.
CATCTTGGCCCAAATACCCTCGGGTGGGTCCGGGAGGGCAGACAGCCCTCCCGGGGCTTCCTCCCGGAGCCCAAGTCAGGACAACTTCCGCGCCCGCGCGTCAAGCATATCCTGCGTTATCAACACGATCCCGCCTTCGCTCACGCGGAACCACTTGGCATCTTCCACCGGGTCCTGCCCCACGACCAGCCCTTCAGGGATCACCACATTGCTGTCGATCACGCATTTCGTCAGCTCCGCCTTGCGGTTGACGATCACGCGCGGCAGGGCCACCACATATTCCAGACTGGAATAGGAATGCGTCCGGCAGCCGGTGAACAACAGCGAATTGCGCACCTCTGACCCCGATACGATGCAATCGCCCGACACCAGCGAAGACACGGCCGAACCACGGCGATCCGCCTCATCATGCACGAACTTGGCTGGGGGGACGATTTCGGAATAGGTCCAGATCGGCCAGGTATTGTCATAGATGTCCAGCTTGGGGACAAAATCCGTCAGGTCGATATTGGCCTGCCAGAAGGCATCGATCGTGCCCACATCGCGCCAATAGGGTTCATCCTCCAACCCGCTTTTCACGCAGGAGTCGGCGAACTTGTGCGCCATGGCCTTGCCGCCCTTTACGATGGCGGGGATAAGGTCATTGCCGAAATCATGGCTGGAATTCGTATCCGCCATGTCGCGGATCAGCAGGTCACGCAAGAAATCCCAGTCAAAGACGTAAATCCCCATCGAGGCCAGCGCATTGTCAGGGTCGCCCGGAATCGACGGCGGATCTTTCGGCTTTTCCAGAAAATCGGTGATGCGCATGTCCTTGTCCACATGCATCACACCAAAGGCCGTGGCCTCCATCCGGGGGACGGTCAGGCAGCCGATGGTCACATCGGCGCCCGTGGCCACATGCTGTTGCAGCATGATCTCGTAATCCATCTTGTAGATGTGGTCACCCGCCAACACGATCACATACTTGATGCCATAGCTGTCGACGATGTCGATGTTCTGCGCCACGGCATCGGCAGTTCCCAGATACCACTTCGTTTCGTCCACCCGCTGGGACGCGGGAAGGATGTCCAGATATTCGTTCCGTTCCGCCCGGAAGAAGTTCCATCCCCGCTGGCAATGCCGGATCAAGCTGTGCGCCTTGTACTGCGTGGCAATGGCCATCTTCCGGATGCCAGAGTTCAGCGCATTGGACAGCGCAAAGTCGATGATCCGCGTCTTGCCGCCGAAATAGACCGCAGGCTTGGCGCGGCGGTCGGTCAGCTCCTTCAACCGGCTGCCCCTGCCCCCGGCAAGAACAAAGGCCATCGCCTGACTGGACAGGCGCGCATTCGGTCTTGGTTGCATCATCGTGTTTCCCTCCCTACGCAGCCTGCGCTGCTTATCCCTTTGCCTGACGGAACCAGACTGCCGAAAGCGGCGGCAGCGTGACAAGCGCTGATTGCGCCCTCCCATGCCACGCCACAGCCTCGGCCGTCACACCGCCCAAATTTCCCCGGTTCCCGCCACCATAAAGCGCGGCATCACTGTTCAATATCTCATCCCAATGCCCCGCCTCGGGCAGGCCCAGCCGATAGCTGCGTTCCACCGGCGTCAGGTTGACCACCGCCACCACCATCGGATCGCCCGCCCGCCCTTTGCGCGCCCAGGCATAGACCGACGCGCCCGCATCATTGGATTCGATCCACTCAAAGCCTTCGGCCCGTGTATCGTTCACATGCAACGCGGGCGTGTCGCGGTAGAGCCGGTTCAGATCGCGCACAAAGGATTGCACACCGCGATGTTCCGCGATGTCCAACTGGTGCCAGTCGAGCGATTGGTTGTGGTTCCATTCCCGGCCTTGCGCGAATTCGCAGCCCATGAAGAGCAGCTTTTTGCCCGGATGCGCCCACATGAACCCGTAATAGGCGCGCAGATTGGCGAACTTCTCTTCGCCCGATCCCGGCATCTTTTCCAGCATGGATCCTTTGCCATGCACCACCTCATCATGGCTGATGGGCAGGATGTAATTCTCAGACCACGCGTAATGCAGCCCGAACGTCATCTGGTGGTGATGATACTGCCGATAGATCGGGTCCTTTTCCATGTAGGACAGGGTGTCGTTCATCCAGCCCATGTTCCATTTGAACCCGAAGCCCAGCCCGCCATGATCGACCGGGCGCGACACGCCGGGAAAGGCGGTGCTTTCCTCGGCTGCCGTCATGATCCCCGGAACTTCACCATAAACGGTGGTGTTCATTCGTTGCAGCAGGGAGATGGCCTCGTAATTCTCGCGCCCGCCATCCTTGTTCGGGATCCATTCGCCATTCTTGCGCGAATAGTCGCGGTAGAGCATGGATGCCACCGCATCCACGCGCAGCCCGTCGATATGGTATTCCTCCAGCCAATAGAGCGCGTTGGACACCAGATAGTTAGCGACCTCGATCCGCCCGTAATTGTAGATCAGGGTATTCCAGTCCTGATGGAACCCTTCGCGCGGGTCGGCATGTTCATAAAGCGGCGTGCCGTCGAACCGGCCCAACCCATGCGGATCGGTCGGGAAATGCCCCGGCACCCAGTCCAGCAGAATGCCCAGCCCCTTGCGGTGCGCCGCATCCACCAGCGCGCGAAACTCGGCCGGGGTGCCATGGCGGATGGTGGGGGCATACATGCCAACAGGTTGATATCCCCAGCTGCCATCAAAGGGAAATTCGCTGATCGGCAGCAATTCGATATGGGTGAACCCCATATCGGCGACGTAATCCACCAACTGCTCGGCCAGTTCCAGATAAGATAGCATCCGGTCCCCCGGCGCGCGCCGCCACGATCCCAGATGCACCTCATAGATGGAGATCGGCGCATCGATGGTGTGGCGCGCGGCGCGGCCCGCCAGCCAGCCTTGATCGTGAAACTCACCCGCAATCTTGCGCACGACGGATGCGTTGGCCGGCGGATGTTCGGACCCAAAGCCCACCGGATCGGCCTTCAACGGACCGACATAGCCGTTCTGGCCCCGGATTTCATACTTATAGGTCGCGCCTTCGCCCAGACCGGGAATGAACGTCTCCCATACACCCGTCGGGCCACGCCGCCGCATCGGGTGGCGGCGGCCATCCCAGACGTTGAAATCCCCCACCACGCTGACGCGGTCTGCATTCGGCGCCCAGACGGCAAAATGCGTGCCTTCCACCCCTTCATGGGTAACGACATGTGCGCCCAACACCTGCCACAGGCGTTTATGCGTACCCTCGCCCAACAGGTATTCGTCCATCTCGCCCAGCACGGGGCCAAAGCGGAAGGGATCATCGAATTCCCATGTCGCGCCATGGCCTTCGGCGCGCAGGCGGTAATCCGACTTTCTGGGAAGCGCCGCGCAGAACAGACCGTCGCAGCCGGGAATGGCCATGGCCTCCACCGGTTTGCCTGCCTTGCCTGTCAGCACCGACAGCCGTTCCGCCCCGGGCACAAAGGCAGTCACGACCCACCCGGCCTCGCGCTTGTGCAGGCCCAGCACGGAAAACGGATCGCCGTGGCGGCCTTCCACGATGGCCTTGGCGGCCCCGTGGTCGATCAGCTGTTCGGTCATGGCTGCCCCCCTCCCAAAGAGCGCCACCCCGGCCCGTCACAGGGCCGAAGTGACCCCCCATATGTCATCCATATAGCTGCGGATCGTACGGTCCGATGAAAAGAAACCCGATCGCGCCGTGTTCATCGCCGCCATCGTTACCCAACGATCCTGGTCCGCATAGGCGCGGTCCACCTCGCCCTGCGCCGCGTGGAAGGCATCGAAATCCGCCGCCACAAGGAAATAGTCATGGTGCCAGATGCGATGCACCAACCCGTGATAGCGATCCACGTGATCCGGCGAGAACCGCCCTTCGGCGATCATCTGCAAAACATCCTGCAGGGTCTGGCTCGCCTCGATGGCCTTGCGCGAATGATCCGGGTCTTCGCGCCGCTTCATCACCTCTTCCGCCGTCAGGCCGAATAGGAAAAAGTTCTCGGCCCCGACCTCTTGCAGAATCTCGACGTTGGCCCCGTCCAGCGTGCCAATGGTCGGCGCGCCGTTCATCATGAACTTCATGTTGCCGGTGCCGCTGGCCTCTTTCCCGGCCGTCGAAATCTGCTCTGACAGGTCGGCGGCAGGCACCAACCGTTCGGCCATGCTGACGTTATAATTGGCCGGATAGATGATCTTCAGCAGATCGCCGGTGACAGGATCGTTGTTCACGACCCAAGCCACGTCATTGATCAGATGGATGATTTCCTTCGCCACCGCATAGCCGGGCGCGGATTTGCCGCCGAAAATCTTGACCCGCGGCACCCAGTTGGCCTTGGGGTTGGACCGGATCCGGTTCCAATGCGCGATGGTTTCCAGAATGTTCAAAAGCTGGCGCTTGTATTCGTGGATGCGTTTGATCTGCACATCGAACAGCGCATCAGGGCTTACCTTCACCCCGCAATCGGACGCGATCCAATTCGCCAGCGCCACCTTGTTGGCGCGCTTCGCCCCGGCAAAGGCATCGCGGAATGGCTTGCCCGCGATATGCGGCTCCAGCCCGCGCAGCCGATCCAGATCGGCCTCCCAGCCTTCGCCGATGGTTTCGGTGATCAGGCCCGCCAGCGGGCGGTTGGCCATTTTCAGCCAGCGACGCGGCGTGACACCATTCGTCTGGTTGATGATCCGTCCGGGGTGCAGGCGGTGCAGTTCAGGGAACAGGTTCTTCTTCACAAGGTCCGAATGCAGCGCCGACACGCCATTCACCTTATGCGCCATGACAAAGGCCAACTCGCCCATCCGCACCTCATGGTGCTTCACAATGCCCACATAATGTGGGCGCGACGGATATGTGCGGCGGTGCCAGCTGTCGATACGTTCGACGATCTGCATATGGCGCGGCAGCACATTGCCGAAGGTGAATGTCGCCCAACGCTCCAGCGCCTCGGGCAGCAAGGTGTGGTTGGTATAGCCAAGGCATCCCCGCGCCGTCTCCAGCGCATCCTCAAAGGCCATGCCATGCTCATCCACCAGCAGGCGGATCAGTTCCGGCCCCGCAATCGCTGGATGGGTGTCGTTCATCTGGATCGCCACATGCTTGGGCAGGTCGGCCAGATTGCTGTGCCGCGCCAGATAGCGGCGCAGAATGTCCTGCAATGCGGCCGAGGTCAGGAAGAATTCCTGTTTCAGCCGCAACTCCTTGCCCTGATAGGTGGTGTCATCCGGGTAAAGCACGCGGCTCAGCGTACGCGCCAGCGCCTCGGGCTCGGCCGCAGCGGCGTAATCCCCGCGGTTGAACCGCTCCAGATCGAACATCGTCGTGGGCTTCGCCGCCCAAAGGCGCAGAGTATTGGCCCATTTCCCCTGCCAGCCGATCACCGGCGTGTCATGCGCCTCGGCCAGCACGGTTTCGCCGGGCACCCAGACTTCGCGCCCGTCGCGGGTTTCGATATGGCCCTTGAACGGAATGGTATACGCGCTTTCGGGCCGCGCGAATTCCCACGGATGGGCCTGGTTCAGCCAATCCTCGGGTGTTTCCACCTGCTGCCCGAACTCGAACCGCTGGCGGAACAGGCCATGCTCATAACGGATGCCATAGCCATAGGCGGGGCAGCCCAGCGTCGCCATGCTTTCCATGAAGCAGGCCGCAAGCCGCCCCAGCCCGCCATTGCCCAATGCAGCATCAGGCTCGTCTTCAACAATCTTGCGGAAATCCTGCCCGAACCCGGCCATCGCCTCTTCGGCGATGTCGCGCAGACCCAGATTGGTGGTGGCATCTTCCAGAAGCCGCCCGATCAGGAATTCCATCGACAGGTAATAGACGCGCTTGCGATCCTCGGCCCAGGTGCGCCGGGTAGAGGCGAACCATGGCTCCACGATACGGTCGCGGATCGCAAAGGACAGCGCCATGCGCCAGTCATAGACCGATGCATTGGGCGCATCCTTGCCCAGTGTGAAGGTCAGATGTCGCGCGACATCGGCTGCCAGAAGGTTCGGGGTCAGGCTCAGATCGTTCACGTCACTATTTTCCGCATGATGTCGCCACGGACCAACCCTAAGCTGCGCGGAAGGGGCGTCAAGCAACACCATCCGGAACAGGCAGGTCAGGCGTGGGCGCAACCTCTTTCAAAACGGTTTAAATGTTATCGCTAAAGTTGGCAACGACCTTATGAAAAGCTCTTTCTATTCAGCATTTCTTTTCTCCAAAGCGATTTGAACGACCCCGCATCGCAAGAAGCAACCGCCATGATCGGCACAGACTAACCCGGTTTGCCGATTCCCCGCAGCGGGCCAATAAACACAGGCAATCTGATCTGGATCATGTCACACAAGCTGCGTCCTGCATAAATCTTTGGCGTCAGAACCAGACCAGTTCAACCCGGAGAGCGCGGATGAGACTCACCACACGGACCAACCTTGCCATGCGCACCTTGATGTTCTGCGCCGTCAATCCGGGCCGCATCGTGCGAAAGTCCGAAGTGGCCGCCGCCTGCAACGCTTCTGAGAACCACCTCGCACAGGTGATTCACCTTCTGGCGCAAAAGAAATACCTCCACACGGTGCGGGGCCGCGCGGGTGGGCTGATGCTGGGCCATCCGCCGGAAGAGATCACCGTCGGCGCGGTGTTCCGCGAATTCGAGGCGGTGCTGCCCTTCACCGAATGCTTTTCGGGGGATGATTGCACCTGCCCCCTCGTTGCTTGCTGCCGGTTGAAGGGCGTTCTGGCCGATGCCCTGCGCGCCTTTTATGCGGAACTGGACCGCGTAACCCTGTTTGATCTGGTGCACGACAATCACCCGCTGCGCGACCTACTCAAGGTCGCCTGAACCAGATTTTGCCGGATAGCCCTGATTTTTCGCAGAAAAATCGTCCCTTTCACTGCCCCCAGGTCCGCCGCAGGACAGCCAGCCAATTGTCCCATGCCAGTTTGCGGATCAGGTCTTCGCCATAGCCATGCGCACGCAGCGCATCGATCAGACGTGGCAGGCCTGCCACATCGGTGATGCCTTGCGGCACGGTCGCGCCATCGAAATCCGATCCGAACCCGACGTGATCTTCGCCCAGCCGCCCGATCAGGTGATCCAGATGCTGCAGCACGGCCTCCCAGCCCATATTGGGGTCGCGCCGCCCATCCGGGCGCAGGAAGACCGTGGCAAAATTCAAGCCCACCAGCCCGCCCCGTTCGCGGATCATGTCCAGCTGCCGATCCGTCAGATTTCGGCTCGACGGTGTCACCGCATGGGCGTTGGAATGGCTGGCCACCAGCGGCGCATCGGACAGCCGCGCCACATCGTCAAAGCCCTTTTCGTTCAGATGGCTCAGATCGATCAGGATCTTCAGTGCATTGCATTCCCGCACCAGTCGCGCGCCGGCCTCGGTCAGCCCCGGCCCGGTATCGGGCGTGCCGGGAAAGCGGAATGGCACCCCATGGCCAAAGACGGTTGGCCGGCTCCAGACCGGCCCCAGCGACCGCAATCCGATCGCGTGAAAGGCATGCAGCGCATCGCAGCCGGGATCGATCGCCTCGGCCCCTTCCATATGCATGACACCGGCGATCACCCCTTGCGCCCGCGCGGCCTCGATCTCACCCGCTGTCCGGCACAGGCGGAACGCCCCGTCCGATGCCCGCGCCATCCACAACAGATGCCCCGCCTGCTCCAGCGCGACTACCTGGCTTGGCCCCAGCGGCAATTGCCCCGGAAGGTCCACCGCATAGGGCGGGCGGTCCATCAGCGCCTCGATCGCATGCGCATCCACCGTGCTGGGCGTTGGCACATAGATCGCAAAAAGCCCGCCCGCAAAGCCGCCCGCCTTCATGCGCGGCAGGTCCAGATGGCCCTTGCCTTCTCCGGTCAGCCAGATCGCCTCACGCGCGGCAGGGTTCATCAACAGACGGTATAGAATATCGTTATGGCCGTCGAACACCGGGATAAGATCGGTCATGGATGCCTCCGCATTGCGCGGCCACCCTTGCACGGGCCGGGCGCAGCTTGAACCCCCTCAGCAACACTCCGCGCCTGCCAACCCCGTCAGGATCGGGCAATCCGGGCGCTGATCCCCGGCGCAACTGGCCACCAAATCGCGCAGCGTCGCCTGCATCGCCCGCAATTCGGCGATCTTGCGGTCCATGTCGGCCAGATGCTGCTCGGCCAAGGCTTTTACATCGGCGCTGGCCCGCGCGCGATCCTCATAAAGCGCCAGCAGCTTGCGGCATTCCTCGATGGTAAAGCCCAACCCGCGCGCCCGCGCCAGAAAGGCCAGCTTGTGCAGATCGCTTTCGCGAAAGGCGCGATAGCCGTTCGCCCCGCGCAAGGGGCGGATCAGGCCGATCTCTTCATAGTAACGGATTGTCTTGGCAGGCAGCCCCGACCGTTCGGCCACATCCTTGATGTTCATCCCCTCACCCCCCGCACCCGTTTCAACCGCAACGCATTGCTCAGCACAAAAACCGAAGACAGCGCCATCGCCCCCGCCGCCAGCATGGGCGAAAGCTGCGGCCCGCCAAAGGGCACCAGCAGACCCGCCGCCACCGGGATCAGCGCAGCATTATAGCCAAAGGCCCAGATCAGGTTCTGCTTGATGTTTCGCATCGTGGCGCGCGCCACGATCACCGCATCCGCCACCCCCTGCGGATCGCCCGACATCAGCACCACGTCCCCCGCCTCAATCGCCACATCCGTGCCGGTCCCCATCGCCAGCCCCACCTCTGCCGCCGCCAGCGCGGGCGCATCGTTGATGCCGTCGCCCACAAAGGCGACGCTGTCGCCCATGGCGCGCACCGCATCGGCCTTACCACCCGGCAAAACGCCTGCCTGCACGTCACTCAGGCCCAGCCGCGCCCCGATGGCCGCCGCCGTCACCGCATTGTCGCCCGTAACCATCGCAACGCGCAGCCCCAACCGCTCCAGCGCGCGCAACGCTTCCACGGCCGATGGTTTCAGCGGGTCCGCCACAGCGATCACCCCGCCCGCCTGATCCGCATCGCCGACGAACAACAACCCCTTTCCCTCGCCCGCCCAGACCTCTGCCGCCCGCGCCAAATCGTCAGGTACCACGCCAAACATCCGCGCCGATCCGACTGCAACCACCGCGCCGCCGACCGTCGCCCGCGCGCCATAGCCCGGCACGGCCTCGAACCGCTCAGCCGAAGGCAGGTCCAGCCCGCGCGCCGCCGCCTCGGCCAGCACAGCCGCGGCGAGCGGGTGTTCTGACCCTGCCTCGACCGCCGCCGCCTGCGCAAGCATCGCGTCATCCCCCAGCATATCGGTCACCACCGGGCGGCCCAGCGTCAGCGTGCCGGTCTTGTCAAAGGCCACCACCTGCACCTCGGCCAGCCGTTGCAACGCCTCACCCTTGCGGAACAGCACCCCCAGTTCCGCCGCCCGGCCTGACCCGACAAGGATGGAAACCGGCGTCGCCAGCCCCATCGCACAAGGACAGGCGATGATCAGCACCGAAACCCCAGCCACCAAAGCCTGCGCCACCCCCTGCCCGGCCACAAGCCAGCCCACCGCCGCCAGCACCGCTATGCCCATCACAGCCGGCACGAACCACAGCGTCACCCGGTCCACCAGCGCCTGCACCGGCAGTTTGGTGCCCTGCGCCTCTTCCACCATCGCCAAAATCCGCGCCAGCACCGTGGCCGCGCCCACCTGCCGCACCTCGACCACCAGCGCGCCGGTGCCGTTGATCGTGCCGCCCGTCACCGCGTCACCCGCGCCCTTGGCCACCGGAACCGGCTCACCCGTCAGCATCGCCTCATCCACCGCTGACGCGCCGGAAATGACCACGCCATCCACTGCCACCCGCTCCCCAGGCCGCACCAGAACGCGCATCCCCGGCACCAACGATGCCACCGGCACCTCGGCCCCGTCTTCCAGCCGCGCCACCTTGGGCTGCAAGCCGACAAGCCGCGCAATGGCCGCCCCGGCACGCCCGCGCGCCCGCGCCTCCAGCGTGCGACCCAAAAGGATCAGCACCACGATCACCGCCGCCGCCTCGAAATACACCGCCCGTGCCGCATCGGGGAACAACCCCGGCGCAAAGGTGACCAGCGTGGAATAGGCCCAGGCCGCACCCGTGCCCACCGCCACCAGCGAATTCATGTCGGGCGCGCCGCGCAGCAGCGCGGGCCAGCCCTTGACCAGAAACCGCCGCCCCGGCCCCAGCAGCACCAGCGTCACCAGCACGAACTGCGCGATCCACAGCGCCTGCGTTCCCACCAGCCCCATCAGCCAGTGATGAAAAGGCGGGTAAAGGTGCCCGCCCATCTCGGCCACAAAGACCGGCAGGGTCAGCGCCGCCGCAATCCCCGTATCCCGCGCCAGCGCCCGCAATTCCACCTTCGGATCATGCGGCGCTGCCTCGCTTGCCGCCCGCGCCTCATAGCCCGCGCGGGTAACGGCGGCGGCCAGCACCTCGGCCCCGGCCCCACCTTCCCACAGCGTCACCGTGGCGCGGCGCAGCGCCAGATTGGCGACCGCCTCCTTCACCCCGGGTTGCGCCCGCAGCACCCGCTCCACCCGCCCAGTGCAGGCGGCACAGGTCATCCCGTCCACGTCCAGAACCACCGTCGTCTCGCGCGCCGGATACCCGGCCTTGGCAAGCGCCGCCGCCATGGCCGCCGGTGCGGCCGGGCTGGCATAGGCCACATCCGCCGTTTCGGTGGAGAGGTTCACCACTGCCCGCGTCACACCCGGCAGGGCCGTCAGAACGCGTTCGGCGCGCAGAACGCAGGAGGCGCAGGTCATCCCCTCCAGCCGGAATCGCGCCTGCCGGGCCGGGTCGGCCCCGGCAGCGGGGGCGGCAGAAGCAGTGGCGGGGGCAGCGGTGGCAAGGGCAGCTTGGGTCATGGAAAGACTCCTTCCACCACCCCATGTAATCCTTCCAGTAAAGGGAAGGTCAATCCCCGCCCCCAAAAACCTTTATGTCAGTTCCACCCTTGACCTTCCCGTTACAGGAACCCCCACATATCAAGCAGCCAACCAAAGGACCAAACCCGTGACCCTTCTTTCCATCCCCGACATGACCTGCGGCCATTGCAAGACATCGGTCGAAACCGCGCTGACATCGCTGGCCGATGCGGGCGAGGTGACGGTCGATCTGGCCGCCCGGACGGCCACGACGACAGGCACGGCCAGCCCCGAATCCCTGATCCTTGCCCTAGATGAAGTGGGCTTTCCCGCCACGCAGATCGGCTGATCGCGCGAACGTGCGCAGGGATTTGCGGGCTAAGCCACGGAACCTGTTGCAAATGTCGCACATCCCCTGTAGCGCGTCGCAAAATCGTCATGCTTGCGTCTTGTCCCGGTCTTTTCCCGCGCACAACTCTTGCAGAAGCGATTTCAGACCAGAGCCGGAGCGAGCAGGAAAGATGGCCAAGAAACCGAACACCACCACGCAGCAACAGGGCGGCAGCAACACGCCCACGCAGCAGCAAGACCAATCCCAAGGGTCCACCCAACAGCAAGGGTCCACCCCGATCTTCCGCGACTGGGCCGCGATCTGAACCCAAGCAGACCGGAACAGACGCTTTCCTGAGACAGGGCCAGCCGCTAGGCTGGCCCTGTTTCATTCAAGGCCCCCAACGATGCCCAGCCCCGTTTCCTCCATCCCCAATCTTGGCCCCGCGACCGAGGCCGCCTTTGCCAAGGCGGGCATCCATTCCGCCGAAGAGTTGCGCGCGCTTGGCCCGGATGAAGGCTATCGCCGCCTTCTGGCCAGTGGTGTGGCCCCCCATTTCATCGGTTACTATGTGATCGTCATGGGCCTGCAAGGCCGCCCGTGGAACGATTGCCAAGGGGATGAAAAGGCCGCGCTGCGCGTCCGTTTCGATGCGATCAAGGCCAGTATGAAAGGAAAAGGCCGCTCCGAAATCGAAGCGGCCCTTGATATGCTTGGCGTCGTGGAACGTCGCCGCTGATCCCTGCGGATCAGCCGACCAGTTCGAGACCCGAGAAGTAGAACGCGATCTCGCGCGCGGCGGATGCCTCGCTGTCCGACCCGTGGACCGAGTTTTCGCCAACCGACAGGGCGAATTCCTTGCGGATCGTGCCTTCGGCAGCGTTGGCCGGGTTGGTTGCGCCCATCACTTCGCGGTTCTTCAGGATGGCGCCTTCGCCTTCCAGAACCTGCACGACCACCGGCTCGGATGCCATGAACTCACACAGCTCGCCATAGAAGCCGCGCTCTTTGTGTTCGGCATAGAACTGACCGGCCTGCGCCATGGTCAGGTGGATGCGCTTTTGTGCGACGATGCGCAGACCAGCTTCTTCAAACTTGGCGTTGATCTTGCCGGTCAGGTTGCGCTTGGTCGCATCGGGTTTGATGATCGACAGGGTGCGTTCGATGGCCATGGGGACGTCTCCGTTACTGGGTTCTGTTTCTGGGGCGCGTGGGGGATCCCCGCGCCGGAATTCATGTGCGGCGCACGTAGCATGGGCCTGTAACAATGAAAAGCCGCCGCCGATCCTGAACGTGGCCAAAGCGTTAAACACAGGTGCGCTGCGTGCATACGCCTGTCTGCACCACCATCTGCACCACGCGCTGCACGCCCAATTCACAGCCGCCGTTGACGCCGCGCCGCCCATAGGGCAAGCCCTGCGCCATGTTACGCATTGACGCCATCACCTATTCCGTCGAAGGCCGCCCCCTTTTGGAGGCAGCCTCCGCCACCATTCCCACCGGCCACAAGGTCGGCCTCGTGGGCCGCAATGGCACGGGAAAAACCACGCTTTTCAGGCTGATACGCGGCGAACTTGCGCTTGAAGGCGGGTCGATCACCCTGCCCTCGCGCGCCCGCATCGGCGGTGTGGCGCAAGAGGTGCCTTCGTCTGAAACCTCGCTGCTCGATACCGTGCTTCAGGCCGATACCGAACGCGCCGCTTTGCTGGCCGAATCCCACACCGCCACCGACCCCCACCGCATCGCCGAAATTCAGGCCCGCCTGGCCGATATCGACGCCTGGTCGGCTGAAGGCCGCGCCTCCAGCATTCTCAAGGGGTTAGGCTTCGACGCGGATCAGCAACTCATGCCCTGTTCGGCCTTTTCCGGCGGGTGGCGGATGCGGGTAGCGCTGGCGGGCGTACTGTTTTCCCAGCCGGATCTGCTGCTGCTCGACGAACCGACCAACTACCTCGATCTTGAAGGCGCGCTCTGGCTTGAGGCTTATCTTCAGAAGTATCCCCATACTGTCATCATCATCAGCCATGACCGTGGCCTTCTGAACCGCGCTGTGCAGGGCATCCTGCACCTGGATCAGCGGAAATTGACATATTGGACAGGCCCTTACGACCAGTTCGCAAGGCAGATGGCCGAACGCCGCGCCGTCTTGCAGGCCGAGGCAAAGAAGCAAGAGGCGCGGCGCGCGCATCTGCAATCCTTCGTTGACCGGTTCAAGGCAAAAGCGTCCAAGGCCGTACAGGCGCAATCCCGCGTGAAGATGCTGGAGAAAATGACGCCGATCACCGCGCCCGAAGATGCCAAGCGTGTGGTCTTTACTTTCCCGGCGCCCGAGGAATTGTCGCCGCCCATCATCAACATGGAAGGCGCCGCTGTGGGCTATGGCGGCCCGCCCGTCCTAAAGAAGCTTTCGTTAAGGATCGACCAAGACGACCGCATCGCCCTGCTGGGACGGAATGGTGAGGGAAAGTCCACGCTTTCCAAGCTGTTGGCGGGAAAACTTACCGCGCTTGAGGGGCGTTTCACGCGCTCGTCCAAGCTAAGGATCGGTTACTTTGCGCAGCATCAGGTGGATGAGCTGCACATCGACGAAACGCCGCTGCAACACATCCAACGCCTGCGCCCTGATGAAGGCCAACCCCGCCTGCGCGCGCGGCTGGCTGGATTCGGCCTGATGGCCGATCAGGCCGAAACGCAGGTCGGCCGCCTGTCAGGCGGGCAAAAGGCGCGGCTGTCGCTTCTGCTGGCCACCATTGACGCGCCTCATCTCTTGATCCTCGATGAACCGACCAACCACCTTGATATGGAAAGCCGCGAGGCGCTGGTTGAAGCGCTGACCGAATACTCCGGCGCGGTGATCCTTGTCAGCCATGACATGCACCTTCTTTCGCTGGTGGCCGATCGGCTCTGGCTGGTCAAAGGCGGGGCCGTCACGCCCTATAATGAGGATCTGGAAGCCTATCGCCGGATGCTTCTAGCGGGTGACGAAGAGGTGAAAGTCGCCGCGAAACCCGTTGAAAAACCAAAGAAAGCCAGCCGTGACGAAATCCTCGCACTGCGTGCTGAGGTGCGCAAATGCGAAGACCGTCTCGCCAAGATCAACGACATGCGTGACAAGCTGGCTAAGAAGCTGGCCGATCCCGAACTCTATGAATCCTCGCGCATAGGCGAATTGGAAACCTGGAACCGCAAATACGCCGAGGTGATGGAGGCGCTGGACAAGGCCGAGGCGCTCTGGCTTTCGGCGCAAGACCGGCTGGAGCAGGCCGAGGCTGCGTAGACCATGCCGATGCCCTGGACCTATCGGCAGGCAACCCGGGAATGGCAGGCGTTCTTGGCAGATGCACAATACGCGATGGATACGCCCACGGACCACAGCACCTTCACCGCCGTTGAAGGCGTGCTGCGTGCCTTTCGCCATCGCCTGACACCGCAGCAAGTCATTGATTTTGCGCAAGTCCTGCCATCGGTCCTGCGGGCGCTTTTCATCGCCGACTGGAACCTGTCCGATCCGCCCGCCCCACCCGGCACCCGCGCGGATTGGACTGCCGAAGCCCGCGCCCTGCGCCGCCATCACAACATCGCGCCAGAGAATTGCGTCGCCGCCACCGCCTATGCCCTGCGCCGCGCGGTCCTGCGCGAAGACCTGGACCGCGTGCTGTCCCGACTGCCGCCCTTTGCCGCCGAGTTCTGGTCAACCCCCGGGATTGATCCGGCCAGTCTTGGGCCCCGCATCGTCTGATCTACACCGCACAAAGCGCGCCGGATTCACTGGCCAGAAACCTTCAGCACCCATAGGCTGCCCAAAACCGGAGGTCGCCCTTGCCCGAAACCGCCTTCCTCATCACAGCCTTTGCGACACTGTTCGTGGTGATCGATCCGCCCGGTCTGGTGCCGCTGTTCATCGCGCTGACGCAAGGTATGACACCCGAACACCGCCGCCGTCTGGCTCTGCGGGCCTGCCTGATTGCCTGCGGCCTGCTGTTGCTATTCGGGCTTGCGGGGGAATCGATCCTTTTCTTTGTCGGAATCACCATGCCTGCCTTCCGCATCGCGGGCGGCATCCTGCTGTTCTTGACTGCGCTCGACATGCTGTTCGAACGCCGCACGCAGCGGCGCGAGGGACAGAAGACCGAAGCCGACCACGATCCTTCTGTCTTCCCCCTTGCGATTCCCCTGATCGCCGGGCCGGGGGCGATTGCCACCATGATCCTTCTGGTGGGTGAAGCACCGGGCTGGTCCGGCACGATCTCGGTGCTGGGCCTGATGGCGCTGGTTCTGGCGACCACCTTCCTGTTTCTTCTGGCCTCGCCGCCGCTGGAACGGCTTCTGGGCCGCACGGGCACCATCGTTATCACTCGGCTTCTGGGCATGTTGCTGGCGGCGCTATCGGTGCAGTTCGTCATCGACGGTGTCAAAGGCACCGGACTGATCGGCTGACCCTTCCCCTGCCCGCACGCGCCCCCCATATCCTGCAAGGAAACAGGAAAAACTTCATGGATTCGGAAACCACTGGCCGTCTGCTCTATCTCGTCCTGCTGCTTGCGGCCGTCGGTGGCTGGGTGATCGTCGAATATCGCAAACGCATGGGCGAGGCGTTGCGCACCGTCGCTGCCTGGGGCCTGATCTTCATCGGAGTGATGGCTGGCTATGGGCTGTGGAACGATCTGCGCACGGACATCGCCCCCCAGCAGATGATATCCGAAGCCGGTTCTATCGAAGTGCCGCGGGCAGAGGACGGCCATTACTACCTGACGCTGGATATCAACGGCACGCCGGTGCAATTTCTGGCCGATACAGGGGCCACCAGCATGGTGCTGTCGGATCGCGATGCCCGCCGTATCGGGATCGACCCCGGGGCATTGGTCTATATCGGCACGGCGCAAACGGCCAATGGCACGGTCCGCACGGCGCGGGTTGAACTGCCCAGCGTCACGCTTGGCCCCTATCAGGACAGCGACTTCGCCGCATGGGTCAATCAGGGCGATATGTCGGATTCCCTTCTGGGAATGGAATATCTGTCGCTCTACCGCGTTGAAATTGCTGAAGACAGGATGATCCTGCGGCGGTAGGGGCGTTAACCGTTCGCTAACCCTTTTCCGCCTTCTTCTCCCACCGCCCACTTTCCTCTGACCAGTATTGCGCCGCTAATCCCGCTTCGGTCAGCGCCTTCCACTTGGCCCGTGCATCGGTCAGTTGCGCTCCGTCATTGCCATCAAACAACAGCCAGACCCGTTCCAGCGGACGCGCCTCATCGGGCGTGGTCGCGGCCCCGTCGATCAAGAACAACCCCTTGGCATCATTGGCAATCGCCCCCTGCCCGATCAGCACCGGCTGATCGGCATCGTGCGGCCCGCCCGCCATGCCATGCGGCAGAAATGGCTGGCTTTCCGCCGTCCACAACTGGGCATCCAGCCGCTCCAGCGCCGCCGGATCGGTGCCACGCAGCATCACGCGCCAGCCCTGTGCCACAGCGCGTGGCAGCAGCATCAGCAGCGTCTCCTCAACCGAGGAGCGCGTCAGGTGATAGAACATCACCACGCCCATGGCAGGGTCACTTCGCCTCGAACTTGTCGCGGATCAGACGATCCAACGCCATGACACCCCATCCCGTCGCCCCCTTCGGCGCAAGCGTGCTGTCAGATTTCAGCAGCGCGGTGCCTGCGATATCCAGATGGCACCACGGGATTTCGGATTTCACAAAGCGTTGCAGGAATTGCGCCGCCGTGATCGAACCGCCATCGCGCCCGCCCACATTCATCATGTCGGCGATGCGGGATTTCAGCTTGGCATCATAGGCATCGCCCATGGGCATCCGCCACGCGCCCTCACCCTCGGCCTTGGCGGCCTTTAGGAAGGCATTGCACAGATCATCGTTGTTGGAAAAAACGCCCGTGTTTTCATGGCCCAAGGCGATGATGATGGCCCCGGTCAGGGTGGCAAGATCGATCATCCCCACGGGCTTGAACCGTTCCTGCGCATACCACAGCACATCGGCCAGAACGAGGCGGCCTTCGGCATCGGTGTTGATCACCTCGACCGTGTCGCCCTTCATCGTCTTGACGACGTCACCCGGTCGCTGCGCGCGCCCGTCGGGCATGTTTTCCACCAGCCCGACCAGACCCACGACATTGGCTTTGGCCTTGCGCAGCGCCAATGTGCGCATCACGCCCGCCACGACGCCCGCGCCGCCCATATCCATCGTCATGTCTTCCATGCCACCGGCAGGCTTGATCGAGATGCCGCCTGTGTCGAACACCACCCCCTTGCCCACCAGCGCAAAGGGGGCCGCGCCCTTTTCGCCGCCATGCCATTGCATGACCACAACCTTGGACGGGCTTTCCGATCCCTGCCCCACGCCCAACAGCGCGCCCATGCCCAGTTTGGACAGTTCCTCTTCTTCAAGGATTTCGACATCCAGCCCCAGTTCCTGCATCGCGGCCAGCCGCGCGGCAAAATCATAAGTGGTCAGGATGTTGGCGGGTTCATTCACCAGATCGCGGGTGAAGAAGACGCCTTCCGCCACCGCAGCCCCCGGCGCGGCGGCCGCGGCCACCGCCTCGGGGTTGGAAACCATGAAGGCCACATGTCCGGGCACCTTGCGCTCGCCCGTCTTGTGGGCGGTGAAATCATAGGCCCGCATCGCGACGCCAAAGGCAATCTCGGCCGCCAGCGCATGGTTTTCGGCAAGAACGGTTGTGCCTGCCGGCGTCAGCGCGCGCCCGATCGCGCCGCCTGCCTTGCGGGCATTTGCAATCTCGGTCCGCTTGGGCAGGCGCACGATCTGCAAGGCATCGGCCAGCAGGCCCGACGGCCAGGCCAGTTCGACCGTTTCACCCGGTTTCAGCCGATCGAAGGCTTCATTGTTCAACAGCCGCGTCACTGCCCCGCGAGTCAGCTTGTCCAGCCGGCGGATGGCCGGGCTCAGCGCGTTCGGCCCATCCGCAAAGGCCACGATCCGCCCGGTGATGCGCGGCAGGGCGTCAAGATCGACAGGGCGGAAATGGATCGGAACGGGGTGTGTCATGCGGGAAATCCTTGACGGAAAGCGCCTGCCGATCAGCGGCGGCGCAGAGATTGGCAAAACGCTACCCGCCCCGCCCCGGATTGACCAGATATGAGTTTTCCCCGCCGGGGATTTCCGTTAGATTCACCAAAAGGCTAGAACCGGGGATGCAGTCAGCGTGTCAAAATTCGACAGATATCTGCTGTCGCAACTTGTTGCGCTGTTTGGCTTCTTTGCCCTAATTCTTGTGTCTGTCTATTGGGTCAACCGGGCCGTTGGGCTGTTTGACCGGCTTATCGGCGACGGCCATTCTGCGCTGGTCTTCCTAGAATTCTCGCTGTTGATGTTGCCCAATGTGATCCGTCTGGTTCTGCCCATCGCGGCCTTTGCCGCAACGGTTTATGTGACCAACCGGCTGACACAGGAAAGCGAGTTGGTGGTGATGCAGGCCACCGGTTTTTCCGGCTTTCGCCTTGCGCGCCCGGTTCTGTACTTCGGGGCCATCGTCACCGCGCTGCACCTGCTGCTGATGAACGTGCTGGTGCCCTGGAGCGGGGCCATGCTGTCCGATCGCGAGGCGGCCTTGGCCGAGAATGTGACCGCCCGCTATCTGACCGAAGGGCAGTTCATGCATCCCGCCACGGGGGTGACGCTTTACATCCGCGACATCACCCAGCAGGGCGAATTGCGGGACCTCTTCCTGTCGGATGAGCGTAATGCCGCCGAGCGAACCACCTACACCGCCCGCCGCGCCCTGCTGGCGCGCGGGGGAAAACGGGCCGACGCTTCTGATGTTCGACGGCATCGCCCAGACGTTGACCCGTGACGATCGGCAAAGCCTGTCCGTCACGCGCTTTGCCGATGTGACCTATGATCTGTCCGGCATGCTGGCCGACCGGACGCAGACGACGGTTCCGCCCGATTACCTGACCACGGTTCAGCTTCTTTCCGCCGATCCGCAGGAATTGCAGACCCGCACGGGTGCGGAACGCGCGACCATCCTGCAAGAGGTGCATACAAGGCTGGCGCAGCCGTTCCTCAGCGCGGCAGCGGCGATGGTTGGCTTTTCCACCCTTCTGATCGGCGCCTTCAGCAGGTTTGGCCTGTGGCGGCAGATCCTTGGCGCGGTAGGTATCCTGATCTTCTTGCAGCTTCTCAACACGACCGGCTCTGCCATGGCGCTGAAGGATGCACGGCTGTGGCCGGCGGTCTATGTGGCCCCGCTGGCCGGGCTTGGGATTGCGGCGTTGCTGTTGCATCTGGCGCAGCGCCCCCGGCATGTGCGAAGGGCCTTGGCATGACGCTTAGCCTTTACATCGCGCGCCGGTTTCTGGGGTCTTTCCTGGTGGTGCTGGGGGTCTTCTTCGGGATCATGCTGCTGATCGACACGATCGACCAGTTGCGGCGACTGAACCAGAGCGATGCGGGCCTGATCTCGGCCCTGCATCTGGCTGCGCTGAACGTGCCTGAAAGCCTGTACCGTATCCTGCCGCTGATCGTGGTACTGGCCGCGATTTCGCTGTTCATGGCACTGGCCCGGTCCAGCGAACTCGTCGTGGTCCGGGCGGCAGGCCGGTCAGGCCTGCGCTTCCTGATCGCGCCGGTGGTAACCGCACTGATCAGCGGGCTGGTCGCGGTCGCCGTGCTGAACCCGTTTGTCGCAGCCACCACCCGGCTTTATGACAATGCGCAAGCCGATCTTGCCCGCGGCGGATCAAGCGCGATGTCGGTATCAGAGAACGGCCTTTGGCTGCGCCAGGGCGATGGCAACGGTCAGACCGTCATTCAGGCCGCCCGCACCAATCAGGATGGCACAGAGCTTTACGGCGTCAGTTTTCTGCTGCTGGATGCCGAAGGCTTGCCCGCCGCGCGGATCGAAGCGAACGTCGCGCGGCTGGAACCGGGGGCCTGGGTGTTGGAGGGGGCAAAGCGCTGGGATCTGACGGCGCGCAACCCGGAACAAAGCTCAACCCGGTTGGCCGATGGCAGCACCCTGCCTTCTGACCTGACGCGCGAAGGCATTCGCGACAGTTTCGGATCGCCCTCTGCCATCCCCTTCTGGTCGCTGCCCTCCTACATCGCTGGGTTGGAACGGGCGGGATTTTCGGCCCGCGCCCATCAGGTGTGGTTCCAGATGGAACTGGCACAGCCCCTGTTGCTGGCGGCGATGGTGCTGGTGGCGGCGGGGTTCACGATGCGGCATGCGCGCTTTGGCAAGACAGGCACGCTTGTGCTGTTCGCCGTGCTCAGCGGGTTTGCAATCTTTTTCCTGCGCAACTTCGCGCAGGTTCTGGGTGAGAACGGGCAGATTCCGGTGGCACTGGCCGCCTGGGCGCCGCCCGTGGCCGCCACGATGATGGCGCTTGGCCTTCTTCTGCATCTGGAGGATGGCTGACATGGCCCGTGGCCCTGATTTCCGCCGCCGAAAGCCGCGCCGTTTTGCGGCCCTGCGTCCGCTTGCGCTGGCGCTGTCGGTTGCGGCCTTGCTCGGGTCGGCCTCACCGGGCGGACTGATGGCGCAGGAAGCCGCGACGCTGATCGCGGACCGGCTGGAAATTGCGGCGGATTCCCGGCTGATCGCTGAAGGATCGGTCGAGGTGTTCTATCAGGGCCGCCGTATGACGGCGGAACGTATCGTCTTTGACCAAAGCACCGATCAGTTGCGCATCGAAGGCCCGATCCGCCTGACGGATGAAGACGGGTCGACTGTCATCGTTGCCGCGCAGGCCGATCTGTCATCGGACCTGACCGAAGGCATCCTGCAAAGCGCGCGTGTCGTGCTGAACCAGCAATTGCAGATGGCGGCGGCGCAAATGGTGCGCAGCGAGGGGCGTTACCTGCAACTGGACAATGCCGTGGCCTCTAGCTGCAAGGTCTGCGCGGGCAGCACAACGCCCTTATGGGAGATTCGCGCCCGACGCGTGCTGCACGATCAGACAGCGCAGCAGATTTACTTTGACCATGCCCAGTTGCGCGTGGCGGGCGTCCCGCTGCTGTATATCCCGCGCCTGCGTATTCCTGATCCGACACTGGACCGCAGTACTGGCTTTCTGATGCCCAAGTTCACCAACCGGACCGATCTGGGAACCGGCATCACCCTGCCCTACTTCGTGGCCATCGGCCCATCGCGCGACCTGACCTTCTCGCCGACCTTGACGACAAATGGCGCCAAGGCGCTTGAGATCAGGTATCGGCAAGCGTTCGAGACAGGCAATATCGCCATATCCGGCACCGTGGCACGGGATGACATCCAGCCCGGGAACACGCGCGGCTATGTGGTGGCGGATGGTGTCTTCCGGCTGCCGCGCGGCTATCGTCTGGCCTTCCATGGCGAGGCGGTCAGCGATGATGCCTATCTGGCCGATTATGGCATCAGTAGCACGGACCGTCTGACCAACACGATCCAAGTGGACCGAGTCCGCCGCGATGAATACATCGCCGCTCGGATCATCAATTTCGATACGCTGCGCGCGGGCGATTTTCCGTCAGCCACCCCCTATCTGGTGACGGATTCCACCTATATCCAGCGCTTCCAGCTTGGCGCGTTGGGGGGCGAAGGGGCGTTGCGTTTTGGGTCACACACCCACACGCGGCAATCGTCGAACCCGTTGGATGGTGCGGACTCTGATGACATTTCCGAAGGGTCAGACATGCAGCGCCTGTCCATCGGCGCGGATTGGCGCAAGGATTGGGTGACGACGAATGGCGTCGTGCTTGCCGCCCTTGGCGATGTGCGGCTGGATACGTTCAACATATCCGACGATGCCACCTATGGCGGCAGCCGGTCGCGGATTTACGGCGCGGGCGCGGTCGAGTTCCGGTGGCCTTGGGTTCGGGCTGGGGCGGATGGCGTGGCGCAGGTCATTGAACCCGTGGCACAGCTTGTCTGGTCCGATGATGACGGGGCCTTGATCCCGAATGAGGACAGCCGCCTTGTGGAATTCGATGAATCCAATCTGTTTTCGCTGAACCGTTTTCCCGGCACCGATGTGGTGGAAACCGGTCTGCGCGCCAATCTGGGTGTCAGCTGGACGCGGATCGATCCCGCAGGTTGGACGATCGGCGTGACGGCGGGCCGTGTCTTCCGCGATGCGCCCGCGGCGGGCTTTTCCGCCGCATCCGGGCTCAGCGGCAGCACCTCGGATTGGCTGTTGGCGGTGACAGCAGAAACTGAGAACGGCCTGAACTTTGCCGGGCGGGTGATCACCGATGATGACCTGTCGGTCACGCGAGGCGAGGTGCTGGCCGAATATGGCAGCCCAGAGGTGTGGTTCAACACCGGCTATATCTGGTCCATCGCCGATCTGGCCGAGTCCCGACCCAGCCGCGTCTCGGACCTTGTGCTCGGGGGCGGTTATCAGATCAGCCCCGGCTGGCAGGCCACGGCATCGGGCCGCTATGATTTCGAGGCGGACAGCTATCGCAGCGCCGATTTCGGCGTGAGCTTCAAGAACGAGTGTTTGCTGGTTGATCTTTCTCTCTCGCGTCGGTTCACGTCATCCACTACTGTGCGGCCAGGCACGACGGTCGATCTATCGGTCGAATTGCTTGGCTTTGGCGGCGGAACCGAGGCAGGACCGGCGCGCATGTGCAGACGATGACTGTACAGGGCAAGTCACGGGGCAAGGCAGGATACGGGATACGGGAATGACGGATCGTTCGCGGAACAAGGCGGCACAGACCATGAGGGCAGCGCTTCTGGGGGTATCGCTTCTGGCGGTGGGGGCAGGCATGGCCCCGGCACAAGAGGGCGGGCTGTTCGCGCCCCGCATGGTGATCAACGGCCAGACCGTGACCAATTTCGAAATGGAACAGCGGATGCTGTTCCTGCGCGCCCTGCGCGCGCCCGGCGATCCGGAAAAGGAAGCGCTGGACGCGCTGATGCGCGACAGGCTTGGCGCGCAAGCGGCCGAAGATATGGACATTTCCGTCACCGACGAACAGGTGAAGCAGGGGATGGAAGAATTCGCCGCCCGTGCCAACCTGACGGCCGAGCAATTCACCGAAGCGCTGGGACAAGAGGGCGTGGCCCCCGAAACCTTCCGCGATTTCGTGGCCAACGGTCTGTTGTGGCGCGATGTGGTGCGCACGAAATTCGCGTCGCAGATCCGCATTTCCGACGCCCAGATCGACCGGGCCCTGGCCGAGAACGCCAAGACCCCACAGGTGCAGGTTCTGCTTTCGGAACTGATCATTCCGGTGCAGGGCGAAGACATCTCGCCCGTGCTGGATCAGGCCCGCGCGATCAAGGCGGAAAGTGGTTCCGAGGCGGGCTTTGCCTCTGCCGCGCGGCAGTTTTCGGCGGCCCCTTCCGCGGGGCGCGGCGGGCGGTTGGATTGGGTTCCGATCAGCAATCTTCCCCCGGCCATCGCCCAGCAGGTGCTGACGCTGTCGCCCGGCGAAGTGTCCGATCCGATCGTGGTTCCACAGGCGGTGGTGTTGTTCCAATTGAACGGCATCAGCGATCTGGAAAGCGCCATGCCCGCGCAGGTCGAGGTGGAATATGCTCAGTTTGCCCTGCCGCCGAACCTTGATCCGGCTGTGGTGCGCCAGCAGACGGATGATTGCGGCGATCTTTACCCGCTCGCGCGTGGTCTGCCGGCCGAACAGTTGCGGGTGACCAAACAGATGATGGGTTCCGTGCCGCAGGATATCGCGCTGGAGCTGGCCAAGTTGGACCCGGGCGAAAGCGTGCTGCGGGGGCGCGGCACCTATAACGAATTGCTGATGCTGTGCCTGCGGACCGGTATCCCCGAGGCCGACCCGAATGCCGCCGAAATTCCGGTGACCACCGCCGAAAGCGACGCAGCCGAGGGCGAGGCCGCAGCCGAGGACAAGCCCCTGGTCGACCGCGAGGCTGTGCGCAACCAGTTGGGCAACCAGCAGCTGACCGCCCTGGCCGAGGGCTTCATGGAAGAGCTGCGGTCAGAAGCGATCATCGAGGAGCGGTGAGCGCGTCCTTGTTGCCGATTGCGCTGAGCTGTGGCGATCCTGCCGGGATCGGGGCCGAGATTGCCCTGAAGGCGCGGGCGATGCTGGGGGCAGACTTGCCGTTCTTCTGGATCGGCGATCCGGCGCATATGCCGGTGGGTGCGGTCTTTTCCGTGATTGACGATCCCGGTCAGGCGGCGTCGGTTCCTGCGGCATCCCTGCCCGTTCTGGCGCACAGTTTCCCCCGACCCGCCACACCGGGGCAGCCGGACCCGGCAAATGCGCAAGGCATCATCGACGTGATCGCGCGGGCGGTGGGTTTGGTGCAGCAGGGCCAAGCGTCGGCAATCTGCACCCTGCCGATCAACAAGAAGGTGCTAAAGGACGGGGCGGGTTTCGCCTTTCCGGGACATACCGAATATCTGGCGCACTTGGGCGGTGTCAGCCGTGTGGTGATGATGCTGGCCTGCCCGGAATTGCGGGTGGTGCCTGCGACTATCCACATCGCGTTGGCCGACGTGCCGTGCGTTCTGACGCCGGATTTGCTGGAAGACACCATCCGCATCACCGATGCCGGGCTGCGGCGGGATTTCGGCATTGCGCGGCCCCGTATCGCGGTGGCGGGCTTGAATCCCCATGCCGGCGAAGGCGGCGCGATGGGGTGGGAGGAGACGCAATGGATCGGCCCGCTGATCGCCAGAATGGCGGCAGAGGGGTTTGATCTGCGCGGACCGATGCCGCCAGACACGATGTTTCACAAGGTCGCGCGGGCGCGCTATGACGTGGCCGTGTGCATGTATCACGATCAGGCGCTGATCCCGATCAAGACAGTGGATTTCGACGGCGGGGTGAATGTGACGCTGGGCCTGCCCTTTATCCGCACGTCGCCCGACCATGGCACCGCCTATGACATAGCAGGCAAAGGCATTGCCAGCGCGACCAGCCTTGTGGCGGCGCTGCGGATGGCGCAACAGATGGCGGCGGCGCGCGGGGCGTGATCTGCCGGATTTGGGTATTTGAGCCAAGATGAAAAGGCGGGTCAGGCATGGCGACGATTGACGGGCTTCCGCCGCTGCGCGAGGTGATCCGCGCACATGATCTGGTGGCGAAAAAGCAGTTGGGGCAGAATTTCCTGCTCGATCTGAACCTGACCGCCAAGATCGCACGGCAGGCGGGGGATCTGTCCGGTTGTGATGTGCTGGAGGTGGGGCCGGGCCCCGGCGGGCTGACGCGCGGGTTGCTGGCCGAAGGCGCGCGGCGGGTGCTGGCGGTGGAAAAGGATCCCCGCTGCATGGCGCCGCTGGCCGAGGTGGGGGCGGTTTATCCCGGTCGGCTGGAGGTGATCAACGGCGACGCGCTGGAGGTGGATGTTCTGGCGCATCTGACACCGCCGGTTCGGGTGGTCGCGAACCTGCCCTATAATGTGGGCACGGAATTGCTGATCCGCTGGCTGACACCGGCTGTCTGGCCACCGTTTTGGGAGAGCCTGACGCTGATGTTCCAAAAGGAAGTGGCCGAGCGGATCGTGGCCAAACCCCGGACCGATCATTACGGGCGTTTGGCGCTTTTGGTGCAATGGCGGGCCGAGGCGAAGATCGTGATGCATCTTCCGCCCGAAGCGTTCACCCCCGCACCCAAGGTACATTCGGCAGTGGTGCATATCACGCGGCTGGCCGAGCCGCGCTTTCCGGCCGATGGCGCGGTCCTAAGCCGGATCACGGCCATGGCCTTCAACCAGCGGCGCAAGATGCTGCGGTCATCGCTGAAGGGTTTGGGGGCCGATATCGAGGCCAAGCTGGAGGCGGCGGGGATCGTGCCGACGCAGCGCGCCGAGGAAATTTCGCTGGAGCAGTTCTGCGCCTTGGCGAGGCTTATCAAGGCATGAAAAAAGGCCGGGTTTGACCCCGGCCTTCTGTTTCAAATGATTAATGGGCGGTTAACGCCTTATTCCGCAGCCGCAGCCGGATCAGAACCGGAATTGTCCTTCTCTGCCTTTGGCTTGCGCGGTGCGCGGGTCTTTTTCGGGGCCTCAGCCGCTTCCGGCGCAGGTGCCACGACGGCTGGCTGCTTCGGCGCTTTCGGTGCGGCGGGGGCCGGAGCGGCAGCGACCGGGGCAACGGCAACAGGGGCTGCCACAGGGGCGGCATCGGTCACGGTCTGCGGCTGCTGGTCACGACGGTTTTCGCGGTCCCGGCGGAAATCGCCCCGGTTGTTACGATCCTGACGGTCACCAGCCGGGCGTTCGCCGCCCTGACGCTCGCCGCCTTGACGGTCGTTGTTCTGGCGGTCGTTATTTTGACGGTCGTTGTTCTGGCGATCATTGTTCTGGCGGTCACCGCGATCTTGGCGGTTGCCTTGATCCGGACGGTCGCCGCGGTCATCACGGCGGGGCTGGAACGGGCGCGCTTCAGGAGTTTCCACCAGATTGGTGTCACCGCCTTCGCCCAGTTCGATCACCGCAGCGCCCGACGGGGCCGCTTCATCCGTATTGCGATAGTCGCGGTACTCGCCGCGATCCTGACGGTCACGCCAGGGCTGATCGCGGTTGCCATCGCGATTGTCGCGGTTGCCGTCACGGTTGTAGCCCTGATTGCCGTCGCGGTCACGGTTGCCATTGCCGTTCTGCTGGCCGCCGCCCTGATAACCATTCTGCTGGTTGCCGTTCTGGTTGCCGTTTTGGCCTCCGTTCTGGTTTCCATATTGGCCACCGCCCTGCTGACCACCCTGCTGCGGGTTGTTCTGCTGGTTGCGCTGACGCTCTTCCTGTTCGGCGGCCATCTCGCGCATCGCCTCGCCAAGGAGGCGGGTGTAATGCTCGGCGTGTTGCAGGAAGTTTTCCGCTGCGACGCGGTCATTCGACAGCTGTGCGTCACGGGCGAGAAGCTGATACTTCTCGATGATCTGTTGCGGCGTGCCACGCACCTTGCCTTCGGGGCCGGAGCTGTCGAAGACGCGGTTTATGATGTTGCCGAGGGTGCGCGGGCGGTTCGCCTTTGAGCGCGAGCGGGACTTGGAAGATCTCATCTTGTCCTTTGGTCCAGATGACCTGGCTTTCTGCGAAGCGCCTTTGGGTCACGGGTTCCCATATGGGGGCATCCCAAGGCGCATCAAACTGTCAGGCAGTTCCGGCGCGGGGGGACCTGCGCCCTGCCCCATCACCTGAGGTTCGAATAACCACTCTCCGGGCATGAAGACAAGGGGATTCGCGCAGCGCACGGCGGGATGGGCGGCAAAAGCCCCGCTGTTGAGGCGGAATGTGGCGGATTTCCCGCAGGTCAGGCGGGGGTGGCCTTGGCCGCTGCACTGGGCTGGTGTGCGATGACCACGCGGTCACGGCCATCAAGATCGGGCAGGATGCGGATATCCGTCAGGCCCTGTGCGGCGAAAAGGGCGCTGACAACAGCACCTTGTGTGGGACCGATTTCCACCATGAGCCGCCCCTGCGGGCGCAGATGCGCCGGCGCGTCGCGGGCGATGGCGCGATAGGCATCCAACCCATCCCCCCCCGGCGTGAGCGCGCGATGCGGTTCGCGCTGCACCTCGGGCGACAGGGCGGGCATCTCTGTTTCGGCGATATAGGGGGGGTTGGAGACGATCAGATCAAACTGGCCGGAAACGGCGGTAAGCCAATCGGACAGACCAAATTCGGCCCGCGCGGAAAGGCCGTGGGTCTGCGCATTCGCGGCAGCCACGGCCAAGGTGGCGGGATGGATGTCGGTGCCCATACCCCGCGCTTGCGGCCTGTCTGCAAGGCAAGATAGCAGGATGCAGCCTGTCCCGGTGCCAAGATCCAGCATCCGGGTAAAGGGTTCCGCCAGTGCAGCCTGAACAAGGATTTCCGTTTCCGGGCGGGGATCGAGCGTGTCGGGCGTGACCCGGAAACTGCGGCCCCAGAACAGGCGCTGGCCGGTGATATGGCTGACCGGTTCGCGGGCGGCGCGTCGGGTGATGGCAACCTCAAACGCCTGAACGGCAGCTTCAATCAGGGGATCGGACAGATGCAGGGTGAGCCTGTCAGGCGCAATTCCGGTGGCATGGGCCAGCAACACACGCGCATCGCGGGGGGCATCGGGGACGCCTGCGGCGGCTAGGCGGGGGATGGCGCCGCGCAGCGCCTCGGCCCCGGTCATCCTTCCATCTCGGCCAGTTTTTCGGCCTGATCATGGGCCACAAGGGCGTTGACCACCCCGTCCAGATCGCCCGCCATGATCTGCGGCAGAGCGTAGAGCGTCAGGTTGATGCGGTGATCGGTCAGGCGCCCTTGGGGGAAGTTGTAGGTGCGGATGCGCTCAGATCGGTCGCCAGAGCCGACCTGCGCCTTGCGGTCTGCAGCGCGGTCATTGGCCTGCCGTTCGCGTTCCATCTCGAACAGCCGAGCCCGCAGCACCTGCATGGCGATGGCACGGTTCTGATGCTGGGACTTTTCCGATGAGGTGACGATGATCCCAGTCGGGATATGGGTTATGCGGACCGCCGAGTCGGTGGTGTTGACATGCTGCCCACCTGCCCCGCTGGCGCGCATCGTATCAATGCGGATGTCAGAGGCGGGGATGTCGATATCCACCTCTTCTGCTTCGGGCAGCACGGCCACGGTGGCGGCAGAGGTGTGAATGCGGCCACCGGCTTCGGTTTCCGGAACACGCTGCACGCGGTGCACGCCGGATTCGAATTTCAGTTTCGCAAAGACGCCTTCACCCTGCACATGGGCGGTCAGTTCCTTGATGCCGCCCAGATCAGAGAGTTGTTGTTCGAGGATGTCGAACCGCCAGCCCTGCCGTTCGGCATAGCGCTGATACATCTTGAGCAGGTCAGCCGCGAAAAGTGCGGCCTCATCGCCCCCGGTGCCGGGGCGGATTTCAAGGATTGCGGGGCGCGCATCGGCGGCATCCTTGGGCAGCAGGGCGAGGCGCAGCTGGTGTTCAAATTCGGGGATCAGGGCGCGCAGGCGGGGGATTTCATCCTCGGCCAATGCTTTCATTTCGGGGTCTGACAGCATCGCCTCGGCCTCGGCCAGATCATCGAGTGCGCGGCGATAGGCGGCGATCTGATCGGCGACGGGGCGCAGGTCGCTGTATTCACGCGAGATTTTGGCGATATCCGATGGTTCGGCACCCGCGTTCAGACGCGCTTCGAGATACTCGAAACGCTGGGTGATCTGGGCAAGTTTGTCCAAGGGAACCATGCGGGTTCTGTGGCGCGTTCAGCCCAGCCGGTCAAGGGGGGGCAGGTCGCTTGGGTATTTGGGCCAAGATGAAGCCATCAGAGCCTTGAGAGCCAGTCCCGGAGTCGCGCGGCGTTCACGCCCATGTCGCTGCTGCCAAAGCGCAGGCGGGCGTGCAGGGTGAGCGTGGTGCCTGAGCTGGCGGGCGTCGCCTCGGCGGTGATGTAGTCGGGAAAACCCCACAGGCTGGACCGCGTGATCCAGGTGATGCGCCCCTCGTCAGGCGATCCGGCAAGGCGGGTGGTGCGCGGGGTGGCCATGGCGATTTCGTCAAGCCGGGAAAGCAGGGCCGCCGGGGCATCCGCGCGCGCGCAAGTGGCGCGGGCGTCGCCTGTGCCCTGTTCCACATTGCAATCAGCCGTAGCGGCGGAGGGGGGCGCGACGTGCCAACGTGCGGGGTCAGAGGGGGCAAGACGGACGTAAAGGCCAAAGCCCACCACGATCAGGACCAGAAGTCCCGCGATCATTCCCATCTTGCCCACCCTGTGTAGTTTCCCTCAGCGCTGCGTTCTTGCCCAGTGATAGAGGCAAATCAGTTCATACGCCACATGCGCGCCAGCGATGGCTGTGGCCCCAGTGGTATCATAGGGGGGGGACACCTCGACGATATCGCCACCCACCATGTTGATGCCCGCAAGATCGCGCAGCATCGCCGCCGCCTGCCAGGAGTGCAGCCCACCCCAAACCGGGGTGCCGGTGCCTGGCGCGACCGAAGGATCGAGGCAATCGATATCGAAAGTCACGTAAGTGGCTTTGTCGCCTACGATGTCCTTGGCCTTGGCCACGGCGGCATTGATGCCCTTTTCATGCACCTCACGCGCATCAATGACATGGACGCCGAGGTAATCCTCGGTCGTGGTGCGGATGCCGATCTGGACGGAACGCTTCGGGTCTACAATCCCGGTTTTCACCGCCTTGTAGAGCATGGTGCCGTGGTCGATCCGGGACAGGTCATCATCGGGCCAGAGGTCGGAATGGGCGTCGAAATGGATCACGCCAAGGGGGCCGAACTTTTCGGCATAGGCGCGCAGGATCGGGAAGGTGATGTAGTGATCGCCGCCCAGTGTGATGGTCCCTGCCCCGGCTTGCAGGATGCCCCGGATATGGGCGGTCAGCGTGTCGGGGAAATCCGATACCTTGGCATAATCGAAGGCCACATCGCCGTAATCGACAATTGCCATATCTTCCAACGGGTTGGTGGGCCAGCCGTGCGGCGGATCATAGGGCATCAGGCTGGACGCCTCACGGATCGCGCGGGGGCCAAAGCGGGTGCCGGTACGGTGGGTGACGGCCTGATCAAAGGGCACGCCGGTGATGGCCAAATCCACTCCGGTGAGGTCTTTGGTATAGGTCCGGCGCAGGAAGGACGTGGCCCCCCCGAATGCATTTTCAAAGGCATAGCCGCGCAGGCCTTTGCGGGTGAAGGCGGTGTCGACTTCGGATTTGGCGTCTTCAAGAGCCATGATGGGATTGCCCCCGTGTAAAGCGCTGCGTCGTTTGAAAGCCGAGACGCGGCGGATCGGGTGGCGCGAAGGGACCAAGGGGCGCGGGGCTTGTCAAGCGGGGCTGCCGTATGGGATGGAGCACGCGGGGTTAACCTTTTGCTTTTCAGCGATTTTTCCGAAATCGGCTGTGCAGCACGCGGTGCAGCGCCCTGTGCAGCACATGGTATGCACGCAGCGCACGCTGTTTTTGCCCGCGCAACGGGTAACCAAGGGGGCCGAATCGGTGCAGGTCAGCCCAGATGGTGGCCTTCGCGGACCAGTTCATCTGTGATCTTGCGGATGGCTTTTTCCAGCACATCGGCCACGAAATCGACCTCGGCTTCCGTGATCGTCAGCGGCGGCGACATGACGTTGAGATGCGCCAAGGGCCGCACGATCAGACCCATCGCTTCGGCCGCGTCCGAGATCCGCTTGGATTCGTTCACGCCATCGGGCAGCGGTTCCTTGGTCGTCTTGTTCATCACGTTTTCGGTGCAGATCATCAGGCCCCGCCCGCGCACCTGCCCGACGAGGGGCAGGTCTTCCATCGCCTTCAAACGGTTCTGGAAATAGGCCCCCACACGGGCGGCGTTGGCGAGCAACCCTTCACGTTCCATGATCTCGATATTCTTCAGGCCTGCTGCGCAGGACACCGGGTGGCCGGAATAGGTGAAACCGGCGGTGAACCAGCGCGACGGATCACCCGCCATGATTTCCCACAACCTGTCGGAAAAGATCATCCCGCCGAGGGGGACATAACCGGAGGTCAGGCCCTTTGCCGTGCAGATGATATCGGGCATGACGCCAAAT
This sequence comes from Fuscovulum sp., assembly GCA_035192965.1. Classification (NCBI taxonomy): domain Bacteria; kingdom Pseudomonadati; phylum Pseudomonadota; class Alphaproteobacteria; order Rhodobacterales; family Paracoccaceae; genus Fuscovulum; species Fuscovulum sp. Next base: position 2,313,101 of record CP136571.1, on the reverse strand, counting down.
TCATCCCAGGACGCGAACCAGTGGCCCAGGCGGCCAAAGGCGGTGACGACCTCATCGGCGATGAACAGGATGCCGTGGCGCTGGCACACCTCCCACATGCGTTTGAGGTATCCGTCGGGCGGCACGATCACGCCACCCGAGGCCTGGATCGGTTCAGCGATGAAGCCGCCGATGCGGTCTGCGCCGACATGGGCGATCAGGTCTTCGAACTCCTGCACCAGCCAATCGCAGAATTGCGCCTCGGTCATTCCATCAGGGCGGCGATAGGGGTTCGGCGGCGACAGGTGATAGATGCCGTCTTCTTTGTAGCGGAACTCTGGCACGCGGTCGCCCGGACGCTTGCCCACCGATTGCGACAGGTAGGTGGAGCCGTGATAGCTGTGGTCGCGGGCAACGATCCCGATCTTGTCGGGGTGGCCAAGGCAGGACTGCACATAGGCCACCATGCGCACGGCGGTATCGACAGCGGTGGAACCGCCCGTGGTGAACATCACGCGGTTCAGATCACCGGGGGCGAGGTCCGCGATACGCGCGGCAAGCCGGGCCGAGGGATCATTCGCCATGTCGACAAAGGTGTTGGAGAATGCCAGCCGTTCCGCCTGATCCGCGATGGCCTGCGCCATCTCGCGGCGGCCGAGGCCGATATTGGTGCACCAGAGGCCACCCACGCTGTCGAAATAGCGGTTGCCATCAGCATCCCAGAGCCAGCACCCCTCACCTCGGGTGATGACCAGCGATCCCTTATCCTGAAACGATCCAAAATTCGTCCAAGGATGGAGGGAATGGTTGTGGTCCATTTCCCAAAGATCGGCTGGCGAAGGCGTGTTCAGCGCGGCGGTCGGCATTTCGGGCGTCCTGATCGTGAGTTGTTACACGTTAGTATAACAGCTCACACCGAAACGGGCCAGCCGGAACGGGACACCAAAGGTTGCGCGGGGCAGGATATGGTGTGCCAAAGGTTGAAACTGGGCCAGATATGGCCCCGTTTCCTGCTGTCCGATTCGGGGCAGATCACACGACGGGCTGCGCGCGTTCCACCAGACGGGCGAAGAAGCTTGCGCCGATCGGGGCGGCCTCATCGTTGAAATCATAGGCCGGGTGGTGCAGCCCCGCCCCCGGCCCGATGCCAAGAAAGAGATAGGCGCCGGGGCGGGCCTCCAGCATGTAGGAGAAATCCTCGGACCCCATCTCGCGGTTGGAGTTTTCGTTCACCGCCGCATCGCCCGACACTTCGCGCGCCACGTCGGCGGCGAAATGGGTGGGTTCGGCATGGTTGATCGTGGCGGGATAGCCCCAATCATAGTCGATCCGGGCGGACACGTTATAGGCCAGTGCATGGCCTTCGACGATTTCATGGAAGCGGCGCTTCAACAAAGCCCGCACCTCGGGGTTGAAGCAGCGGATGGTGGCGCAGAACATCGCCTCTTCGGGGATGATGTTGCTGGCGGTGCCGGTGTGGATCTGTGTGACAGAGATCACCGCCTCGTCCAACGCATAGACGTTGCGCGGGATGATGGTCTGGATCGCACCAACCATGCCCACAACGGCGACCACGGGGTCGATACATTCATGCGGGGTCGCCCCATGGCCGCCCTTGCCGGTGATATAGACAAAGGCCGTATCGACCGAGGCCATCAGCGCGCCGGGATTGGTGTGGAAATGGCCAAATTCGACATTGGGCGCGTTATGGATGCCATAGACGGTGTCGATACCGAACTTGTCCATCGCGCCTTCCTTGACCATCACTTCGCCGCCGCCGCCATCCTCTTCCGCGGGTTGGAACAGCAGAGCGACGCGGCCTTTGAAATTGCGCGTCTCGGCGAGGTATTTGGCGGCCCCCAGCAGCATGGTGACATGGCCGTCATGGCCGCAGGCATGCATCTTGCCGGGAACGGTGGAGGCGTGCTCCACCCCGGTGATTTCATGGATCGGGAGCGCGTCCATATCGGCGCGCAGGCCGATGGTGGGGGCGTTGGGTGCATCGGCCCCCTGCCCGTTGATGATGGCAACGATCCCGGTCTTGGCAATGCCGGGGTGAATCTCGTCCACGCCGAACTCGCGCAGGCGATCTGCGATGAAGGCTGCAGTGTCGTGGCAATCGAAGCCAAGCTCGGGATGGGCATGCAGATGGCGACGCCAGGTCTTCATTTCCTCGGCATAAGCGGCGATACGGTTGAGGACGGGCATCACATGTTCCTTGTGCGTTGGTGTCTTTGATCAAATCCCAATTCAGAGGTGCCCGCAATGCCCCTGCCCGACCGTGACGCAGCGACAAGCGACAAGTTGATCATGGAAGGGGGCGGCAGCATGGACCGGCTGCTGGCGATCATGCGGCGGCTGCGCGATCCGCAGACCGGCTGCCCTTGGGACATCGCGCAGGATTTCGCCTCTATCGCGCCCTATACGATCGAAGAGGCGCATGAGGTGGCCGATGTGATCGCGCGGCAGGCCTGGGGAGAGTTGCAGGGCGAGCTGGGCGATCTGCTGCTGCAAACCGTCTATCACGCGCAGATGGCCGATGAGGCGGGGCTGTTCGGGTTTGACGATGTGGTGCGCGCGATTTCCGACAAGATGGTGGCGCGGCACCCGCATGTGTTTGGTAGCGAGAGCCGCGACAAGAGTGCCGAACAGCAGACTGCCGACTGGGAACGGATCAAGGCCGCCGAGCGGGGGCCTGCGCGGGTGCTGGACGGGGTGGCGCTGGGGCTGCCCGCGCTGACTCGGGCGGTGAAGTTGCAAAAGCGCGCGGCGCGGGTGGGGTTTGACTGGCCGTCCACCGATGAGGTGGTGGCCAAGATCGCCGAGGAAGCGGCGGAACTGGTCGAGGCGCGCGAGACATTGACCGAGGCGGAAGTGGCCGAGGAATTCGGTGATCTTCTTTTCGTGATGGCCAATCTGGCGAGGCACCTGAAGGTGGACCCGGAGGCGGCGCTGCGGGCAGCGAATGCCAAGTTCACCCGCCGCTTTGGCCGGATCGAGGATTGGCTGGCCGAGGGCGGCAAGACGCCGGCCGAGAGCGATCTGGCCGAGATGGACGCGCTGTGGAACCGGGCGAAGGTCGAGGAAAAGGAAAAAAGATAGGGGGCTGTCTGCCCCCTCTTGGCGCTTTGCGCCAATTCACCCCCGAGGATATTTCAACAGAGAAGAGGGGCGCAGGCTTTGTTCCGCCCCCGGTCTTATCGGCGGCATAAATTCCGGGGGGAGGAAGGCGCGGCACCTTGCCTTCGGGGGACGAGTGCCCGCTTCCTCTTTTCTTTCGATTACGGGCGCGTGATCTCTGACTTTTTCACTCACCTATTGACCAAAGTAAAATTGTCGGGTTTATGGCGGGCATAAGATTTCCCGACAAAAGGACTCAAGCAATGACGATGCGCCTTTCCCTGATGGCCCTCGCCCTCGCCTCCACCGCCGCGCCTGTGCTGGCAGATGAGATCAACGTCTATTCCCACCGTCAGCCCGAACTGATCCAGCCGCTGGTCGATGCCTTTACCGCCGAGACCGGAATCACGGTCAACGTGGCCTTTGTCGACAAGGGGATGGCGGAACGTCTGGTGGCGGAAGGCGACCGATCGCCGGCGGATCTGGTTCTTACCGTGGATATCGCACGGCTGACGCAGGTCGTCGATGCGGGTGTGACGCAGGCGGTGCAATCCGATGTGCTGGAGGCGAATATTCCCGCCGCCCTGCGCGACGAGAATGACCAGTGGTTCGGACTGACCAGCCGCGCGCGGATCGTCTATGCCAGCAAGGACCGCGTGGCCGAGGGCGAGGTGACGACCTATGAGGATCTGGCCGATCCGAAATGGCAGGGACGTATCTGCATCCGCTCTGGCACCAATGATTACAACGTCGCGTTGACGGCGGCGGTGATTGCCCATCACGGCGAAGAGGCCGCAAAAGCATGGCTGGAAGGCGTGAAGGCCAATCTGGCGCGCAAACCCGATGGCGGCGACCGGGATCAGGTCAAGGCGATTGCGGCAGGCGAATGTGACATTGCCGTGGGCAACACCTATTACATCGGGCAGATGCTGGCCGACCCCGAACAGAAAGAGGCCGCCGAATCCGTAAAGATCCTGTTCCCGACCTTTGAAGGCGACGGCACCCATCTGAACGTGTCGGGTGTTGCGATGACCAAAGCCGCGCCCAACCGTGAAAACGCGCTGAAATTCATGGAATGGCTGTCGGGGGATGAGGCGCAAAAGATCTATGCCGAAACCAACCACGAATACCCGGTGAAACCGGGGGTGGCGAAATCGGATCTGGTGGCAAGCTGGGGCGAATTCACCCCGGATTCCAAACCCCTGACCGAAGTGGCCAAGCTGCGCCCGGCAGCGCTGAAACTGATCGAAGAGGTCAATTTCGACGGCTGACACGGCCCGCAAGAGGCAGGACAGGCAGTGAAAGGGGGCACAGATGTGCCCCCTTTCTTGTTTGACCATCTGGACAAAAGTCGCGGGTTGGGATTTTTTGGCGGACCTGACTACAGTAAAGGCACGCAGCATGACGCATCCGCGCAAGATCATCATCGACACTGATCCGGGGCAGGATGATGCGGTGGCGATCCTTCTGGCGCTGGCCAGCCCGGACGAGATCGAGGTGCTGGGCCTGACCGCAGTGGCGGGCAACGTGCCGCTGGCGCTGACGCAAAAGAATGCGCGCATCATCTGCGAACTGGCGGGCAAGCCCGCGACGCCCGTCTATGCCGGGTGCGACCGGCCCATGACGCGCAAGTTGGTGACGGCGGAACATGTGCATGGCAAGACCGGGTTGGACGGCCCGCAGATGGCCGACCCCGTGATGCCCTTGGCCGAGGGCCATGCCGTCGATTTCATCATCGAGACGCTGCGCCGCGAGGCGCCGCATACCGTGACGCTCTGCCCGTTGGGGCCGCTGACCAACATCGCCACCGCCTTTGAACGCGCGCCCGATATCGTGGGCCGGGTGCAGCAGATCGTGTTGATGGGCGGCGCCTATTTCGAGGTGGGCAACATCACACCGACGGCCGAGTTCAACATCTATGTCGATCCCGAGGCGGCAGAGATCGTGTTCAAATCCGGCATTCCCATCGTCGTGATGCCGCTGGACGTAACGCATAAGGCCCTGACCACCCGCGCGCGGGTGGAGGCGTTCCGCGCCCTTGGCAATGAGGCCGGGCGGATGGTGGCCGAATGGACCGATTTCTTCGAACGCTTTGACATGCAGAAATACGGCTCAGACGGCGCGCCGCTGCATGACCCTTGCGTCATCGCCTATCTGATCCGGCCCGAGCTGTTCGCCGGGCGGCATATCAACGTGGAGATCGAGACGCAGTCGCCCCTGACATTGGGGATGACAGTGGCCGATTGGTGGGGGGTGACGGATCGCCCGGCCAATGCGTTGTTCGTCGGATCGGTGGACGCAGAGGGATTCTATGCCCTGCTGACCGAACGGATCGGCCGGCTTTAACCATCCGACCGGATCACCCGGCCCTGCCCCTCTATTGTGGCAGGATACGGGCGATCAGACGTCAGGCGTGCCTGCGGCGGTACTGTCGAGTTTGGGCCGGTCATCGCCCGGAAGCGCGCCGGTGACGAGGTAGATCACCTGTTCGGCCACCGCTGTGGCGTGATCGCCCACCCGTTCGATATTCTTGGCGATGAAGTGCAGATGCATGGCCGGGGTGATGTTGCGGTGGTCTTCCATCATCTCGGTCAGCAATTCGCGAAACAGGGCGGAATACATCTGATCCACCTCCTGATCACGCTGCCGCACCTCGGCGGCCAGTGCCACATCACGCGCAACAAAGGCCGCCAGCGCATCGGTCAACAAGGCCGAGACATGTTTCGCCATCTGCCGGATCGCACCCGTGGGCACCGGCAGGGTCGTCATCTCGGCCAGCACGAGCGACCGCTTGGCAAGGTTCTTGGCATAGTCGCCGCAGCGTTCGAGGTTGGCCGCGATTTTCATCACCGTGAGCACCGTGCGCAGGTCGGATGCCGCAGGGGCACGCAGCGCGATCAGGCGCGCGCAATCGGAATTGATCTGTTCTTCCAGCGCGTCGATGTCCTTGTCACCCGCCCGAACCCGCTGGGCCGTGGCTGCATCGCGGGTTTCCAGCGCCTCGGCCGCATCCACAAGCGCGGCCTCGACCAGACTGCCCATGCGCAGAACCTGCTCTTGAATCGAGGCGAGGTCGCGGTCGAAGGCCAGCATGATATGGGTCTGGGGCATTGATTTGGCTTTCGCTGCGGGCGGATCGGATCTGTCGCCCGGTGGCAGGGCGCCTGCGCGCCTGCAACCCTGCGGGTTTTGCCGTTTTGCGAAGAATTTGAAACAGTTTTATGACAATCGCCAGACCCATGCGACCAGCGGGCCGGGCTGGCCGGCAATTCGATCACGTTTCGGGAAGTATCACGCTGAAAACGCTGCCTTTTCCGCGTTCGCTTTCAATCCGGATACGGCCGCGATGGCGCTGGATGATGTGCTTGACGATGGCCAGGCCCAGCCCTGTGCCCCCCTGTTCGCGCGAGCGGTGGCCGTCGACGCGGTAGAATCGTTCGGTCAGGCGGGGGATATGGACGGGGTCGATTCCCTCGCCCTGGTCCATCACGTCGATCCGCAGACCGGGGCCGCGCGGCAGTTGTTCGCGCGCGATATGGATGTCGACCTTGCCCCCCGCGCCACCGTATTTCACGGCGTTTTCGATCAGGTTTACCAGCACCTGCGTGATCTGATCGGCATCGCCCGGCACGGGCAGCGGGCCGGGTTCGCCGGTCACCTCGACCGCGACACCTGCGCCTTCGGCAAGCGGGCGCAGCGTGGCAACCGCGCCTGTCACCAGCGCCTGCAAATCCACCCGTTCGGTGGGGCGGATGCGTTCCTGGCTTTCCACACGGCTCAGTTGCAGCAGATCACCGATCAGGCGATTCATGCGGCCCGCCTCGCGTTCCATGATGGACAGGAACCGCTCGCGCGCCGCGGGATCATCCTTTGCGGCGCCGCGCAGCGTTTCGATGAAACCCAGCAGCGCAGTCAGCGGTGTGCGCAGCTCATGGCTGACATTGGCCACGAAATCGCGGCGCATCTGGCCCATCTGTTCAGCCTCGGTCACGTCTTCAAAGGTCAGCAGCGCGTGCCCCTCGCCCGCCGGGGCCACGGTGACGCGATAGGTGATGTCTTGCGACGGGCCGGGGATCACATGGCGCACCGTGCCCGCCACACCCTGCCCCAGCGCGGCGGCGATGGCCTCTTGCAGCGCGGGCTGGCGGAGCGACAGCAGATGATGCCGCCCTTCGATGGCCGCACCAAAGAGCGCGAGTGCCGCCGGATTGGCCGCCGCGACCCGTTCATCCCGCCCGATGGCGATCACCGGAAGGGGCACCGCTGCCACGATTGTCCGCATCATTTCCGCATGCATGCCACTCTCCTGCCCCGTTCTGCCGTCATACCACGCCCTGACGCAGAGGCCAGAGGCCGGGGCGCGGCCACAAGGCCCGCCATACCGGCAGATTGTGACGGAGGGCGCATGCAGACGGGTGGACAGCAACAGGCGGCAGCCGCGATCAAGGCGCAGCGGGCCTTGGCGGTGCGTCGTCGTGCCCCCCGGGTGCGGCCCGCCGAACAGGTGGTAGAAGAGGAACCGCAAGTCGCGATCGTGCTGGGGTTCGAAGCGCTGGCGCCCGATGCCGTGGCCGTGGACCGGCCCGAGGCGATTGACGCCGGATTGCTGGCGCGGGTGCAGCCCAAAAAGGTGATCTGCCCGATGATCGGCGAAGATTATGACGCGCTGATCGTCGCCACGCATCTGCGCGCGCTGAACTTTGCGGGAACGCTGGTGGTGGTGGCCCCCGAATTGCCCAATCCCCGCATGGTAGAGCGGGAGATTCGCAATCAGGCGGGCGGGCTGCGCGTAAGCGTGGTGATCAAGCCGTAACTTTCGATCAGACCGCGGCCTCAGGGTTGTCGCGACGATAGATCCAGTCGTGATCGGGATCGTTCTGGAACCGCCAATTGCGGCGCGGGCCTGCCATGACGTTCAGATAATACATCTCATAGCCATAGGGCGCGCCACAGGGATGATGCCCTTTTGGCACCAGCGTCACGTCGTGGTTCTTGACCGCCATGGTTTCATCCAGACTGCCATCCTCAGTATAGACACGCTGGATGCCAAAACCCTGCGCCGGATTGAGGCGCATGTAATAAGTCTCTTCCAGATAGGTCATGCGGGGGAAGTCATCCTCATCATGCCGGTGGCTGGGATAGCTGGACCAGTTGCCGGCGGGGGTGAACACCTCGGTCACCAGCAGGCTGTCGGCCACTTCGCGCGCTTCCATGGCGATGTTGTTGATGTGGCGCGTATTGGCCCCTTGCCCGCGTGGCGTCAGCGTGATGCCTTCCGGCCCAAGCCGTTGCACCGGATGATTGCCCATGCCCGGTGCGGTGCAGATGGCCAGCGTGCAATCCGTGGTAGCCACGGCCTGCCAGTCGCTGCCACCCGGAACATAAAGGCAGTGCGGCGGGGTCTTTTCAAACACATCCATCCGGTCGCCCATTTCGCCGAAGTCTGCGCCGCCGGCTGTGATCCGCGCCTTGCCTTCGACCAGCACAAGGATCGCCTCGCGCGCCCCCGTCGCCTCGGCCGCCGATTGGCCGGGGGTCAGGCGATAGAGGGTGAACCCCACATAGCCCCAGCCCGCGCTTTCCGGCGTGATGTCATGAACCTTGCCATTGGTCCCCGTAGGCTTGCGCAGAAGATCGGCCATGCTGTTTCATCCGTTCCTAAATATCCTCGGGGGGTGCGGGGGGCAGACAGCCCCCCGCTGCGCCGGGATGTCAAATGAGACCGGCTTCCCGCGAAAGCCGCTTCAACGTCGCCAGACCGAGCGTCTGATAGAGCAGCGGGTTGCGGACCTGCGGGTTCTGTTCCGCCTCGATCACGATCCAGCCGTCATAGCCTGCCTTGCCAAGGATGTTCAGCAGCGGCGCAAAATCGATACCGCCTTCCTGATCGCCGGGCACGGTGAAGGCCCCTTCGACCACACCCTTCAGGAAAGACCAACCTTCCTTGCGGACCTTGTCCACCACGGCGGGGCGGATGTTCTTGGCATGGAAATGGCGCACGCGGGCGATGTGTTTCGTCAGCACCGCCACCGGATCGCCGCCGCCAAAGGCACAATGGCCCGCGTCGAAGAGCAGATGGGTATGCGGCCCCGTGGCGGCCATCAGCGCGTCAATCTCTTCCGGGCTTTCCACAATGGTGCCCATGTGGTGGTGGTAAACCAGCGTCACGCCCTGCCCTGCAAGATAGGCGGCGAAGGCTTCAAGTTTCGCGCCGAAGGCATTCATTTCGCTGGCAGAAAGTTTCGGGCGATCATTCACAGCCTTGGCCGCGTCGCCATGAATGGCGTTCGAGGTTTCGCAAACGATGCAAACCTTGCAGCCATTGTGTTTCAGCTTGGCCAGATGCGGCTGAACGGCGGCGATTTCATCTTCGACCGACCGGATCAGCAGCTCTGTCGAATACCAGCCGGAAATGAACTTCAGCCCGTAAGAGCCAAGCATTGCACGCAACTCTTCCGGATCGTCCGGCCAGCGATGGCCATTTTCGATGCCGTCAAAGCCGATCTGACGACCTGCCTCATCCAGAATGCGCGCGGTAGGGATATCGGCCCCGATGCTGCGGTCGTCGTCATTTGCCCAGGCGATGGGATTGGTTCCGAAAAGGATCATGTGTTTTCTCAGCTTCAGTTTGCAAGCAACTGTTTCTTTGTGTTTTCTTCATAGCGCGCGCGGGCTGCGCGCACCTCGGCACGGGTGGATACTTCGGGCACGGCCACATCCCACCAGGTGCCGCCGGCGGCGGTGGAGAGCGCGGGATCGGTGTCGATCACGATCACCACCGGGATCGCGGCGCCTTTGGCTTCGGCCAGCGCGGCCTCAAGCTCGGCGATGCTGCCCACCTTCACCGCCTTTGCCCCCATTGCGCCTGCATGGGCGGCAAAGTCGATATGGCTGGGGTTCACGTGGTGGCTGTCATCCAGAAGGTTGTTGAACGGCGCGCCGCCCGTGCCCTGTTGCAAACGGTTGATACAGCCATAGCCGCGATTGTCGGTCACCACGACAGTAAAGGGTATGCCCATCATCACGGCGGTGGCCAGTTCGCTATTGGCCATCATGTAGGACCCGTCACCCAGCATGCAGATCACATCCGCCGCAGGGCGCGCCATCTTGATGCCCATGGCCCCGGCGATTTCATAGCCCATGCAGGAGAAACCGTATTCCATGTGATAGCCACCCGCGGCCGCATCCCAGATCTTGTGCAACTCGCCCGGCATGGTGCCTGCGGCCCCCATCACCACGGTTGCAGGACCTGCGCTGCGCTGCACGGCGCCAATCACCTGCGCATCCGTTGGCAGGGCATTCCCGGCCTCGGGCGCGGCTTTGACGGCCGCCGTGGCCTGCGCCCAGTCGGCCTTCAGCTTTGCATTCGGAGCGGCAAAGCGCTGGGTTCCCAGCGCCGCCGCCAGCGCATCCAGCGCGACGCGGGCATCCGCGACAAGCGACAGCGCGTTGTGCTTGGCCGCATCGAACGGCTGCACGTTGATCGACAGAATCCGCCGCGCGGGGTTTTTGAACAGCGACCATGACCCGGTGGTGAAATCCTGAAACCTTGTGCCAAGGCCGATCACCAGATCGGCATTTTCGCACACGATATTGGCCGATGAGGCCCCCGTCACGCCGACCGGGCCGAAGTTCAGCGCATGGTCATGGGCCAGCGCAGATTTGCCACCCTGCGTTTCCACCACGGGGATGTTATGGGCGGTGGCAAAGGCGGCCAAGCGTTCCTCGGCCTGTGAATATATCACGCCGCCACCTGCCACGATGACCGGCGATTTTGCCGCCTTCAGCGCCGCGATGGCCACGGCCAATTCGCCCGCATCGGGTTCGGGGCGGCGGATGTGCCAGACCTTGGGGGTGAAGAAAGCCTCGGGGTAGTCGAATGCCTCGGCCTGCACGTCCTGACAGAAGGCCAGCGTCACGGGGCCGCATTCGGCGGGGTCCGTCATCACCCGCAGCGCGCGGGGCAGTGCCGTCATGATCTGTTCCGGCCGGGTGATGCGGTCGAAATAGCGGCTGACGGGCTTGAAGCAATCATTGGCGCTGATGGTGCCATCGCCGAAATCTTCCACCTGTTGCAGCACGGGATCGGGCGCGCGATTGGCAAAGACATCGCCGGGGATGATCAGAAGCGGCAGGCGGTTCACATGGGCAAGTGCTGCGGCCGTCACCACGTTCAGCGCGCCGGGGCCGATAGAGGTGGTCACCGCCATGGCCTTGCGCCGCTTGTGTGCCTTGGCATAGGCGATGGCGGCATGGGCCATGGTCTGTTCGTTATGGCCACGCCAGGTGGGGAACACATCGCGGGCGCCATGCAGCGCCTCGCCGATGCCGGCCACGTTACCATGGCCGAAGATGGCCCAGATGCCTTCGATGAAACGGCTGCCATCTTCCGTATGCTGGACCGAAAGCCAGCGGATCATGGCTTGTGCGGCGGTAAGGCGGATCGTGGTCATGCGGCATGTCCTTTTGTGGCGCGGGCCTTGTCCCAGATGGCGCAAAGGCGGGCATAGCGTTCGGCCATCTGAGTGATGGCCGCGTGATCCGTCATGGTGCCAGCCAGCCAGCCACGCGCGGCATCGGCGAATATGGTGCGCCCCACGGCGAAGCCTTTCACGAGATCATGCCGCGCGGCCAGCGCCAGCGAGGCGGCAAGCTGATCTTCGGCCGCATCAAGGCCCAGCACGACAATGCCGCGGACATGGGGATCGCGGGTGGTGATGGCGGTACAGGCGTTCGACCAAGCCGCATCTGTCGCAAAGGGTTCCAGCTTCCACCAATCGGGATAGATACCAAGGTCATAGAAGCGCTTTATGACGCGGGCTGATGTCATGTCATCCACTGGCCCAACCTTGGACGGGATGATTTCCAGCAGCATTTCCAGACGGTTGCGGCGGCAGGCATGGAACAGGCGCAGGACGGTATCCTCCTGTTTCGCCTTCATCTCTGCATCGTCATCGGGGTGATAGAAGCACAGCACCTTGACCACATGTTCCAGTGGCCATTCCGACAGGCCGCCGAAATCAGGGCCAATCTCGGGTTCCAGCGTCAGGGGGCGCGATCCCGGCCATTCGACCGGCCGCCCAATCCACAGACCGGTTCCGGCAGCGGCATAAAGCGCGTCGCGGCCCAGGCGGGAATCGCACAGGATGCCATGGCCGGGCTGGCCATCCGCCACCTGCAGCGCGGCGGTCAGGCACAGCTCCTTGAACGCGCCGATCTTGGCGGGGGTGGCCCCCTCCATCGCCTCCAGCTGCATGCGGTGGTCAAAAGCGAAGACACGCATCGTGGACCAATCCTTGTGCCGGTTGGTCGCCCAATGCACCTGCTCCAGTGCGGCATCCTTGCGCAACGCGCGTTCGACAACGCCGCGTTGCAAGAAGAATTGCAGCTCCTCCCAGCTGGGATAGGCAGGCGTGCAGCCATGGCGCGAAACGGCAAAGGCCCCGCAGGCATTGGCGTATTTGAGCGCGACGGGCCAAGGCTCGTTATCCAGCCAGCCTTTCAGAAGGCCGGACATGAACCCGTCGCCCGCGCCCAGCACGTTGAACACCTCAATCGGGAAGCCGGGGCCGGTTTCGCCATCGTCCAGAGAGTCGGGGATCGCGCCGGTAAAGGCTGCGGCCCCCATCGGCCCGCGCTTGCAGACCAACGTGGCCTTGCTGACCGCCCGCACGGCGCGCAGGGCGGCGATGGTGTCGGTGGTTCCGCCCGCGATGTGGAATTCCTCTTCCGTGCCGACGATCAGATCGAAATAATGCAGCGTCGCCTGCAGCTTGGCCGTGACGGCAGCGCTTTCGATGAAGCGGCTTTCGCCATCGCCATGCCCGGCAAGGCCCCAGAGATTGGGGCGATAGTCGATGTCCAGCGCGGTTTGAAGCCCGTGCTTGCGCGCCAGTTCCAGCGCCTTGATCACCGCCGCCGCCGTGCGGGGATGCGACAGGTGGGTGCCCGTGGCGACGACAGACCGGGATTGCGCGATAAAGCCTTCGTCAATGTCATCTTCGCACAGCGCCATGTCCGCGCAGTTCTCGCGGTAAAAGATCAGCGGGAATTGCTTGTCATCGCGGATACCCAGCAGGACCAGCGCGGTCAGGCGTTCCGGATCGGTCTTTACACGCCGCACATCCACGCCTTCGCGCGCCAGTTCTTCGCGGATGAAGCGGCCCATATGTTCATCGCCGACGCGGGTGATCAGCGCGGATTTCAGGCCAAGGCGTGCGGTGCCTGCGGCCATGTTGGTGGGGCTGCCCCCGATGTATTTCTGGAATGACCCCATGTCTTCCAGACGCCCGCCCACCTGCGCGCCATAAAGATCGACCGAGGCACGGCCTATGGTGATGACATCCAGGGGTTTATCAGTTGTCGTCACCGCAATCTCCTATCAACGCGGCCCCGCGTGACCGGGATTCGCCGCATCTGCATTTTTGGAATATTTATTCCAAATGCGCGCCAGAGGGAAGGTTTTTCTTGCCTGATTGACGAAGGACCATCAGCCCCGCGCCGACCCCACCGCAACAGCCAGCGACAGCGCCAGCGCCAGCGTGGCGGAAAGCGACCGGAAGGCACCGAAATCCACCTCGGGCACGGTCAGCACAACCGAAGACAGGCGCGCGACCGGGCTGGTCAGGCGGTCGGTCATCCCCACCACCGGCAGACCGCGCGCCCGCGCATCCTGCGCGACCGACAGGGTCTCATCCGAATAGGGCGCGAAGGTGATGGCGATGCAGGCATCATTGGGCCGCAGCGCATGGCGATGGTCCAGCCGGCCGGCGTGATCGTGCAGGATTGACGGCACGGCCAGCTTTTCCAGCACATAGGTCAGATAGCTTGCCACCGGATAGGCGCGGCGCAGACCCACGACATGCAGCGTATCTGCCCGCGCCAGCAGCGCGACGGCCTGCGAAAGCGCGGCCTCATCTGTGGATTTCGCCAGTTGCTCCAGCGACAGCCGCCCGGCCTCGACGAACTCGGCCAGCAGGGCCGAAGGGCTGCCTGCGCCACTGTCTTTCAGGTTGCGCAGGCGGGTGGTGTAGTCGGGCCAGCCCGGGGCATAGGCCTCGCGGAACAGTTTCTGCATTTCGGAAAAGCCGGAAAAACCAAGGATCTGGCAAAACCGCATCAGGGCCGAAGGCGGCACATCGGCCCCGGTGGCCAGTTCCGCCACGGTGGAAACGGCGATGCGATCCGTATTCGCGGCGATGTAATCGGCACATTGGCGCAGGCGTTTCGGCAGGCCTTCGGTCACCGCGGCAAGGCGGCTGCGAAACTCGTCGATCGTGGTCGGCGCGGCGTCGGTCATGCAGGTCCCCGGCTGGTGGGGCGCAGGCTAGCATCGCGGAACGAATATTCCAACCGGATTTGGAACGCGCGGCGAAGACGATTTCTGACACAGAAATCGTTGCGGAATTTGACGCAAATTCCGCGTGCCCCCCCCCTGACGCCCGATTTCTGCGTCAGAAATCGGCGCGAAATCTGCGCCAGATTTCGCTACAGCGCCCGCAGTCCCGCACCAAAGCGCCGCGCATTGGCGCGGTATCCGGCGGCGGATGCCAGCAGCCGCGCGCGCGCAGCATCGTCCAACATGCGCACCACCTTGCCTGGGCTACCCATGACCAGCGATCCGTCGGGAATCTCCTTGCCTTCGGTGATGAGCGCGCAGGCCCCGATCAGGCAGCCCTTGCCGATCTTTGCCCCGTTCAGGATGGTGGCCCCCATCCCGATCAGCGTGCCATCCCCGATGACGCAGCCATGCAGCATGGCCTTATGGCCGATGGTGCAATCCGCACCAATCACGAGGGGCGATCCCAGATCGGTGTGCAGCACGCAGTTCTCCTGCACGTTGGACCCCTGCCCGACCCGGATTTCCTCATTGTCGCCGCGCAGCGTGGCCCCGAACCAGACCGAGGCTCCCGCCTCCAACACCACCTTGCCGATGATGTTAGCATCCGGCGCGACCCAAGCATCAGCGGCGATGTCAGGTGTGATCCCATCCAGCGCATAAATCATCTTGCGTCAAACTCTCGGTTCAGTTGGCGCACGAAATCGGCCAGTCCCGGCTGACGGTCGCGGCGCATCCGTTCGGTTTGCAGGATGGTCTGCAACTGGGCGAAAGTGGCGTCCAGATCATCATTGATCAGGACATAATCGTATTCCGCCCAATGGCTTATCTCATCGCGGCTTTTGGCCATGCGCCCGGCGATCACCTCGGCGCTGTCCTGCGCGCGGTCATTCAGGCGACGGTCAAGCTCGGCAATGGACGGGGGCAGAACAAAGATCGACACCACGTCGCGCCCCAAGGCCGAATTGCGGATCTGCTGGCCGCCCTGCCAATCAATGTCGAACACCGTGTCGCGGCCTTCGCGCATGGCATCCTCGACCGGGCCGCGCGGCGTGCCGTAGAGGTTTCCGAACACCTCGGCATGTTCCAGCATCTGGCCATCGGCCACCATCGCCTCGAACTCGGCACGTGTGCGAAAAAAATATTCGCGGCCGTCCTGTTCTCCGGGCCGGGGCGCGCGGGTGGTGGCGGATACGGAAAAGCGCATCGTCGCATCCCATCCCATCAGCATCCGCGTCAGGGTGGATTTGCCCGCACCCGAGGGGGAGGACAGGATAAGAAGAAGCCCCTTGCGCGCCATGGTCATTCCACGTTCTGAACCTGTTCGCGCATCTGATCTATGACCGTTTTCAGGTCAAGCCCGATCCGGGTGAGCGTCAGCGCCTGCGCCTTGGAGCAGAGCGTGTTCGCCTCACGCATGAATTCCTGCATCAGGAAATCAAACTTGCGCCCCACCGGGCCGGGTTCCGCCAGCAGGTCGCGGGCGGCGCCGACATGGGCGGTCAGACGGTCCAACTCTTCGGTGACGTCATTCTTCACTGCGATCAGGGCGAGTTCCTGCGTCAGGCGTGCTTCATCCACCCCGTCGGCATTGGCGATCACCTTTGCCAGCGCGTCGCGCAGCGCGCTGGCGGTGGCGTCGCGGCGGGCCTCGGCCTCGGTTGTTGCGGCGCGGGTCAGGCTGTCGATCCGGTCAAGCTGCGCCGCAATCACGCCGTTCAACGCCGTGCCTTCGGCGGCGCGCATGGCGTTGAAATCGGCCAGCAGCGCGGGCAGGTCGGCCAGAATGGCGGCGCGCAGGGGGGCGGTGTCCTCATCCGCGCTGGACATGTCCAGCACGCCGCGCACGGCCAGCACATCGGCGGCAGTCGCCTGCGCCAGCGTGACACCTGCGTCCATTGCGGCTGCCTCCACCTCGCCCAGGGCGCGCAGGACGGCACCCAGAACGGTGGGGTTCACGCGCAGCGCGGCCTCGCCCTCGGTCGCGCCATCCCGCGCGACCTTCAGCGACAGGGACACATTCCCCCGCCCCAGCGCGCGGCCCAATTCGGTGCGCAGCGCCGCCTCCAGCCCGTCGATCCAATCCGGGACGCGCAGGCGCAAATCCAGCCCCTTGCCGTTGACCGACCGCAGATCCCAGGCCCAGCCATGGCCCGCGCCCTGCCCTTTGCGGGCGGCGAAACCGGTCATCGAAATGGTCATGCGTGCCCCCAAGTGCGCCCCCGGGCGCGGTTAACCCTTTGTTCATCTTTCACTGCGGCCCGGCACCTTTCCGCCATAGATTGGCGGGCGGGGCTAATCCAGCGGTTGCAGCGTCCGTTATTGGGCCTAACAGAGGGGCGCAAGCCCGACAACAGGCAGCGCGGCCAAGCAGGGCGCAGGCAGAAGGCATGATGGACATGGCAGGCGGGCGGACAGGGTTTCAGGGCTGGCAGGGGGGCACCGCGCAGGCAGCACCTTCGGGCCTGCTGAAACGCCATTGGCACAGCCTGCGGCAGGGCACTGCCCTGCCCCGGCGCGACGCAATCACCCCGCGCGCCATTGCCGGGATGCTGGACCACGTGCTGATGGCCGAACGCAGGCCCGGTGGCGCGGTCCTGCTGCGCTATGCCGGGACGGCTGTGAATGCGGTGCATGGGCAGGACCTGACCGGGCGGCCCCTATCCGCCTTGTTCGAAATCGGGATGCGCGATCAGTTGCTGGGCGCGCTGGAGATGGCCTTTGCGGGCAAGCGCACGCTAGAGATGGGCCTTTATTCGGAACGCGGGCTGACCCGGCCGCCGCTGACGGCGCGGCTGACGCTGCTGCCGCTGGCGGCTGTCGCGTCCGAAGGCGTCACGCTGATCGGCTGCCTTGATCTTGACGGCCCGCCGATCCTGCCGCCGCGCCGGTTCCGGATCGAACGGGTGCTGGGCGTGCCGCTGACCGCCTTGTACGATCCGCGACAGCCGCAAGAACGGCCCCCGGATCGTCCGGCGGGGGCCGATAGTGGCCCGGTTCTGGTCTGGTCGGGGGGCTGATGCGAAAGGGGCGGTCTGGTGGACCGCCCCTTTCCCATTTCATGGCTTGTCGCTCGGATCAGAGCGCGATGCGCCGTCCGGCATCACGCAGCGTGGTCAGTTCCTCGGCCACGAGGAAGGCCAGTTCAAGCGACTGCGATGCGTTCAGACGCGGGTCGCAGGCGGTGTGATAGCGATCCGACAGATCTTCGTCGGTGACGGCGCGCAGACCGCCGGTGCATTCGGTCACGTCCTTGCCCGTCATCTCGAAATGCACGCCGCCGGGGATCGTGCCTTCGGCCTTGTGGATGGCAAAGAATTCGCGGACTTCGCGCAGGACGCTGTCGAACGGACGTGTTTTGTACCCGGTCGACGACTTGATCGTGTT